>JAIENA010000219.1 GCA_019751755.1 Burkholderiaceae bacterium | reverse complement strand
CCGGCGCTGACGTTGCGGCGCTTGTTTTCCACCACCCGCACCAGCAGCGGCAAGATCGGCGCCGGCGCCGTGTCCTGAGGGGCGCCAGCGCGTTGTTCCTGGCCCGCCTCGATCTGTTCATCGAGCACGGCGGACATGTCGGCGCTGACTTCGACGGTGGCGAAGTAGCCGGTGTCCTGCAGGCGCGCCTGATACGCCTGCAGCGCCGCTTCGCTGTAATAGTCGCCTGGCTTGATCTGGTTCAGGTTGGCGACGATGGACGCCGGATAGCGCTTCAGTCCTTCGATGCGCAGCGCGCCGAAGCGCAATTCCGGTCCGCTGTCGAGCACTAGCCGCAAGCTGGCCACGCGGCGCTCGGGATCGACGGCGGCCTCGGTTGCCGTCAGGACGGCGCGCGGATAACGGGTCTGCACCACTTGTCGCAGCAAGGCGCGCTTGGCCTTTTCCCAGTCTTCCTGGCGGAAGACTTCCCCTTTGGGCAAGGTCCACGATGCAGCCAGGGCGGCGGTGTCGAACGGCGATTGTGGATTCGGCTTAAAGCCCTCCAGCACGATGTCCACGCTGTCCACCAGCACCGGCTCGCCCGCCTGCACCTCGATCACGACCACCGGCTCGTTGCCCTCGTCGATGCGGGCGCTGACCACGGGAGAAAAATACCCTTCGGTCGCCACCAGGGTTTTCACCTGTTCCGGTGCCGCGCGCACCATGCGCTGCAGTTGTTCGCGGTCCATGTGCGGATTGCCGTGGAAGCGTTCCAGGTCAAGATTGTCGCGCAGCAGGTTATCGAGCTTGCCGGGGGCGCTAATGCGGACGGTATAGTGAAATGCGTCCGCGGCGATGGCGTGCAGGGGCGCACAGGCGGCTGCGGTGGCGGCCAGTGCCATCAATAGTGTGGGGGCGCGATGGCCCGTCAGGGAGAGTTGTGCCAAAATTCGTGATCCTGCCTCGCTGGGTCGCCGGCCATGTTACCGGATCGGCCGCCGCGATGGCGTTCGACTAAGTTTATGAGTTTGCAAACAAGGATCAATTATGACTGCTACTGACGCAGCGCTGGTGTTATTCAGCGGCGGCCAGGATTCCACCACGTGCCTGGCTTGGGCGCTGGAGCGCTACGCGCGCGTGGAAACCATCGGCTTCGACTATGGCCAGCGCCATGCCATCGAACTGCAAGTGCGTCCGCAATTGCTGGCGCAGATGCGCAGCCACAAACCGGAATGGGCGGCGCGCCTGGGCGACGACCACATGATCGACCTGGGCCTGATTTCCCAGCTGTCGCACACCGCCATGACGGAAGACATCGAAATCGTCATGCAGGAAAATGGCTTGCCCAATACCTTCGTCCCGGGCCGTAACCTGATGTTCATGATGACGGCCGCCACCCTGGCGTATCGCCGTGGCTTGAACGTGCTGGTGGGCGGCATGTGCGAAACCGATTTCTCCGGCTATCCGGATTGCCGCGACGATACGATGAAAGCGCTGCAAGTGGCGCTGAACCTGGGCATGGCAACCCGGCTGAAACTGGAAACACCGCTGATGTGGCTGGATAAGGCGCAGACCTGGACTCTGGCGCACCAACTCGGTGGCCAGGGCCTGGTTGACTTGATCCGTTCCGGCACCCACACCTGCTACCTGGGCGAGCGGGGCGCGCTGCATGACTGGGGTTACGGTTGCGGTACCTGCCCGGCCTGTGAACTGCGTGCCCGCGGCTACACGCAATTTGCCGCAGGTAACGGCACGCTGTAAGTGTTTTACGGTCGTTGTCAGACTGCGCCTGACAATCGGGACGCGGTGCCCGATTGTCATTGCCAATACCGTGGTGGTTATTGCCGATAATCCACAAACTGGCGTTGCCTGCACCGTTCGCCTAACGTACTATCAAGGTGATGCCTGCCCCCCCTCCCGATGTATGAAATCCATGGAAGAGCCTATCTCCCGGCCCCAACCACGCCGGATCAGCGAACGATGGCTGTCGCAATATCTGCTCAGTCCGATGTGTACGTCGGGACTGGTGCTGGCGGTTTGCCTGGGCTCGACTTGGTGGCTGTGGAGCAACGCCAGTTTGGACGCCGAACGGGATAACCGGGCCGACTTCAATTACCGCGTCCATGATCTGGTCAACAATATTGCGCAGCGGATGCAGACCTATGTGCAGGTTTTGTATGGTGCGCAGGGTTTATATGCGAGTTCCGACTATGTCGACCGCACTGAATTCCACCGCTATGTTGCCGGGCAGGGGCTGAACGAGCACTTCCCGGGCATCCAGGGGATCGGTTACATGCGCCTGGTCGAACCTGGTCAGCGCGATGTCCATCTCGCGGGCATCCGCAGCGAAGGTTTCCCCGACTATGCGATCCGCCCGGCGGGCGAGCGTCCGCAATACGCCCCCATCGTTTACCTGGAGCCGTTTGACGGCGTCAATTTGCGTGCCTTCGGCTATGATCCGCTGTCTGAGCCGGTGCGCCGCGCCGCGTTGGAATTGGCGCGTGACACCGGCTTGCCGGCCATGTCGGGCAAGATCACGCTGGTGCAGGAAACCTCGGCGCAAGGCCAGTCCGGCTTCCTGATCGTGCTGCCGGTGTACCGCAACGGCATGCCGCACAGCACCCTGCAACAGCGCCGGGCCGCCATTGTGGGCTGGCTGTATTCGCCATTTCGTATCGGCGATGTGATGGCCGGCATCGGTGGTGACCGGGCCACCGCGCTGGACGTGGAAATCTATGATGGCGATGCGCTCGACGTGGCGAACCGCATGTATGACAGCGTGGCCGATGTCGCCGGTGCACCGGTGCGGCGCGCGGTGCAAAAGATCCGCATCGCGGGCCACCGCTGGACCTTGCGCATCGGCGGTTTGCCGGGCAGTGGCGATGCCGTTGAGCGCAATGGCCGGGTGCAACTGATCGGCGTCTCGGGCGTGGTGCTGAGCGGCGTGCTGGCGGCGCTGGCCTGGTTGCTGGCGCATAGCCGGCGCAAGTCGCGCGCGGCGCTGGAGCAGACCCGCCGACTGGCCGAAGAACTGGCCGAAGGCCAGGCCAACCTGGTGGCGATGGCGGAAAGCGCACAGCGCAGCCAGCAAGTGTTGCGCAGCATCCTCGATTCCACGGTGGACGGCATCCTGGTCGACAACTTCCGTGGCGCCATCCTCAACTCCAACCGCCGCTTTCGTGAGTTGTGGAATGTACCGGAGCAGCTGGACTGGCAGACCGACGGCGCCACCCTGATGCGGCACGTGTCGGCGCAACTGGTGTATCCGCCGGTGTTGGACGATGCCGTGCGGCGCCAGCTGCAGCCGAACGAGGAACAGCGCGCGCAACTGCACTTGAAGGATGGTCGCGTGCTGGAACACTCGATCCGTGGCATTTGCGTGGGCAATGAATCGGTGCGGCTCTGGTCGTTCCGCGACATCACCGAACGCACCCACAGTGAGCGGCGTGAACAGATGCGCCGCCATGTGCTGGAATTGCTGGCCAGCGGCGCGCCGCTGGAAGCCGTGCTGCACAGCGTGGTGCAGGGTGTCGAGGCCGATAATCCCGGCATGCTGTGCGCATTGCTGCTGCTCGATGAGGAAGGGCGCCGCCTGCTGGTGGGCGCGGCGCCCAGCCTGCCCGCGTTTTTCAACGCGGCGCTGCATGGCCATGACGTGGCGATGGGCGAGGGCTGCTGCGACCAGACCGTCATAACGGGGCAGCGGGTGATCGTGGAAAACCTGGGCGCCGATCCGTTGTGGTGGCAATACCGCGACCTGGCGGCGCGCGCCGGACTGAAATCCTGCTGGTCCGAGCCGATCCGTGGCGCCACCGGCAAGATCCTCGGCACGTTTGCCATCTTCCAGCGCGAAGCCCAGCGGCCCAGTCTGGCGCACCTGACGCTGATCGAACAGGCGTCGCGGCTGGCTGGCATCACCATCGAACAGGCGCAGGCCGGCGTGGCGCTGCGCGCCGGTGAAGCGCGCTTCCGTAGCCTGTATGACAACGCGCCGGTGGCGTTGTGGGAACAGGACTGGTCGGCCGTGCATGGCGCGCTGCAGCAATTGCGGGAGTCCGGGGTGGAAGATATCCCGCTGTTCCTGCAAAATAATCCCAGCCAGCTGGTGCGCATGGCCGCCCTGGTGCGCATTGTCGATGTCAATGCGGCGGCGCTGGCGCAGGTGGGGGCGGCGCCGGGCGCCAAGGATTTGTCGGCGCTGTCGCTGGCGCAAAATTTCGATGTTTGCGCCATGCCCGCGTTTGCCCAGGCGCTGGCGGCGCTGCTGCAGGGCGCGCATTTGTTTTCCTGTGAAAGCACGTTCCTGCGGCTCGATGGCGCCACCCGCCAGAATGAACTGACCTTGCTGGTGATGCCCGGCCATACGCACAATCTGGATTTCGTCATCGTGTCCACGGTCGACATCACGGAACGCAAGCGCATGAACGATGAATTGTTGTTGCTGGCCACCACCGATTTCCTGACCGGCTTGCCGAACCGGCGTGAATTCATGGCCCGCCTGGAAGATGAACAGGCGCGCCTGCAGCGCGACGTCGGCGTGTGCGGCGGCCGCGCCGCCGTGCTGATGCTCGACATCGATCACTTCAAGCGCGTCAACGATGAATATGGCCATGCGGCGGGCGACGCGGTGCTGCGCCACATGGCCGCGCAGATGCGCGATTGCCAGCGCAAGATCGACATCCTGGGGCGTGTCGGCGGCGAGGAATTTGCCGTGCTGCTACCGGGCGCGGACGTTGCCGCCGCGCTGGCGTTTGCCGAACGGTTGCGCCAGCGGATCGGCAGCACGCCGTTGGCCATGGATGGCCATGTGCTGGCCGTGACGGTCAGTATCGGCATCGCCACCATGGATGCGCGCGACCAGGGCGGCGATGCGGCGCTGATCCGCGCCGACAAGGCGCTGTATCGGGCTAAACGGGGCGGGCGGAATCGGGTCGAACTGGCCGGCGACGGAAGTGATGCGGCCGTCGAGGAAAAGCCGGAGGCGCTGACGCCCCCGGCGCTGTAGTACATTCAGTGCATTCAGTGCATTCAGTACATTCGGTACATTGAGTGGCGTCGGTGGCGTCAGACGGCGGGTTCGAACGCTGCCTTGTCGCGGTGCTTGCGGTTGCGCGACAGGATGAACCAGATGATCGCGGCGGGAATCAGCAGGGGCAGCATGAACGGTGCAATCAAGGCCGCCAGGATGATGCCCACCAGCGCCAGGCCCACTACCAGCAGCACGCCCACACCGGCAAACACGAAGCCGACAAAGACCGCGGCGCAGGTGACGGCAATCGCGGCAATCACCATGCCCAGGCCGCCGAAGACCAAGCCCAGCAAGGCGCCCAGCGGGCCGTCCACTTCTTCGCCATCGATGTTGACGATCATGTCGCTGGTGTCGATGGCATTCCACGCGCACAGGGCGAGGATGGCGATGATGGCGATGGCAAAGAGCTTTTTCATGTTAGTTCCCCTTGTGGTGGTGATGGTGTTTCTGGTTGGTATGGTGAAACTGTACGCTGCGCCCCTTTGCGCCACCACAAGCGTGCGATAAACGGTGGAATTGGCGGGATCAACGGGACGCTATCCCGGACAGACGGTTTCCATAGCGCAGCCTGCTGAAAAACTAGGCAGCTTTTCCTTGAAATAAAAGCATGCTTAACTATACTGATTACCTATCCTGCACATGGAGGGCAATATGGCATGGCTTGAACATAGCGAGGGTCAATCGATATCCTCGGGATTCGGCAGTACAATGCGCCAGCGTAGCGCACAGTGCTCGGGAGGACCCAAGGGACCACCGTCCGCACCGCCCAGTATCCCGCCGATTATCATCAATCCGTACACTTACCATATGCCGGAGCCGGCGATTGATCCACGCCGCACGCCGCTGGGGCCGCCTATCATGCCGCCGCCCCCGCCTGCGTGCCGACTGATCTAAACGTCGGGCGCTCTGGCCTGCACATCGAAAGCCCGCGGTTGGCGGGCTTTTTGTTTGCCGCACAAAAATAACTGTATATAATCACAGTAATTCGTAAACTAATGCCGGGGCCGCTATGACAGATGATTTGATGGAATTCGCAGACGAACCAGTGCTGGTGCAGGAAGACCGCGTGTGGCAGGGCAATGGCTGGACGGCACGCGTCATCAAGAATGAAGAAGATGAAGGCTGGGCGGTCGCCATGATCAAGGATGGCGAGCCGGAGCCCGCGCTGGTGGGGCCATGGACCATGGGCCGCGACAAGAAAAATCCGAAACCGCTCGATATCAATGCTTTCAATACCCTGGTGAAAACCGCCAGCGAGGTGATCCGCCGCCACGAACAGCAATTGCATGCGCAATTGCACAAGAGTGTGCGTGTGCATACGGTGGGCGCGGCCTACATCACCGTCAATCTCGACATTACCGCCGATGAAGATGATCCGTACGCCACGCTGACCGCGTTCGATCCCTATGGCGAAGAACAGGCACAGGTGCGGGTCGCGCCGAACTTCAAGTTGTCGGTGGCCAGCGCCACGGCGTGGATGGAGTCGGGTTACCGCAAGCCGTGATGTTGCATCCAGGCCCAATTGTCTGGCCTGGACAGGTGCCGCCTGATAGTATTTCCTATGCGAATTTTGCCCAATAGGAAAACACAGATGGAAAGTCGCCTCAGCCGCCTGGAAGCCGTACAAAGCATGTTGCTCGAGATTGGGCAAAAATCGAGCACGTGCACCGATATCGCGCAATTCCTGCAAGCGGTACACGCCGCGCTGGGCCGCATCATGTATGCGGCCAATTTTTTTGTGGCGCTGAGTGATCTCGATGGCAAGCCCGATGCCGTGCGCTTCGTGTATTTCGTCGATGAGCTCGATGAAGCGCCGGGCAGTGGCGACCTGGTGACGCTGGCATCACCCGACCAGTCGCCGACCGCCTGGGTGCTGCTGAACCGCCAGCCGCTGATCATGACGGCGGAAGAGGATACCCAGCACGCATTGGATGGCAACGCGTGGGGCTGGGGCAGCACGGCCGAGCACTGGATGGGGTGCCCGCTGATTGACCAGAATCACCAGGCGCTGGGCGTCATCGTGATCCAGAGTTACGACAAGGAACATACGTTCAGCACGGAAGATGAGGCGCTGTTTTCACTGGTCGCCAATTATGTCTCCAGTGCGCTGCAGGGATTGCAGAGCATGGACCGGCTGGAGCGGGCCGTGCACGAACGCACGGCCGCGCTGGAAGTCGAAGTGGCGGAGCGTCGCCGCGCGGAAAGCCTGCAGCGTGCCCTGTATGAAATCGCCAGCCTGTCGGCCGGTGCGTGGGACACGGAAACTATCTGGGGCCAGTTGCATGAAGCCATCAGTGAAGTCGTCACCGCGCGCAACTTCCTGATCGCGCTGTACCAGCCCAGCAGCAACGACATCACGATCCCGTACTTTATTGATGAAAAAGATGCGGATGCGCCGGTCAAGCGCTTCGAGTACGGCATCGGCATGAGCTCGTATATCCTGAAGCAGCGCAAGCCGTGCTTGCTGGACCGCGACAGTTACCGCGCATTGCTGGAACAGGGTGAAATCGACCACCCGCTGGGCAATGAGGACATCGCCAGCTGGATGGGGGCGCCCATGATGCTCAACGATTACGCGTATGGCGTGCTGATCGTGCAAAGTTATGACGACAGCGTGGTGTACGGCCAGTCGGACCTCGACATCCTGGCGTTCATGGCCAACCACGTGGCGGTGGCGATTTCACGCCTGCAAAACGAGCGCGCGATCCGCCTGGCCAAGGACACGCTGGAAGAACAGAATGTCTCGCTGAACCATGCGCTGCACCAGTTGCAGGAAGCGCAGTCGGAACTGGTGCGGCAGGAAAAACTGGCGTCGCTGGGCCGTCTGGTGGCCGGTGTCGCGCATGAAATCAATACCCCGCTGGGCATTTGCGTGACTGCCACCAGCCATCTGGTGCAAGAATTAAAACTCACGCGCGAAGACCTGGCGGCCGGCGTGCTCGATGAAGAAGGCTTGAACCAGTTCTTCGACATCATCGACCAGTCGCTGCGCATCATGACCACCAACACCCAGCGCGCCGCGGCGCTGGTGCGCAGTTTTAAACAGGTGGCGGTGGACCAGTCGTCCGACAGCGTGCGTTCCTTTAACTTGCGCAAATACCTCGATGAAGTGCTGCTGTCGCTGCAGCCGAAGTTGAAGGGCAAGCCGATCACGGTCGATGTCGATATGCCTGAGGATATCCAGATGGAAAGCTTCCCCGGCGCCGTCTCGCAAATCATCACCAATATGGTGGTCAATTCGCTGGTACACGGGTATGGCGACGGCCAGGACGGCATTATCAAGATCCGTGGCCGCATCGACGGCGAGCACGTGCTGTTCGACTACAGCGACGACGGCATCGGCATGGACCAGACCACGCTGGCGCAATTATTCGACCCGTTCTTCACGACGAAGCGCGGCTCCGGCGGCAGCGGCCTGGGCGCGCATATCCTGTACAACCTGGTGACGGGCGCGCTGGGCGGCTCCGTCAAGGTGATCAGCGCGCCGGGCATGGGCTTGCATTACAGCCTGAAGTTTCCGAAGGTGCAGCACGGCAAGGGGGGCGCGAATCGGGCTGCGTGAATAGGGCCACGTGAATAGGGCGGCAGCGCCGCCCCCGCGATGGCTTACTTCACACTGACCAATTCCACCTCAAACACCAGCGCCGCATTGCCCTTGATGATGCTGCCATTCGCGCCCGACACGCCATAACCCAGCGCGCTCGGAATCAGCAAGGTGCGCTTGCCGCCCACCCGCATGTTCAGGATGCCCTGGTCCCAGCCGGCAATCACGCGGCCTGCGCCCAGCACGAACTCGAACGGCCCGCGGCCCACCGACGAGTCGAATTGCTGGCCTTTGAAGCCCGGCGCTTTCGGGTCATACAGCCAGCCGGTGTAGTTCATAACCAGTGTCTTGCCGTTTTGCGCCACGGCGCCGCTGCCGATCAGGGTATCGGTGATGGTCAGCTTGGCCGGCTGGACCACGGTCGGATCTTGCGTATAGATCAGGTAAGCGCCATCGCCGAGACGCTCATCGACCGTCAGCAGCGTCATTGAACCATCGGTGCCGACGCGGTAGCGGCTGGTGAGGATCAAGTTGTTGAGATTGGCGCTGGTCGTGTGCGTCGCCGTCAAGGTCAACAGCGCGGTATTGGCGGACTCGCCGTCCGCATCGAGCGCATAGCTGAGTGTGCGCTTGCCGATATTGGATTTCTTGCTGCTGTCGGCATACGCCGTTTGCGTGGCATAGACACCTTTGTCGCCGACCTTCAGCGTGGCCGGCAGGCTGCCGCCGCCGACGTCGTATTCCACGCCACTGCGCGAAAAGCCCAGCAAGACATGGTTGCCGTCGACGTAGTCGGTCTGGGTCCAGGTTCGGCGGCTGGCCGAGCAATTGGTGAGGCCGGCGTCGATCGTGGCCGACAGCGCGCTCGCTGCCTGGCCCTCGAATGTGGTGGCGATGGGGGCCGCCTGCGTGATCGCCGCAGTCCCAGGACAGGTGCCGGTCACCGTCATGAAGTCCGTGTGTTCGGTCGAAACGCTTTGCTGGTAGGCCGCGCGCACCGGATACGCGGTGGCCGGGTAGCGCACGCCGTATTCAATGTAGCGGATGCCGGCGGCAATCGCGGCGGCCGTGCCAGCCTTGTTTTCCGGGCCTTCGCTGAAATTGCGCAGCACGCCGGCCAGCGTATCTTTTTTCTCGTCGAGAATGCCGGTCCAGTAATCGAGGCCCGCCGGCTCGCCCGGGCGCTTCAGGACATTCACATAGTATTGCGCGACGATGTCGCGGTTGGTGGCGGCGTTCGCATACAAGCCCTTGAATTCGCTGGAGGCGGTAAAGCCTTCCGCCATGCCCAGCAGGTAAGTGCCCTGGTCCAGCACGCCCAGCCAGTAACCGAGGCCGGCGGCATCCGGTTCGCGGGCAAACGCGGCGCGGTACAGGCGATAGGCCTGGCCGGGATTGCCGGCGGCGTCGAACGCCATCGACACGTCGGCAAAGCGCAAGCGCGCCGTGGCGGCCACCGTGCGCGGCGCTTCGGCGCCGGTGGTGTCGGCAATGGTATAGCCGGCGTCGGTTTTGGTGATGGTGTAGTTGGCGATCACGCCGCTGAAAATCACCGGCTGGACCGCTTGCGCCGCCATCGCGGTGGCCGCCATCGCGGTGGCCGTGACGGCGCCACCCTGGCGGGCGCGGTCCTGCCCGGCGACCGTTGCGCCATCCCCGCTACACCCCGTCAACACAAAAGCGGTGAGCAGGCTGGCGTAAATCAGGGTCGGGCGCATGGTCGGAACTTTCACAGGTTGAAAGCCGACGAGTTTAGCGCATTTCTGCGCGGCAAAGTTCCATGCGTCGCTGCCGCAACAGTCTGTTACAGTTATTTTTGAACGACTCGTTAGTCGGGGAAACGCTCGTTGATGGCCAGCGCCTTGTCGATGTTATTGATCAGCACTTCCACATAGTGCGGATCGAGGTGTTGGCCCGCCACTTCGCGCAAATGGCTGACCACTTCCTGCACCGGCCACGCATCCTTGTAGCAGCGCTTGTGCATCAGCGCGTCAAACACGTCGGCCACCGCCACGATGCGCGCATACAGGTGGATATCTTCGCCTTTCAGGCCCTGCGGGTAGCCGCTGCCGTCATATTTTTCATGGTGCTGGTGCGCGATCGCGGCGGCCGCCTTCAGAATCGGGCGCTGCGAACCGTCGAGGATCGACAGGCCGACCGTCGGGTGCTGCTTCATGATTTCCCATTCGGCCGCATCGAGCTTGCCCGGTTTCAGCAGCACCGCGTCGGGGGTGGCGATCTTGCCGATGTCATGCATCGGCGCCGCGTGTTTCAGGATGGCGGTTTCTTCTTCCGGCATGCCCGATTCGAGCGCCAGCATCTGGCAGATTTCCGACATGCGGCGCACGTGGTTGCCGGCTTCGTTCGAGCGCGATTCCACCACATCGCCCAGGCGCAGGATCAGCTCGGCCTGGGTATCGGTGATTTCCTGGGTCAGCAGGATATTGTCGAACGCGATCGCCACGCCGGAGCAGAACACTTCCAGCAGCTTGGCGTCGATTTCGGAAATTTCTTCGACGCCCTTTAGCACCAGCAGCGACACTTTGCCGCTGGCATTGGGGAAGTAGCCGACATAGGTGTCGCCTTCCAGCCGGGAGATGCGGTTGCTCTGCGCCGCGTGCAACTGGTTCAGCAAGTCCGGTGTCAGGATGGACGTGCCTTCGTCGCCGATTTGCGCCAGCACTTCATAGTCGTTTTCGCCGCTGATGGCGGTGGCGGCGCGCAGTCGCAGCAGCAGGCTGTTTTCCAGGCGCAGCAGGGCCACCACTTGCTGTAGCAAGCCGTTGGCGAAGTCTTTCAGGTTGCGCTGCTGGAAAATATGGGCCGACGCTTCGATCACGCGTTCCAGCCCTTCACGGTAATTGGCCTGGGCAATGCGCGCTTCTTCGACTTTCATGATGTCGCGGTAAGCGCGCAGCGCGGCAAAGGTGGTGGTGAACAGCTTGGTGCGGTCCAGCTCCGTCTTTTCCTTGTAATCGTTGATGTCGTAATTGACGATCACGCGTTCTTCCGGCGCCTGGCCCGGCTGACCGGTGCGCAGCACGATACGGGTAAACTGGTTGTTCAACTCCTGGCGCATCCAGCGCGCCACTTCCAGTCCGCTGTCTTCCTGCTCCATCACCACATCGAGGAAGACCAGCGCGATGTCTTTTTCACGCGCCAGCACTTCCTTGGCTTCCGCCCCGCTATAGGCGTGGACGAACGTCAGCGCGCGGCCGTCGAGACGAAAACGGGTCAGCGTCAGCTTGGTAACGTCATGGATATCCGGTTCATCGTCAACCAGCAATACCTTCCAGGGTGCGAGTTTTGGCGACGCAGAAGACAAAAAAGACATAGGGACGAATTTCCGCAAATGTGGCGTTGCAACAAGGACTTATGCGCATTTTTTAGGCGCACTTTTTCGATTGTAGACTCAGCTTCTCCGAATTAACAACTGGCAACACTCTTTGCGCGGACGCCAAACAACAAACGCCGGCGTTTGGCTGAATTTTGTGACCGTTTTGCCAATATTTTAACGTTCTCCGTGTGCCTGCATGATTTTTTCACGTCACATTGTTGTCATTTTTCCACTCTAGAATGACGCCGTTTTGATCCCTCCACATCACACAGATTGCGAAACATGACTAAAGACCGCGCACCAGCCCGCATCGACATGGATGACACCGTCGGCTTCAACGATACCCAGAACGAACATTTCAGTGCCATCCTGGACCAGCGCATCAGCCGCCGCAACCTGCTGCGCGGCAGCGCCGCCAGCGCCGCTACCGCCGTCATGGGCGCGATGGGATTGACCGCGTGTGGCAGCAGCGAGGCGCCGGCCACGCCGGTACCGCCCGTGACCCCGCCGGTCACGCCACCCGTGGAAAAACTGCTGGGCTTCACGGCCGTGCCGAAAAGCCTGGCCGACGTGGTGACCGTGCCGGCCGGCTATACCGCCACCGTGCTGTACGCGCTGGGCGATCCACTGACCGCGTCCGCCACCGCCTACAAGAACGATGGCACCGACGCCGACTTTGAAAGCCGCGCCGGCGACCACCATGACGGTATGGAATTCTTCGGCCTGTCGGCGGACGGCAAAGCGTCGTCCACCGCCGTCGACCGTGGCATCTTGGCCATGAATCACGAAGCCACCACCAACGAGAAACTGTCGTCGTTCTTCATCCACGCCAATGGCGGCACCAACACGCTGCCACGTCCGGCAGCCGAAATCGACCGCGAAACCGCGTTGCACGGCCTGTCGATGGTCGAAGTGCGCAAGGCTGGCGGCAAATGGGAATACGTGAAGGACTCCGCGTTCAACCGTCGCGTCACCTGCCTGACCGAGTGCGAACTGTCCGGCCCGTTGCGCGGCAATGCGCTGGCGATCACCAAATACTCGAAAGACGGCACCAAGACCCGTGGCACCCTGAACAACTGCGGCACCGGCCGTACCCCGTGGGGCTCGTTCGTGTCCGGTGAAGAAAACTGGTCCGGCTACTTCACGCGCGGCGCCGCCGACAATGCCGCGCGCGGCAATGACAAGAGCGTGGCCTCGCTGAACCGCTATGGCCGCAGCCAGGGCGCCGCGTCGCGCCACGGCTGGGAATCGGGCGGCACCGACGACAAATACGCGCGTTGGAACAACAGCAAGCTGGGCGCATCGCTTGATGGCAGCGATGACTACCGCAACGAAATGAACGGCATGGGCTACATCGTCGAAGCCGATCCGTACAACAAGACCAAGGCCGTCAAAAAGCGCACCGCGCTGGGCCGCTACGCACACGAATCGGCCGCCTTCGGCAAACAAGTGGCTGGTCAGCCGCTGGCCGTGTACATGGGCGACGACTCGCGTAACGAATACATCTACAAATTCGTTTCCACCGCGACCTGGAACCCGGCGGACGCGACCCCGACCGACATGCTGGCAATCGGCGACAAATACCTCGACAGCGGCAAACTGTTCGTGGCCAAGTTCAATGCCGACGGCACTGGCGCCTGGATCGAACTGAACCTGTCGAACGCCGCCATCGCCGGCTACGCTGCTTACAAATTCGCCGATCAGGCCGACGTGCTGGTCAATGCCCGCCTGGCGGGTGACGCGGTGGGCGCGACCAAGATGGACCGTCCGGAATGGTGCTCGGTGAACCCGGCCAACGGCGAAATCTATTTCTCGCTGACCAACAACAGCAACCGTAACGTCAACCCGACCGGTTCGTCGCAACTGGCACCGGACGCCGCCAACCCGCGCGCCTACACCGACATGAAGGGCACCTCCGCACAGAACGGCAACCCGAACGGCCACATCCTGCGCGTCAAGGAAGGCGCGGCCGGTTCGTCCGCTGTCAACTTCACGTGGGACGTGTACCTGTTTGCCGCCGAAGCGGGCGCCGACGTCAGCAAGGTCAACCTGTCGAACCTGACCTCGGACCAGGATCACTCCAGCCCGGATGGCCTGGCCTTCAGCCAGTCGACCGGCATTTGCTGGATCCAGACCGACGATGGCGCCTACACCGATGTCACCAACTGCATGATGCTGGCGGCCTTGCCAGGCCAGGTAGGCGACGGCGGCAAAGTGTCGCTGAGCTACCCGACCGCCGCCGGTGGCACCCTGAACGTGGATACCTTCGTTGGCAAGAAGCCGACGGCCGATACGCTGAAACGCTTCCTGGTCGGCCCGGTCGATTGCGAACTGACCGGCATCACGGAAACCCCGGATGGCAAGGCCCTGTTCGTCAACATCCAGCACCCGGGTGAAGGCACCAGCCAGGCCAACATTGCCGATCCGTCGAAGTACACCAGCCAGTGGCCTGCCAGCATTGGTTACGGCGCCGGCAAGCGCCCACGTTCGGCCACCATCGTCATCACCAAGAACGACGGCGGCCGCATCGGTAGCTAATTTGCTGACGATTGAACTAATCGTAAGCAAACATTTCCTTTCATCGGCGGTACGTCAAATCGGCGTATAGTGATTTGTGGTAGTCACTTGCCCGTGAAAGGAAACCATCATGCGTATCTCCATCCACTCCCTGGCCGCCGCCGTGCTGGCCACGGGAGCTGCGTTGACGGCGGGCGCCGCATTGGCCGGCGCCACCGTCACTTATATCGAACCCGACAAATTCATCGACGTGCCGTTTTCCCCGATCGACCGGGAGCGGGTGTTGAAAGAATTGACCGACCATTTCACCCGGCTGGGCAAACAGTTGCCGGCGGGGCAGGATTTAACCGTCGAAGTGACGGAACTCGACCTGGCGGGCCGCATCGAACCGACGCGCCGCAGCGGCAATGAGATCCGTCTGCTGACCGGCGGCGCCGACTGGCCGCGCATGCACCTGCGCTACCGCCTGACGCAGAACGGTCAGGTCCTTAACAGCGGTGAGTCGGATTTGGCCAGCTTGAATTATCTTCAGGAAATGAACCGGTACGGTAGCAGTGAAACGCTGCGCCATGAAAAGCAAATGATCGATGCCTGGTTCGGCAAGACCTTCAACGTCGAGGTCAAGCGGCGCGGATAACCATTAATTAAATGGAACTATGATAGGCTGGGCACCCTTGTAAACCGTCCTGGACATCATGCCAGGAACTAGCATGCCCACCTATTTCCCCCGCCTTGCCTTCCATGCCGTTATCCCCCTCCTGTGCTTGTTGACGCTGGCTGGCTGCGGCGGCGAAACGCCATCCCGTACCAGGACGGTGGCCGGCGCCCCCGCGCAGGCGGCCACGCCGGCCTTGACGGCGCGCGCGTATGACAGCGCGCTGCAACAGATTTATGTCGGGTATTTCGGTCGCCCCGCCGATCCGGGCGGGTTGCTATATTACGGCGAGCTGTTGCTGGACTTGAAAGCGCCCACCGACATCAAGGGCTTGTGGTCGGCGTACAGCAGCAACCGCGACGTGGCCGCTGTGATTGACAGCTTCGGCAACAGCCAGGAATCCAATGATTTATATCCGGGCAACGCCGGCGTGTTCATCACGGCGATTTACCGCAATCTGTTCAACCGTGAACCGGACGCGGCCGGTAAAGCCTACTGGGTTCAATTACTGGACCAGCGCGCCATTACGCGCGCCAACGCCGTGCTGTCGCTGATGGCCGGCGCCCGCGACAGTGACATCGAGTTAATCACCAAGAAAACCACGCTGGCCGGCGGGTTCACCAGCGCGCTGACCTCGGCCGCGACCACCAATGCCTATTCCGGTGATGACGCCAATGCTGCCGTGCGCGACGCCTTGTCCCAAGTGTCGACGGCGTCGGACAGTCAGGCCGACCAGGCCCGCCTCAACGGTGTCGTCGCCAAACTGGCGGCCGACCTGGCGCTGGAAAAGCAAGTCATCTTTGCCGCCGGCGATGGCGCACTGGTGCAGAAAACCGATGGTACGCTGTGGGGCTGGGGCGCACGCGCGCCGGGCGGCGTCGGTAGCAACCTGCCGATCAAGGTGACGGACATTGCCTTCACGAAAATTGCGGCCGACGGCTATGCCGGCAATTTCGCGGGGCTCACCTCAAATGGCGACCTGTATGTGTGGGGTTTGGGCCGCAATGGTCAATTCGGTCCCAATCTGGCGAAAACCGGATACAGTACGCCGACCAACACTGGCCTTTCCGGCTTCACCAGCGTTGCGCTGGGTGCCGCGACGCTGGCCACCACCATCACCGGCCAACTGGTGGGCTGGGGCGATGGCCGTTTCGGCACCCTGCTGGGTAAAACCACAGAGAACAATGTGGCCCCTTACACCATGCTGGGCGGCGTAAAGTCCGTCTACCAGTTTATCGATACGGTGTACGCCACGACCCACGATGGCAGCCTGCTGACCTGGGGGCGCGATGTGCTGCGACTGGGCGGCGATGGCAACGCGATCCTGACGGCGCCGCGCACCGTCGCCACGGACGTCAAGCAGGTTGCCAGCGGGGCGAATTTCTTGCTGATCCTGAAAAACGACGGCACCTTGTGGGGTATCGGCGACAATAACCTGGGCCAACTGGGCACCGGCGACAATCTGGCGGTCCGCACCAAGCCGGTGCAGGTGGGGGACAACTATGTCGCCATCGTTGCCGGGCAGCACTTCGCGCTCGGGCTGAAAGCAAACCGCAGCATCTGGTCCTGGGGCAACAACCAGTATGGACAAGTGGGCGACGGTACCGTCGTCGACCGCTATCAGGCCGTCAAGATCATGGATAACGGGGCCGCCATCGCGGCTGGAACCGCCCATGCGCTGGCGTTGAAACTGGATGGTTCGGTATGGGCATGGGGGCACAACCAACAAGCTGAACTGGGTGATGGCCGCAGCTCCAACCGCATGAAGCCATACCAGGTGTTCCATACCGCGCCGGGCAAGTGCGCCGGCGGTACCAGTGCCGTGCGAAACCAGTGCCAGGCCTGGGACGACCCGGATCTGGTTTGCACGGCGCCCCAGGTCAAGCAGGGCGGCTACTGCGTCACCCCGCCACCGCCGCCCATCACGTGCACGTCACCTGCCAAACTGATCAATAATCAATGCGTGACGCCGACCGGCTGTACCGCCAACCAGCTCGATGTGGCCGGCATTTGCCTGGAGCGCGCCTGCTCGCACCCCTATGCCAGCATGAACCAGTGCTCGCCTGCCGCGCTCGGCTATGGATTGCGCGTGACGATGTTTGGCCCGACCACCGCCTTCCCGCCGGAATTCGGCACCCCGATGTTGGCCTATGTGTTCTTTAATGAACGGATCGGGGCCAATATCGGCACCATCAAGTTGACCACGCTATCCGGTGCGCAGGTACCGTCCACCACCAAGATCGACTATCGCACCGACCAGAACGGGATGCTCAAGCAGGCGCTGCATGTGATACCGGAAGCGGAACTATTCGGTGAGTATCTGGTGGAACTGAACGGCGAGATTGGCGCCCAGGTCAATCCGGCCTGGAAGATCCCCGATGATATGCGCAAGTTGCCGGTGCTGTTCGATCCGGGCTTCACGCCGTCGCCGGTGGGCGATCCGCCAAGCAGGGCGACGCTGAACCTGGCCGCGTACAACGCCGTCACGGTGGATTTCCGCACGACGGAAATGATGGCATCGACCCTGGTGGCGGGAGCACTGACACTGTACAACGTCACCGATGACAAGCCGGTCGTCGTCACGACCTATGTGGAAGGCAATAACACGCTGAAGGTGGCGCCGGCAGGGGGCTTGCTGGCCAATACCACCTACCGTGCGACCTTGGGCACCAGTGTGAAATCCAGGAAGGGCAATCACCTGGCGCAGCCGTATTCCTGGACCTTCGTGACGCCGTCCGCACCGCCGGAGTCGAAGTGCCCGCTGTATACTTCGGTCAGGGGTTCCAGTTGCGACCTGGGGCCGCTGACGCCCGGTGGCGGTACGCCCACCACACCGACCACACCGACCACACCCACCACACCCACCACGCCGGCACCGGCCGGCAAGTCCGTCACCTCCATCACGCCGTCGGCCGGTACCTCCGGGGTCGAGTGCCTGCGCTGGGCACAGGGCAAGGATACGCAGGCATGGAAAATCTCCAATGTGTGCGCGACACAAGTCTATGTGCTGACGTGCCACGCCGCCGGCTCCAAGGTGTCTGGCACGTCGGGCGGGATTTGCGGTACGCAGGCCGGCAAATTGTTCTATGTGCATACCTTCTGGCTGGAAGGCGGGGAATCGAGCGAAAACCGGTATTCGCGGCCCTACGATACCGATATCTGGTACGGCGCATGCAAGAAAGTCGGCAGTTTGCAGCCGAGCGCCACCGTGGTCGACACCACGGGCCGCTACCGTTGCAAGGCGTAAGCACACCCGGGCCGGTGATCGTTTCGCCTCAGTCGATCCAGTTCACCTTGGGGAACTTGGCCAGGAAATCCTCCGGCATCGGCACCACCTGGCTGCGCTTGTAATTGAAGAAAACAAAGCCCGATTTCGCCATCGCGACCAGTTTCTGGTCGTGCGGGCGGGTGATGCGGAAGGTGATGTCGCCGCCATATTTATTGAAATCCATCACGCCGACTTCAAACAGCAACTGGTCGCGGGCATGGGCTTCCGCCTTATACGTGGTGGCCAGGTCGGTGACGATGATGCCGGTGCCGTCGATCCCGGTTTCCCGCACGCCGAAGTCGTACAGGAAGCGGGCGCGCGCTTCGGAAATCATCGAAATCATGGAATCGTTGGCCAGGTGATTGGCGGCATTGATGTCCGTGACGCGGACCGTCAATTGGGTGGAAAAATAAAACTGGTCTTCAGGGAATTCGAGTTGCAGGCGCGCCATGGCTTTGATGAGGCAGGGTGGAGTGGTAAATATTGTACTACTGCAATGCTATCGGTTCAGCGTTTCATGTATTGGTCGAGGAACGCCCGGAACTGGTCGTTGGCGAAAGCGGCGGCCGCCGCCTTGTCAAACTGGGCCACCGCGTTCTTGTCGGCCTTGGGTGAATACGCCATCGTGAATTGCCGCTCGGGCATGGGCAACTTAACCAAGTGGATATCCATGTTTTCCTCCGCCGCGTAATAGCGGGGAGAGTATTCATTTTCAAAGAACACGGCCTGGATCCGGCCCATTTTCAGCTTGCGCAAATTCGCGCTCTGCCAGTCCGGCACGGTCAGCAATTGCCACTGGATCGGCACCTCGGCCAGCGCGGGCGGCAACAGCGTGCCGCCGGCCCAGCCTATGGTCATGCCCGTCAGTTGCTGCAGTGATTGCACGCTTTGTAGTGGCGAATTTTTCAGCACGGCCAGATGCGGCTGCGTGCGCAGGAAATGCCAACTGGTGGCAATCACACCCGGGGTGTCAAGGCGACCGCTGGTCAGCAGCAGGATGTCAATCGCCCCGGTGCGCAGGTTTTCCATCGCGCGCGGGACCGACGTGGGCGGCGTCCACACCAGCGCGATGCCGGCCCGTTTCACCACTTCCTGTTCCACATAGTCGCGCAAGGCGCCTTGCAGTGGCATCGTGGCCTGTCCCGTGATCAGTGGCGCCACCACGAAACCGCCGACTTTCAGCGGGGCCGCCGGCGCGGCCAGGGGCAGTAGCGCCGCCAAGGTGGCGAGCAGCGTGTTTAGTTTCCTGAGTGACATGGCCGGCATTGTAGCCCAAGGGCGTCAGGCATCACCCGCCGCCTGCTTTTTCGCGGCCTGGAATGCGGCCATGCGCTCATTGCGCTCGGCCACGAAGTTGTCGCTGAACGTGGTCTCCACATCGGCGCGGGTAAACGCTTCGCCGCAGGCCAGGCAGGCCAGTCCGGTGTCCACCTCATGGCCACAAGCGCGGTGCGTGACGCGCAGCGCGGGTGTGCTGTCGTCCAAGCCGCCCCATTTGCGGCCCCAACCGGCCAGCGTCATCAGGACGGGATACAAATCCTGGCCGCTGTCGGTCAGCACGTATTCATGGCGCGGCGGTTTTTGCTGGTAAGCGTTGCGCGCCAGCACGCCATCGGCTTCCAACCGTTTCAGGCGGGTCGACAACAGGTGCGGCGACATCCCGGTTTGCGCCAGCAAGCCATCGAAGCGGCGATTGCCGAAAAACAGTTCGCGCATGATCAGCATGGTCCAGCGGTCACCCACCACGGCCAGGCAGCGTGCAATGGGGCACTGCGATTCCCCGCTTTCAGACCAACTCATTTCATCCTCCGCGCGATTCTATCCATGACAGCATCGTAGTCCAAAGACAGAAAAATAACTACAAATTTTGAACTTATTACTTTTCAATCGCTTCGGCTGATTTACAGATTCAAAAATTGAAGTTACATTGGAACCCATGGACAACCCAACACAAAGGAACTTCACCATGGCAACCTCGAACACCACCCAAGCCGCCGCCACCACCGCAGGCACCGCGCTGATCACCGGCGCCTCCACCGGCATCGGCGCCACGTATGCCGACCGCCTGGCCAAGCGCGGCTACAACCTGGTGCTGGTGGCGCGCGACCGCCAGCGGCTCGACACGGTGGCGCAGCGCCTGCGCGGCCAGTACGGTGTGCAAGTCGATGTGTTGCAGGCGGATTTGACCGACCGCGCCGCGCTGGCGCAGGTGGAGCAGCGGCTGGCCACGGACAGCGCCATCACCCTGTTGCTGAACAACGCCGGCAATACCGTCGAAGGCAGCTTCGTCGGTTCGGACATCGACAAGGTGGAAGGCATGATCACGTTGAACGTCATCGCGCCGACCCGCCTGGCCAAGGCCGCCGCCACCCGCATGGCCAGCGAAGGCCGGGGCGCCATCATCAATATCGCTTCCGTCACCGCCATGATGGCGGAAACCTTTTCCGGCACCTACAGCGGCACCAAGGCGTATATGCTGAACCTGACGCAGGCGATGCAGGTCGAACTGGCGCCGGCCGGCGTGCGGGTGCAGGCCGTGTTGCCGGGCGCGACCCGCACCGAAATCTGGGAGCGCGCCGGCATTGATATCAATGCCTTGCCGAAGGAAATGGTGATGGGTGTCGACACCATGGTTGATGCCGCGCTGGCCGGTTTTGACCAGGGCGAAACCATCACCTTGCCGGCCTTGCCCGACATGGCCGACTGGGATGCCTTCACGGCGGCCCGCCTCGCGCTGCAACCGAACTTGTCGCGCAGCACCGCCGCCCCGCGCTATCAGGTGGCCTGAGCGCCGCAGCGTGGCGTTGCTGTCGCCAGTGGGGTGAAGTGAGCACTCACAACATTTGACTAAGGAACAGCAACGTGTATCCATGCGCCAGCGCCGCCGATGGCTGGTGGTAGCCGGCGCGGTGCGAACAATTGAAGCCGTGTTCGGCCTCGGCATACAGGTGGATTTCGACGTTGTCCTGTCCCCGGAAGCGTTGCACCACCTGGTCGACGGCGTCGTGGGGAATGTGCTGGTCCTGGCCGCCGTAATGCAGCATCAGCGGCGTGCGAATAGCGTCGGCACGCTCCAGCGCATGCTGGATGCCACCGCCGTAATAGGCGACGGCGGCGTCGACCAGGCCGTCCGCCGCCGCGTGATACGACAACAGGCCGCCCCAGCAATAACCCAGCGATGCGATGCTGGTGCCGACTCCGGGCAGCGCGCGCAAGGCCCGGGCGGTGGCGCGGACGTCCGCTTGCGCCTGGTTTAAGCTGGTCGCGCCTTTCAACGCGACCGCGCGCTGCCAGTCGGCGGCGTCATAACCCAGTTCGATGCGGTGGCCCTGGCGCCAAAACAGGTCGGGCGCCAGCACCACATAGCCATCGGCGGCGTACTGCTCGGCCACGTCGCGGATATGCGCATTGACGCCGAAAATTTCCTGCAGCAAGACAATGCCCGGACCGCTGCCGCCGCGCGGCAACGCCAGGTAAGCGCCAAAGGCGCCGTCCTCACTGTCGATGTGGATCCATTGGGCGGTGCTGTTCATCAGTGGTGTCCTTGGGGGGGGAAGGACGCCATGCTACCGCAGATGGTGGGCTGGCGTTGCACCAATGGTAACTTGCGGGCCGCACCCATATCAGTCGCGCTGGTTTCCATGCTAACCTTGCGTTCTTCAATATCTTGATTGCCACGCGGGTGAGTTCGATTAGTGCTGCTCCTTCAGTTCCGTCCGGTCCGCCACGTTTGCGATCCATGGTGCTGGCGCTGTTGTCCGGCCTGGGGGTGACGGCGCTGCTGTTTGCCGGCGCCAGTCGGCTCGAAAACGACAAGGCGGCGCTGGCCCTGGAGCAACGCGCCCATGCGCGGCTCTTCCTGTTGCAGCAAGGCGTCGCCAACACCTTGGGCAGCCTGGCGTCCGTCAACCACCTGTTTGCCAGCCGCGCGGCGGTCAGCCGTCACGAATTCGAATTGTTTACCCGGCCGCTGCTGGAGCGCTATCCCTACCTGCAAGCCATCAGTTACCTGCGCTTCTTGCCGCACGAGGGGCGGGCCGCCTATGAGCAAGCGCTGGCGCAGGTGCGCCCCGGCGCCGTGATGACGGAAATGCGCGACGGCAAACCGGTGCCGGCCGGGGTGCGCGCACGCTATCTGGTGGTCGACTACATCGAACCACAGGCATCGAATGCGGCGGCGTTGGGTCTTGATACGGCTTACCCGGTCAAGGACGGCGGCGCGCGCCCGATCGCCTATGCCACCGGCCTGCCGATGGCCGGTCCGCTGGTGCCACTGGCACAACAGGCCGAAGGCACGGGCGCGGCGCGGCAGGGCGTCATTATTTCCATGCCGGTGTACCGCTTTGGCGCGCCGCTGGGCGACGCAGCGAGCCGCCTGGCGGCGCTGCAGGGCGAAACCGCGGCCGTGCTGCGGCCCGCCGACATGGTGGCGCGCATCCTGGAAGGCGACGGCATCAAGGCCGACGGCCTGGCGCTGCGCGTCTATGCGGCGCCGGTGGAGGACGCCGCCAGCCTGGTGTATCAAGCCGCATCGGTCAGCACCGGCAGCCGCATGGCGTTGCCCTCCTGGCTGGCATGGCTGTACCCGTCGTCGTTGCCACCGGTGCACAAGCGCTTCGAGGTGGCCGGACGGACCTGGCTGCTGACGGCCGCGCCGGCGCCTGCGGTGGTGGCCGTCGACCATCTGGCATCGCTGTTTACGCTGGCGCTGGGGGCGCTGGTCAGCGGACTGGGCGCGGCCTGGGTGCATGCGCTGGCGTCGCGCAGCCGCGAAGTGCGGCGGCTGGTCGACGCGCGCACAGCCGAGTTGCGCGAGCTGTACCGCAGCAGCCATTTGCGCGAGCGCGCGATTGAGGCCAGCGTCAACGCCATCGCCATCACGGCGGCCAGTCCGGATAATCCGACGGTCTACGTCAATCCGGCCTTTGAACGGCTGACTGGCTACAGCCGCGCCGACATGCTGGGCCAGAGCCTGTACCTGCTGTATGGCGAGGACCTGGACCAGCCGGGCGTGGAAGAGGTGTCCGCCGCCATCCGTGAGCAGCGCGACGCGCACACGGTGGTGCGTTGCTACCACAAGGATGGGACGCTGTTCTGGAATCAACTGTCGATCTCGCCGGTGCGCGATGAACAGGGCGTGGTCACGCATTACGTGTCGTTCCAGAACGACATCACCGCGCTGAAAACCTATGAATCCGAATTGCGCCACCAGGCCACCCACGATGCGCTGACGGGCTTGCCGAACCGCGCGCTGCTGGCGGACCGGCTGCTGCAAACCATGCACCACTCGGAGCGCAAGGGCCATGTGCTGTGGCTGGTGTCGATCGACCTGGACCGCTTTAAGTTTACCAACAGCCGCCTCGGACACAAGGGCGGCGACCGCTTATTGCAGGCCGTGGCGGAGCGGCTGCAACTGGCGGTGCGCCCGGTCGATACCGTGGCGCGCATGGGGGGCGATGAGTTTGCGCTGATGCTGTTGCCGGAGCAGGGCGCCTTGAACCCCCGCGCCGACCAGTTGCAGCGCGTGCTCGATTGCCTGGCCGCGCCGCTGCACATCGATGGCCAGGAATTGTTCGTGACCTGCAGCGCCGGCATCGCCGTGTATCCCGATGACGGCCAGGCCCCTGGCGTGCTGATGGAGCGCGCCGATATCGCCATGTTCCGGGCCAAGGAAATGGGCGGCGACGATGTGCAGTTTTATACCGCCGCGATGAATGACCGCCTGGGCGAGCGCATGCTGATCGAAGGCGCGCTGCGCTCGGCACTGGAACGCCATGAATTCGTGCTGCATTACCAGCCGCAGACCGACATCGTGGCCGGCCGCATCGTCGGCATGGAAGCGCTGATCCGCTGGCAGCATCCGGAGCTGGGCATGGTGGCGCCCAACCGTTTCATTCCGCTGGCCGAAGAGACCGGCCTGATCCTGCCGGTGGGTGCCTGGGTCATGCGCACGGCATGCGAGCAACTGGTCGCCTGGCGCGGCGCCGGGCACCATGGCCTGCGCATGGCGGTCAACGTGTCGGCGCGCCAGATGGCGGAAAAAGACTTCGTGCAATCGGTGGCGCAAGTGCTGGCCGATACCGGCTTGCCGCCAGCGTGCCTGGAGCTGGAACTGACGGAAAGCCTGGTGATGAACGACGTCGAGCATGCGATCGGGGTCATGCACGAGTTGAAAAAACTGGGCGTGAAGCTGGCGATCGATGACTTCGGCACCGGCTATTCCAGCCTCGCGCATTTAAAACGCTTTGAAATCGATGTGCTGAAAATCGACCAGACCTTCGTGCGCGATTTGACGGTGGATCCGGATGATGCCGCGATTGTCACCACCATCATTGCGCTGGCTTCCAACCTGGGGCTGGAAGTCATTTCCGAGGGTGTGGAAACCGCCGAACAGCTGGAGTTCCTGCGCCAGCACGGGTGTCGCCAAATGCAGGGCTATTATTTCAGCCGGCCCGCGCCGGCCCAGGTGATTGAATCGATCTTGCAGCAAGACGCGGCGCGCACCGCGGCCGTATAACGACAGCGTTCAAGCGGGAGGCCGGCGTGACAGGTGACACGGGGAACACGGGTGACACAGGCATCAGCGGGGTACTGGAAACACTGCGGCGCAGCATCACCGATGGCGAGCACCATGTGCGCCAGCAGATCGAGGCGGACATGGGCGCGCAGTTTGGACGCTATGTGGAAATCGGCCTGGCGCTGCGCGAAGCGTGCGAGCGGCGCGACTGGCATGACACCGTGATCGGCCGCCTGAAGCCTTACCGCCGCATGATCATCGGCGATTTGCCGGCCGGTGTACAGCGCCATGGCTTGCTGCCGCCATGGTCGCCGCAGCAGCGCGCCCAGATGGGGCACCGCCGCCTGGAGCAGATCCCCGACAGTGAACTGGAACAGTGGCTGATCGACGATGGCCGCCTGATTTACGGCGAGTTCAAACCACAGGAATTGCACAATTACTTTACCGTTATCGCCCCGTATCTGAAGCCGGGCAGCGCGATGATCGACCTGGGCAGCGGGCTCGGCAAGGTGGTGCTGTCGGCCGCGCTGGCGCTGCCGTTTGCCACCTGCACCGGCGTCGAACTGCTGCCGTACCGCCATGCGATGGCGCAGCAGCGCTGCGACGCCTTGCTGGCGGCCGGCGCGGCGGCACTGGCCGCGCTGCCGTCGTTGCCGGCGCGGGATACACCGCTGCCGCTGCCCTACGGCATGCAGGCCGATGCGGCCCATTTGCTGGACTTGCGCCAGCGGGTACGCTTCATCCATGGCGATTTGTTCGACGCCGATGTCAGCCAGGCGGGGCTGGTGTTCATGTACAGCACCTGCTTTGCGCCGCTGATGGAGCGCATTGGCGACAAGCTGGCGCGCGAGCTGCCGCAGGGCTGCCTGGTCAGCACCACCACCTTCCCTTTAAACCATCCGGGCTTGCGCGAAGTGGCGCAATTCCAGTCCGGGACGGTGGCGTGGACCACGGTGTTTTTATATGAGCGCAGCGGCGCGCTGGCCGATTTGCCGCCGGCGCCGTCCGCGTATATGTATGAGCCGCCGGCAGACCGGTGGGAGCAGGCGGTGCGGCAGCAGTTGGCGGCGTTGACCGCGTGATGTGCCGGCTACTGAATGACGCACTCGGGTTCGGAATTTTTGCCGGACACGCCCGGCGCCGGGCTGTTCTGGCTGATCGACGCCGGCATCCGCACCTGCGGCGCCTGGTTGGCGGGGACCTGGATCATCGGTAATTGCACGCCGTTTTGCAGCGGCGGCAAGTAACCGAACTGGCCGGCCGACAGCACGGCGGGCGGCAAGGGCGGGGCGCCCGGCGGCGTCACCGGCGTCACCGCGATGCCGCCGACCGCCACATCGAGGTGCAAGCCGTTGGCCGGAGTCTGGCCGTTCGGCGTGGGCACGCCGTCGCAATCGTTCTGGCAAAACAGCGCGCCCAAGTGCGTGCCGCGAATGCCGATGGTGGCGGTGGGCAAACTAAAACTGACCGATTCGCGGCTGCGTTTGCCGACCATGCCGGACACCGCGCGAAAGCCGCCCTTCAGCATTTCCAGCCGCACCTTGTCGCCTTTCGGGTCCGGCTCGCGGAATGTGAACTCCGAGATTTTGAGCACCGAATTGGGCCGCAGCACCATTTCAGAATGGTCGATGAATTTCAGGCGCGCATAGGCTTCGGCTTGCGTACTGAGCACATCGCCTTCGTGTACCGGGGATTTTACCGACAGCATCTTGGTGTTGCCATCGGCCTGTTTGGCGGTCAGCACGCCGGACAAATGCGTGATCTGCGCGACGGTGTCACCGGGCGCGGCCCAGGCGCAGGCGCTGCCGCTGCCGACCACCCACAGCAGGACAGCACGTTGTTTCAGGGTTGCCATGTCAGTACCCCACCGTCAGGAAAATATGGGCCCGGTGGTCGCCGCGCGCGACACCGAGGGCCTGGCCCGCATCGAGCACGCGCGCCACGTCCACCCTGATGGTAATGCTTTTCCCCAACGCCGCGCGCAATCCGATGCCGGCGCTGGCGGCCGACAGGCGGGCGGCCACCGGTACTTGAGCGGCGCGGTTGTGGCCGTACGACGCGTCGACAAAGGCCAGCAGCCGCACGCTGCCATCCGAGCCCAATGGCGCCGCCAGGTCCGGCGCATACAGTTCCGCATTGGCGCTCGCGCCGCTGTCGGCCGACAGCACCCGCTCATCGAAGCCGCGCACCGTGCCGGCGCCGGTCAAGCCGAAGCTTTCCGCCGACACCAGCGGCTGCAGCGCGTACTGGACATTGGCGGCCAGCCGCGCTTGCCAGTCATGGCCCACACCGCGCAGCCAGCTGGCGGCGCCGCGCAGGATGACGAGGCGCTCGCGCGTGTCGCGGTTGCCGCTGGTCAGATAGGAATAACGGTCGGTGCGCCCCGTGATATTGGTGTAGCGCACCCCGCGCGGGAGGTTGACCGCCAATCCCACGCTGGCGTCGAATTGCGCCAGCGCGCTGCGGGTCGCGGTGACATACTGCGCCGACAACGGCATCACGGCGTAGGGCACGCAACTGGCCAGGGGCGGGGTGGGGGGCGCGGTGCTGACCGGCGTACCATCGACCGCCGTGCAGCGCGCATCGATGGCTTTGTAGTCGATCGCCACCACCAGCTTGCGGGTGGTTTCGCCGACGCGGGGGAAGTTGTGGTTCAGGCGCACGCTGGCCACATCACCCTTGCCGACAATGTTCAGTGCACCGCCCAGCGTCGGGGTCGAACTGGGTGTGTTGGAACTGGACTTGCCGTAGATGACATCGATGCTGTCCCCCCAGCCGTACAGCGGCAGGCGGTAGCCGATGCTGTAGTTCTGGATTTTCACGCCGCCCGGGCTGTCGGGCGAGGTGGTGTACGCCAGGCTGAGGGCGTGGTCGCGGTCGAACAGGTTGGCGTACTGGTAAAACACGCCGGTGCGCCAGTGGCCGGTGGCGTCGGTGCCGCTATTGTCGGCGGACAGGCCGCCCTGGTGGGGGCTGCGGTCGGTGACGCGGATATTGGCGTCGACCAGGTCATCGGTGTCGCCGGCCGCCAGCGAGACTTCCACCTGTTTCGCGCCATTTTCATTCGACAGTTGCACGTTTTCTGACAAGCGGCGCAGATTCGGCGACGTGCCCGGCCGTAGCGCGGGCAAGCCGCGCCGCACGTTGTCGGCGCTGTAATAACGGTTGCCGCGCACGCCGACCTTGCCGATTTTTGCTTCCAACACCTCCAGGCGCACGGCGCCGGAGGTGGCTTCCTGTTCCGGCAGCGCCACCTGCACGGCGCCATAGCCGGCGGCCCGGTAGGCGTTTTCCAGCGCATCGAGCGCGCGCTGCACGTCGCCGAAGTCGCGCCGGCTGCCGGTATACGGCGCCAGCAGCGCTTGTACCTGGGCATCGGGCAACAGGGTGTTGCCGACCACGTCGAAGCGGATGATGTCAAAACGCTGTTCGTCGGCCTGTGCATGGGCCGGCGCCATGGCGACGGCGAAGCTGGCCGCTAGGGTGGTCGCGAAGGTGGCCGCGAAGGTGGGCCCTAAGCGGCTCACCTTTGCCATCGCCATGCACGCGGCAGTCACCCGAGTCGTCATCATGTCGGAAAGAAAACCCAGGTGTGTTCAGCGTTTGACATTGGCGAACGGATCACCTTTCTTGAAACTGGCCATTTTCGGATCGTTGGCCACCGCATAACCGAGGTTCAGCGTGAATTGCGCCTGCTGCACCATGCCCGACAAATCCCAGTCGGCGCGGTATTCGTCGGTGACTTGATGGTAATCCTTCTTGAACGCCACCAGCTTGGCGCTCGACGCCGTCTGCTCCTTGTCGAACGTAAAGTGGCCGTCGCCGGAAAACACGGCGGAACCGACGTTGAAGGCGGGGATGCCGGCCTTGGCGAAATTGAAGTGGTCGGCGCGGAAGTAAGCGCCGGAAATATCGGGGATCAGCGGCGCCAGTTTCAAGCCCATTTTCCGCGCCACCTGGCCGGCCGTGTCGTACAACGAACTGCGCTCGGCGCCGGCCACGCCGATGTCCTTGGTGCGGCCGACAAAATTCATGCTGTCCAGATTCAGGTCGGCGCTGGTTTGATTCAGTGGCCAGACCGGGTTGGCGACATAGGCGGCGCTGCCCAATAAACCTTGTTCCTCGGCCGCCGGCCACAGGAAGATCTGCGTGCGTTTGGCCGGTTTTTTCACCGCTTCGGCCGCCATCGCCAGCAGTGCGGCGGTGCCGGACGCATTGTCGATCGCGCCGTTATAGGTGTGGTCGGTCTTGTCGTCGCGCCGGACGCCGCTTCCCCCTGCGCCGCGCACACCCTCGTCGACACCGAGGTGGTCCCAGTGCGCGGAATACACGACTGCCTGTTGCTTCAATTTTGGATCGGTGCCGGGGACAATGCCGACCACATTGAATTGCTCGACCTGGCGCACCGTGCTGCGCAATTCGACGCGGGCCGAGGTTTTCAGGTCGACCGGGCGGAAATCGCGTGATTCGGCCTTGGCGCGCAAGTCATCGAGGTCGAACCCGGCCGATTTGAACAGGTCGCGCGCCATGTCTTCATGCAGCCAGCCTTCGACCTGGTTGCCTTCTTTATTCAGGTGGAAGCGCTCGTGGCCAAAGCCGTTGGCCGGCACGCTCCATGGATACGAGGCCGACGGCGTGGTGTGAATCAGCAGCGCACCGGCCGCGCCACGGCGCACCGCTTCCTCGAATTTGTACAGCCAGCGGCCGTAATAGGTGTACGCCTTGCCGGCAAAGCGGTTCGGCTCGTCGGCGGTCGGCTGCGGATCGTTGACCATCATGACCAGGATTTTGCCTTTGACATCGGCATCCTTGTAGTCATCCCATTTTTCTTCCGGCGCGCTGGCGCCATAGCCGACAAACACCAGCGGCGCATCAAAACTGAGGCTGGCCTTGCCGCTGCCGGTGCCAATCAGCACGCCTTCGCCGATGATCGGCGACAGCCGCGCCGACGTCGACCCGACACCGGCCTGGAACGTGATGGAACTGCCCGGCAACAGCTTGGTGCCCCGGAAGCGCACCGGCTGGCGGTAGCCGCCATCGGGTAGCGGTTTCAACCCCATCAGCGCCGCTTGCGTCTCCAGGTAACGCACCGCCAGGTCGCCGCCGCGCTGTCCCGTGCCGCGTCCTTCCAGCAAATCATCGGCCAGGAACGACAGGTGGGCGCGCAGCGGGCCTTCGGTCAAGGTGGGGGCATTGTGGGTTGACTGGGCGTGGGCGGGGAGGGTGCCGAGGGTGAGGGCGGCAGTGCCGACCGCGGCTGCCAGGGTGCGAAGGCGCATGGGTGCTCCGTAGTGAAAAGGTGACAGGTTCAATGGTCGCACCGCTCGAAGCTGGCGGCGCGCAGTGGCTATCTTACTCTGGCCGCCGCGAACATGTTAGCCTTTGCCGGATCGACAATCAGGAGACACTATGCGGGTCATCATCATCACGGGGGCGTCCGATGGCATCGGCGCGGAAATGGCGCGCCAGCTGGCGCAGCGCGCGGCGGCGGCGGGAACCGCAGGGCAGTTGGCCCTGGTGCTGGCCGCGCGCAACGCCGCCATGCTCGACGCGGTGGCGGCCGACTGCGCTGCCGGCGGCGCGCGCACGCTGACCGTGCCGACCGACGTGTCCGACCAGTCCCAGTGCCGCCAGCTGGTGCAGGCCACGGTGGATGCGTTTGGCCGCATCGATGCGCTGGTCAACAATGCCGGCCGCTCCGGCCACGCGCTGTTCGAAGAGGTGCAAGACCTGGGCTGGTATGAAGAGATGATGCGGATTAATTTGTGGGGCAGCGTGTGGTGCACCCATGCTGCGCTGCCATATCTGAAACAGGCGCGCGGCAGCGTGGTGGCGGTGGCGTCGCTGGCCGGGCTGGTCGGCGTGCCGGGGCGCACGGCGTACAGCGCCAGCAAATTCGCGATGTCCGGCTTTTTTGAAGCGTTGCGGGCCGAGCTCAAGGCGGCGGGTGTCTCCGTCACCACCGCCTATCCGGGCGTGGTCGATACGCGCATCCGCTACCGGGGCTATAACGCGGCCGGCGGTGCACTGGGTTCGAGCAGTTTGAAGGAAGAGGGCGCGATGCCGGTGGCCGAGTGCGCGCGGCTGATCATTGACGGCATGGAGCGCCGCCAGCGCGAGGTGGTGATGTCGGCCAAGGGCAAACTGGGGCGGTGGCTGAAGCTGCTCGCCCCCGGTGTGGTGGAAAACCTGGCGTTAAAGGCGGTCAGCGACGAACACCGGCCGCACTAATCTGACCTGCTAACGCGACCCGCTAACGTAACTTACGCGGCGGTCGGTTCGCCGTGGAAGGCCTTGTTGGCGATCTTCCAGCCAGCGTCGGTTTTCAGCAACACGAAGTAATCGGTGAAGGTAGTGGCGCCATGAATCAGGCGCAGGCGCACTGAGGCCGCGCTGCCATGCACATCGATCCAGTCAACGATGCGCTGGCGCTCGGATTCATCGGCCGCCGGCGTGCCCTTGAAACGCTGGCAGTACACATCCAGCGGCCACGACGTGAACACGCCGTCGCGCATCGACTCGATGTGGGCGGTCGGCAGGAAGGCTTTGCGCATGAAGGACGCGTCGTCGCGGGCGTGGCCTTCGATATAGTGTTTGACCGGGTCCATCACCGCGGCTTGCTCTTCGGTGAACTGGGGACGGAAAATGGTATTCATAGACAGCGACATGGCGGCTCCTTGGTGGCGCTTCATGATGCCCCGGATTGCGCGCGCTGGCTTCCCTGTGACTCAGATAGTGGGTATATCCGTTTTTCTATGCTCACAAAGCGGGCAAAACGCTGCTTTTTGTGCGTAAGAGGCGGTAAAAGGGTAAACTGGCACCTTTGTTTCGCATTGGGCGATTCGATCATTAACTGTGAGTGCCGCCATGTCTGGAACACCTGATATTGTCTTTGCCGACCTGAATTTGTCGGCCCCGATCCTGAAATCGCTGAAAGAAGTGGGCTATGAAAGCCCCTCGCCGATCCAGGCCGCCACCATTCCTTATCTGCTTGATAACCGCGACGTGCTGGGCCAGGCCCAGACCGGCACCGGCAAGACCGCCGCGTTTGCGCTGCCGATCCTGTCGCGCATCGACTTGAAGCAGATGACGCCGCAGGCGCTGGTGCTGGCGCCGACGCGCGAACTGGCGATCCAGGTGGCCGAAGCCTTCCAGCGCTATGCCGCGCATATCCCGAAATTCCACGTGTTGCCGATTTACGGCGGCCAAAGCTATGGCCCGCAACTGGCCGCGTTGCGCCGTGGCGTGCACGTGGTGGTGGGTACCCCGGGCCGCGTGATCGACCACCTGGATAAAGGTTCGCTCGACCTGTCCGCGCTGAAAACCCTGGTGCTCGATGAAGCCGACGAAATGCTGCGCATGGGCTTTATCGACGACGTCGAGCGCATCCTGCGTGAAACCCCGGAATCGCGCCAGACCGCGCTGTTCTCGGCCACCATGCCGGCGCCGATCAAGCGCATCGCCACCACCTACCTGAACAATCCGCATGAAGTGCTGGTGGCCGCCAAGACCACCACCTCGGAAAACATCCGCCAGCGCTACTGGCTGGTGTCCGGCATGCACAAGCTGGACGCGCTGACCCGCATCCTGGAAGCGGAGCCGTTTGACGGCATGATCATCTTCTCGCGCACCAAGTTGGGTACGGAAGAACTGGCCGAACGCCTGCAAGCGCGCGGTTTTTCGGCCGCCGCCATCAATGGCGACATGCAGCAGGCGGCGCGTGAACGCACCATTGCGCAACTGAAGGATGGCAAGATCGACATCCTGGTGGCGACCGACGTGGCGGCGCGCGGGCTGGACGTGGACCGCATCAGCCACGTTATCAACTACGACGTGCCGTATGACGCGGAAAGCTATACCCACCGCATCGGCCGCACCGGCCGCGCCGGCCGCAGCGGCGAAGCGATCTTGTTCATCACGCCGCGCGAACGCACCCTGCTGAAGACCATCGAACGCGCCACCCGCCAGGAAATCGGCCGCATGGACTTGCCGACGCTGGACGCCGTCAACGACGTGCGGATCGCCAAGTTCAAGGACGAGATCACGGAGGTCCTCGCGCAGGGCGGACTGGAACACTACCAGAGCCTGATCGAAGCCTACGAAAACGAACACAATGTGCCGGCGCTGGAAATCGCCGCCGCCCTGGCGCTGATGGCGCGCGGTGGCAAGCCGCTGCTGTTGGACAAAAAACGCGAGACCGGCTGGCACGAAGACGGCCAGCCGCGCCCTGAGCGTGCGGAGCGCCCGGAACGCGCCGACCGTGGCGACCGTGGTGATCGCGGCGACCGTGCCGATCGCCCCGACCGTGGTCCGAAGAAAGAGCGCCTGCCGCGCACCTCCGAACCGGGCATGCAGACCTACCGCATCGAAGTCGGTTACCAGCATGGCGTCAAGCCGGGCAATATCGTCGGTGCGATCGCCAACGAAGGCGGCATCGAATCGAAGTACATCGGCCGGATTGAAATTTACGACGATTTCTCCGTGCTCGACATGCCGGACGATTTGCCGCCCGACCTGATCGAACACCTGGCCAGCATCCGCGTGGCGGGCCAGGCGATGCGCATCAGCCGTGATGGCGACCCGGTGCCTGCGCCGGCGGCTCCTGCCGTTGCTGCGGCGCCGCGCAAGGCGGTCGAAGAGCGTGCACCGAAAAAGGCCGTTGAAGAACGCGCGCCGAAAAAGGTGGCCAAGCCGGAACCGGAACTGAGCCCGCGCGTTGATGACGACGAACCTGCCTTCGATGACGACGCCGCCGCCAAGAAGAAAAAGAAGGACAAGCACAAGGTCAACCTGCCGATGACCGCGTTCCGCCTCGAAGTGGGGGTGAAACACAATGCGACGCCATCCAATATCGTCGGCGCGATCGCCAATGAAGCGGGGTTGGAGGCGAAGTACATCGGCCGGATTGAAATGTTCGATGACCATACGATGATCGAACTGCCGGACGGCATGCCGGACGATATCTTCCAGCACCTGGGCAAAGTGTGGGTGGGCGGCCAGCAACTGCGCATCAGCCATGCGAACAACATGCCGCCGATGTCGGGCAAGCACACGCCACCACGGGAAGCGGTCAAGCCAGCCAAGGGCGGCGCCAAGCCGACTAAGGGCTTCAAGGCCCGCTAAGCGGCCAACGAAGCGACAACGCCCAGTCCACGGCGCTGCACGCATGCAGCGCCGTGGTATCAAACAGCGGCAGTTCAGTATCGCCTTCTCCCACCAGCAAGCCAATCTCGGTGCAGCCGAGGATCACGCCCTGCGCGCCCCGTTGCGCCAAGCCGCCGATGATGCGCCGGTAGTGCGCGCGCGATGTTTCCGACACGATCCCCACGCACAACTCCTCGTAAATGATGCGATGCACGGTGGCGCGCTCGTCCTCCTCCGGCACCAGCACTGTCAAGCCGTGGCGCTGCGCCAGCCGTTCGCGGTAAAAATCCTGTTCCATGGTAAACCGCGTGCCCAGCAAGCCGATACGCTGCAAGCCCGCCGCGCGGATCGCGTGCGCGGTGGGATCGGCAATGTGCAGCAGCGGCAGCGCGCACGCCGCTTCGATGGCGGGTGCCACCTTGTGCATGGTGTTGGTGCACAGGACGATGCAATCGGCGCCGGCCGCCTGCAGCCGCCGCGCCGCGTCGGCCAGCAGCCGGCCTGCCGCGTCCCAGTCGCCGGCGCGCTGCAATTGTTCGATGTCGTGGAAGTCCACGCTGACCAGCACGGCGCGTGCCGAATGCAGGCCGCCCAGCCGGGCGCGGACGGTTTCATTGATATGGCGGTAGTATGGCACGGTGGATTCCCAGCTCATGCCGCCGATCAGGCCGATGGTTTTCAAATGGTTCTCCTTGAGGTGGCGCTAGTTGAGGTGGCGCTAGAATAGGCCGGAGCGGGCGACCCGGTCTATCAGGAAATTTCAGCGGAGGGCGGCGATGGCGATGGTGGAACTGGACGTGGGATGGGCCCGCATTACGCTGTTGCCGTCGGCGCCTTACTCCAGCGATGGCGCCGCGTCCGCGTGCGTGATGGGCGTGGCGCTGGCGCGGCAGCAGGGGGTACATGCGGTGGCGGGAGAGGCGCGCCGCGATTTCGATGCGTGGCCCGGCGAATTTGCGCTGGCGGCGCCCGGTGTGCCGCTGTTTTCCGAATCCGCGCAGGGCGGCGAATACTTGCGGCTGGCGGTCGATGCCGCCGTGGCGCCGCTGGTGAGCGGGGCGCCGCGCCGCCTGTTCCGGGGCCAACAGGATGCGCTGGTGCTGGCGCGCGGCTTGCGGCGCGTGTTGCTGTCGCAGCAGCCGGATGTCGCGCATGCCGCACAACTGGCCGCCGCGCTGCTGGCGCATGGCGCAAGGTTGCTCGATGAGGGAACCGCTGGCGCAACCGGGCGCGCCGGCGCCTATGATGCCGACCGGCCGCTGCACGCGCGCGTGCTGGACGCCATCGAACAAGACCTGGCCTCGCCGTGGCCATTGGCGGCACTGGCCGCGCTGGCCGGCATGCCTTTGCTGCGTTTCCTGCGCAGCTTTACCCACGCCACCGGCATGACGCCGCACGCGTGGCTGACGGAACGTCGCCTGCAGCGCGCGCGCCACCTGTTGCACAACACAAACATGCCGCTGGCCGAGATTGCCGCCGCTTGCGGCTTTGCGCACCAGTCGCACCTGGGGGCGCTGTTGAAGCGTGAACTCCTGCACAGTCCCGCCCAGTACCGCGCCCGCTGAACGCCACCGCTTCCGCCGCCCCAAGAAACTTACCCATTTCCAATAAGGTGCCAGGCACTGTATTGTCGATTAGATCTAAAAGGTGCCAGGCCCCGTAATGTCGATTAGGTGGTCTTAGTGCACCATCCTGGTGCATGGTAATGCTGCATCGCACCAGAACATGTCGCATTCCGGGGCAAAAGTCCCGTGTTTTGGTGTGAAAACAGCCCTGGCCCATAAATTGCATAGACAGATTTATTTTCCTGTCTTGCGAGGCGCCAGTGATTACCCGTAACGACCTGATCGAATATGCCGATCCACAGCGTAAAGTGTTCCGCGTCCTGTGGATTGATGACGCCGGTACGGCTGCATATATTTTCAACGTATTGCCGAAAACGGCCGAAGCGCAGCTGGCGCGTGTGGCCATGCTGGAAGCCGACCTGGCTGCCGGCCGTGCCCGCTTGCTGGCGGAGGACCCGTGGCCATTGCCGCAGCAGCCGGCGCTCCGCCCGCCCAAGCACTTGCAAATTCGCGACCGCGCGTGGGACGTGGTGCGCGACCTGGTGGCGATGGAGCCGGCGATTTATGAGCCGCGCCGCCGTGGCCAGTTGGTGATGGCCTGCATGGAGCGCCACAATGTGTCGCATCCGACGGTGTACCGCTACCTGCGGCGCTATTGGCAGCGCGGGCTGAACGCCGACGCGCTGTTGCCCGACTATGCCAACTCCGGTGCGCGCGGCAAGATCCGCGCGGTCTCCGAAGGCGTGCAGCGCGGCCGCCCGCGCAAGGCTGGCGCGGCGCCCGGCGTCAATGCCGATGCCGCCATGCGCCGCATTTTCCGGGTCGCCGCCACGCGCCTGCCGGAAAGCGCCGCGCCATTCGCGCGCCGCGCCGTGTTTGACCAGATGCTGCGCGACTTCTTCCATCAGCGCAGCATCGAAACCGACACCATGCGGGTGCGGCCGGGCGAACAGGAGAGTGCGCTGCCGACCTACGGCCAGTTTAGTTACTGGCTCGACCAGGATCATTTGCTGGACAAGCCACAACCCTTGCCGCCTTTGCCGGCAGCGACCGACCCGGGCCGCCCCGGCCGGCCGGGCGCCGCGTTTCGCGTGGAAGCGATACGGGCCGACGTTCGGCTGGTGTCGCGCGCCGACCGTGGCCAGGTGCTGGGCCAGCCAGTGATCTACACCGCCACCGATGTCTTCAGCGGTATGGTGGCCGGCATCTATGTCGGCATGGAGCGCCCCAACTGGCGCCACGCGTTGCTGGCGCTGGCCAATGCCGCCGCCGACAAGCAGCGTTATTGCCTGCGCTTCGGGCGCGATATCGGCGCCGCGACGTGGCCCGCGCAGCACGTGCCGGGCCTGGTGTTTGCCGATGCGGCGCTGGCGGCCGGGGTCGACCTGGAACACGACGTCTTGCTGAACCAGTTCCAAGCGCGTTGCCTGGTGGCGCCACCGCATGAAGGCCATGCGCCCGGCCTGGAGGCGGAACTGGCGCGCCGCATTCCACTGCGCCATGACGTGGCGCGCCATGGCCAGGGCGCGGATCAGGACGGCGAAGGCGAGGGCGAAACCCTGCGCTGCGCGCGCATGGATGGGGTGCTGGACCTGGAACAATTTACGCGCCTGGTGATCGACAGCGTGCTGCACTACAATCACAGCAACCCGCAAGGCGGCGCCACACCGCAGCAACTGTGGGCCTGGGGCGCGGTCCAGCGCGGCGCCGCGTTGCGCCAGTTCCCGGAAGACCTGGTGCGCTGCTGCCTGCTGCCCGTGACGGAAGCGATGGTGACGGCGCAAGGCATCCGCGTGCAGGGCAACCATTATGAATGTGTGCGCGCGCTCGACGAACAATGGTTCGAGCGCGCCGCCAAGCATGGCCAGTGGCCGGTCAAGGTGGCCTACGATCCGGCCAGCCTGGATATGGTCTACCTGCTCGACCCGCGCGCGCCGCTGCACTTCCACGCTTGCCACCTGGCCGACGGCAGCAGCATGCACCGCCGCCTGTCGTCGATCGAACTGTCCTTGCTGCGGGCGCAGCAGCAGCGCCAGTTTGTGGAACCGGTGCACAGCGTCGCGTTCGAGAAGATGGTGGCGGCGCTGGCGCGCTAACCATGCCGCGCCGGCGCCGCTGCGGTAGGCCGGCCCGGCCTAGTCGGTTTTAATCAGGCCTTCGGCCTGGATGGCAAGCTTGATGTCGGGGCGGAAGCCCAAGTCCAGGTTGACGTTGACGCCGAAGTCGGCGCGGTTGAAGCTGGCCAGCGCATTGACGCCACATACTTCGCGCTTGTAGATGTGACTCTGCATGCATTTGAAGGTGTCGATACGCAGGTTCAGCGGCTTGGTGACGCCGTTCAGCGTCAACTCGCCGATGACTTCCGCCGGACGGTCGCCATCAAAACGGATGGCGCTGCCGCGATACACGATGGCCGGGAACTTCTCCGCGTCCAGGATGCGGGCGGATTTCAAGACCGCATTCATGGCGGCATGGCCGACATCGACCGATGCTGTTTCGATCGTGACTTCCAGGGTACCGGTACGGTTTTTGCGGTCCAGCACGACGTTGCCGCTGGTTTTGGTGAACTTGCCACGCCACACCGACAAACCGTCCCAATGGTCGGTTTCAAAGCTGGGATATGTATGGCTGGGCATCAGCGTATAGGTTTCCGCCGCCTGTGCGTGCGCGGCCATGCCGAAGGCGAGTGCTGCTGCGATCAATGCTGTTTTCATCGTGGGTCTCCTAACGGGCCGTGGTAACGATACGGAATTTCAATTGCACTTCATCGGCGACCAGTGACGTGTCGCGCCATTCCTGTTCACCAATGTTGAATTGCAGCCGCTTGATGGGCAGCACGCCGTCATACACGTGCTGGGCGCCGTCTTTGCGGAATTGCACGGGAATCGCGACCTCGCTGGCCATGCCTTTGATGGTCAGCTTGCCGTTGACCAGGTAGCGTCCCGGCGCGGTTTGCCGTACCGCGCTTGAGACAAATTGCGCCTTCGGGAAGGCGGCCGCGTTGAACCAGGTCTTGCTGCGCACTTCCTGGTTATAGGCGGCGTCGCCAATATCAAAGCTGGCCACATCGACGTCAAAACGCACCTGCGCCAGTTCCGGCTTGTCCGGGTCGAATTGCAACGCCAGTGCGAATTTTTGGAATTTGCCGTCGACCGGCACGCCCATTTGCTTAAAGCCGGCCACGATGCTGCTCTTTTGTAGATCAATTTGCGCCGGCGCCTGCGCATGGGCCAGCCATGGCGCCAGCAACACCACCAAGGCGGCATGGCGTAAGAAGGAAGTCATTTTTTATCTCCTGTGAATGGCAGCATGCGCGCCAATAAATTGTCACGGTCGATGAACTGGTGTTTCAACGCCGCCAGCACATGCAGCGCCACCAGTGCCATCAGCGTATAGGTCAACAGCCAGTGCACGCTTTTGAGCACCGCTTTCCACTGCGGGTCGGGCGCAATCATGGGCGGGATCGGCACGACGCCGAAATACACCACCGGCACGCCGGCGGCCTGGCTGTACAGCAAGCCCGATAGCGGCACCGCCAGCAGCAAGGCATATAGCGCGCCATGCGCCAGCTGCGCCGCGCGCCGCTGGACCGGCGCCATGCCGGCCGGCAGCGGCGGGGCCGGGCGCGCCAGCCGGAGCGCGATGCGCGGCGCCAGCAGCAGCAACACGGTGCAGCCCAGCCATTTATGCCATGAAAAATATTTCAGCTTGGTCGGCGTCAGGCCGGGAATCTCCGTCATCACCAGGCCCAGGATGACGCAGGCGGCAATCAGCACGGCGCTGCTCCAGTGCAGCGCGATGGCGGACGCGGGATAGCGATCAGAATGCATGGTTGATGCCGGCGGAAATACCGGTCTGGCCGGACTGGCGCGTCGCCGGCAGCAGGGCGCCGGTATACCGGTTCTGGTCGATATCGGTGTACAGGCGCGTGCGTTTGGACAGCGCGTAGGTGGCGCTGACGATGTAAAAATCGCGCTTGCCGCTGGTGCTCGCGCGGTATTGCGTGTGGTACCAGGCGCCGATGATTTCCACCAGTGGCGCCGGCGTCCACGTGACGCCACCCCAGCTGACAGTATTGCGGTAGGTGCCGGCCAGCGCGCTGTCTTGCCGCTCTTGCGCGTAGCCGAGTTTGAGTTTGATATCGCCAAACTGGTAACCGCCGCCGATGGTGGTCGACTGGTTGTCGAAACCTGCGGCGGTTTTCTTTTGCGTGTAGGCCGCGCCGAGGTTGAACCGGCCGCTGTTGTATTTCAATCCCACCGCCTGCGCCGCGCCATTGCGGCTATTGCCCGCCTGCTCGCCGGCGGCGTATTCCGCCATCGCGGTGATGGGGCCAAAGGTGCCGCTGTACTGGATATCGTTATTAAAACGGGTGCCGCTGGTGGCGGATGCGCCCAGCCCGGCCGCCGTGGCCGCCGCCGGCAGCGTGGTGCCGGCGCCGCCGCCGACCGGAATCAGGCTGATATAGCGGTAGGTGAAGGGCTCGTAGTCTTTTGCGATGGCAAAGCCCACCGTGTATTGGCGGCCCACTGCAAGATTGCCCCATTTGCCGCCGATGCCGACCCATGCGCTGCGGTTGAACAGGGTGCCGGCTGCATTGTCGAGCGCACCGGTGCCGGTGTTGAAGCCCGATTCCAGCACGAAGCGGGCGCTGGCGCCGCCACCCAGGTCTTCGGTGCCGCTAAAGCCTAGGCGGTTCGCCAGATACACACCGTTTGAACCGACCGTGAGTTTGCTGTTGCCATTGCTATCGGTGTTGCTCAGGTGGCGCAAGCCGCCGTCAAACGTGCCGTACAGGGTCACGTTGGACGTGCCATTGCTTTGTGCATGGGCCAGGCCTGCGCCCAGCAGGGCCAGGGTGGCGAAGGGGTATTTCATGCTGATCTCCTTGTGTCGTTGTTGTTGGTTGCGTTACTCCGCCGGTAAATTATATGCACAAAGCAAAAAAAATATACAAAAATAATTTTATGCACAAAATATTGGAATGTGCCTATAATTGAAAAAATGCTGAAAGGATGGTATTTAGTAAGCCTTGCCGAACATGTTGAGGAGTAAGGAAATGGGCGCTAAAGAAGTCTTGGATGTACCGCTGTCGGAGCAGGCGTTTCAAATGCTCAGGGGCAAGATCCTGCGCTGCGAGTATGAGCCGGGGGAAAAATTGAAGATGGACCGGTTGCAACGCGATCTGGGTTTTTCCAGCAGTCCGCTGCGCGAGGCGCTGAGCCGGCTGGCGATGGAAGGTCTGGTGTCCAACGACGACCGCCGTGGTTTTTTTGCCGCGCCGGTGTCGCTGGACGATTTGCGTGAAGTGACGCAATTGCGGCTGATGCTCGACTGCGAAGCGTTGGGCGAATCCATCGAGCACGGTGACGATCAGTGGGAAGCCAATATCGTGGCGGCCTTCCACTGGCTGTCAAAGATCGAAGCGCGCAAGGGCGACGGACCGCTGACGCTGGATGCGGAATGGACCATGCGGCACAAGGACTTTCATATGGCGCTGCTGGGCGGCTGCCGGTCGAATAAGTTGAATCGGCTCAGTTCCGCGCTGTTTGACCAGTCGGAACGCTATCGGCGGCTGTCGATCCGCTACCGCAAGGAGCCGCGCCACAAGGCTGCCGAGCATGGCCAGATCATGGAAGTGGTGCTGGCGCGTCACAAAGAACAAGCGGTGGCCCTGCTGCACGACCATATTTCCCGTACCGCCGACAACGTGGCGGCAGTACTGGGCAAGGTGTCCTCGGTGACATAGGGGACGACAACAACATGAGGAGATAGTCGATGAGTGATACGGAAAAACAATGCGTGGTGGGCGGTGTGGTGTTGCCACGGCCGTTCAAAGTGCGCCGCCTGGGGCATTTCGGCATCAATGTGCACGATCCGGAAGTGTCGCGCCAATTCTATGAAAAGCTGCTGGGCTTCCGGATTTCGGACGTGCTCGATTTTTCCGGCCGCCTGCCGCCGGAAGAACTGGCCAAGCATGGTCCTCATATCGGCTATTTCACCCGCCACGGCACCGAACACCATTCGTTTGTGTTTTTCCCGCGTCGCGTGTTGAGCGCGGCCTATGGCTTCCCGTCCGATTATCCGGAAGTGGTGACCAACCAGATCACCTGGCAAGTCGGCAGCTTGCGTGAAGTCGTCGACGGCTATGAATGGTTTGTTGGCAAAGACATGCGCATCCAGCGCTCCGGCCGCGATCTGCCGGGATCGAACTGGAACGTGTATCCGTTCGATCCGGATGGCCATGTCAATGAACTGTATTACGGCATTGAGCAAATCGGCTGGAATGGCGCGAGCAAGCCCTACGCCATGCACAAGGTGCGTCATACGCGCCCGCCCGGACTGCCGCATCCGTCCGAATATTCCGAAGTCCAGCAAGGTCTGGCGGAAGGTATCGACAGCCGCAGCGGCTGGCAACAGCAAGAACCGATGCCGGAGACGCACGATGTCGATGGCGTACTGCTGGGGCGGCCGTATAAAGTCGTGCGGGTGGGGCCGGTGCGCCTGTTCGTACAGGACATGGAACAATCGCTGCGGTTTTATCGCGATGAACTGGGTCTGGTGATCACCGAGGAAGTCATCTATAACGGCCACCGCTGCGTATTTTTGCGGGCCAACACCGAACACCATTCACTGGCGTTGTATCCGCTGGCATTGCGCGCCGAACTGGGCTTGCACCCGAACGCCACGCTGTTCTCGTTTGGCATGCAGGTGGCGAACTACCAGCAATTGCGTGACGCCGTGGCCTTCCTCAAGGAGCAGGGCGTGACCATCAAGACCTTGCCGCCGGAACTGTTCCCCGGCATTGACTACTGCGCCTTTGCACTCGACCCGGACGGCTTTGCCATCCAACTGTATTACTACATGGAACAGGTCGGATGGGACGGCAAGCCGCGCCCGGCCGAACTGCGCCCGCGTCTCTCGCCTGAACAGCGCGACCCCGATCACTGGCCGGCCACCGTGCCGGCAGCTTCCGACAGCTACCAGGGCGAAACCTACTTCGGTCCCTGGAGCTAATCCCGCCACCGCTGGCCTGACCAGGCGTCATCCAGCTTTTTAACCAAGCGTGAATCGTACGACTGCGCCACTGGCGCAGCCGAAGGGGATTCGTGCGCCTTCAATTTGAGGATACTTATGAAACTGCTCTCTTTTTCCTGCAACGGCCGTGACAGCTGGGGCGCCGTGGTTGGCAACGGTGTGATTGACCTGGGCCTGGCCTTGCAAGGCCAATACCCGCTGCTGCAAGACTTTATCGGCAGCCCGGACTTCGCCCGGCGCGACGCGCTGGTGCAGGGCCGCGAGCCGGACCTGCTGTTGTCTGACATCACGCACCTGCCGGTGATTACCCGTCCCGAGAAAATCGTGCTGCTGGTGCGTAATTACATGGACCATCACAATGAAGTGGTGGCCGCCGGCCTGAAACGCGAAGTGCCGAAATTCCCGCCACTGTTCCTGCGGGTGTGGCGCTCGCAGATCGGCCACGGCGCCGCCATCGTGCGTCCCGCGATTTCCCATGAACTCGATTGGGAAGGCGAACTGGCGGTGGTGATCGGCAAAGGCGGCCGTCACATTCCCGAGAGCGAGGCACTGTCGCACGTGGCCGGCTACGCTTGCTACAACGACGCCAGCGTGCGCGAATGGCAATTCCACGCCCAGCAGATCGCCGCCGGCAAGAACTTCAATGGCACCGGTGGCTTTGGCCCGTGGCTGGTGACCGCCGACGAAATTCCCGACCCCTCCGACCTGAAACTGGAAACCCGCCTGAATGGCGAGGTGGTCCAATCATCGAGTACCAGCAACATGATTTTCGGCGTGCCGCGCCTGATCAATTACATCTCCACCATCTTCGACCTGGTGCCGGGTGACGTGATTGTCACCGGTACCCCGGCCGGCACCGGCTGGACCTTGAAGCCGCCGCGCTTCCTGGCGCCGTCCGATGTGGTGGAGGTGGACATCGAAAAAATCGGCGTGCTGCGCAACAGCGTGCAGGACGAGGCGGCGTGAGGCAGCCATCATGATCAAGACCGACCATTTATTTGACCTGACCCTGCAACTGGGCGAACTGGTATCGGTGGGGGCCGCACCGCAGGGGGAACGGCGCGTGGCCGGCATCCGTGGCGGCACGCTGACCGGTGCCTTGCTCAACGGCGACGTCGTGTGTGGCAGTGACAACCAGTTGCTGCGCCATGACGGTGTGCTGGAAATCGATGCCACCTACGTGGTGCGGTTGACGCAAGGCGGCCAGGTGCGCATCGTCAACCAGGGTTATCGCTACGGACCGGAGGAAGTGCTGGCGCAACTGGCGCGCGGCGACGCCGTGCCGGCCGACCGTTACTACTTCCGCAGCGTGCTGCGCTTTGAAACCGGCGATCCCGCGCTGGAATGGCTGAACAAGACCATCGCCGTGGCGCAAGCGGAACGGCAGGGCGGCAACGTGGTATTCCGCGTCTTCCGTCTGCAATGAGGAGAACCAGATGACCTACAACAACCTGATTGCAGGGGAGTGGCTGGGTGGTGGCGAGTTGGTGGCCAACATCAATCCCTCCGATACCGGCGACGTGATTGGCGAATACAGCTTTGCCACGGCGGCGCAAACCCAGGCCGCGATCGCCGCCGCGCGGGCGGCTTTTCCGGCCTGGTCGCTCGGCGCGGTGCAGGCGCGCGCCGAGATGCTCGATCGGATCGGCGGCGAACTGCTGGCACGCAGCGCTGAACTGGGACGCATGCTGTCGCGCGAGGAAGGCAAGACGCTGGCCGAAGGCATCGGCGAGACCGTCCGCGCCGGCAATATCTTCAAATTCTTTGCCGGTGAAGTGCTGCGCAGCGGCGGCGAAAGCCTGCCCTCGGTGCGGCCCGGCATCGCCGTCGACATCACGCGTGAGCCGGTGGGCGTGGTGGCATTGATCACGCCGTGGAATTTTCCCATCGCGATCCCGGCCTGGAAAATCGCCCCGGCGCTGGCCTACGGTAATTGTGTGGTGTTCAAGCCTGCGGAACTGGCGCCGGCCAGCGCCTGGGCCCTGGCCGACATCATTGCCCGTAGCGGCGTGCCCTCCGGCGTGTTCAACCTGGTGATGGGACGCGGTAACGTGGTGGGCGAAGTGCTGGCGGCGTCCCCCGACATCGACGCCATCAGTTTTACCGGATCGCAGCAGGTGGGACGCCAGGTGGCACGCCAGGCGGTGGCCAACCTGACCAAGCTGCAATTGGAAATGGGCGGGAAAAATCCGCACATCATCCTCGATGACGCCGACCTTGATAGCGCCGTCAATGTGGCGCTGCAAAGCGCATTCTTCTCCACCGGGCAGCGCTGCACGGCGGCCAGCCGCCTGATTGTCACGGACGGCATCCATGACCGCTTTGTGGCGGCGCTGGCACAGCGGATGCAGGCCTTGCGGGTCGGCCATGCGCTGGCCGACGGCAGCGAGATCGGCCCCGTGGTGGATGCGCGCCAGTTGGACAAGGACCTGGAATATATCGAATCGGCGCGCGCTGAAGGCGCACGCCTGGTGTGCGGTGGCACGCGCCTGCAGCGCGAGACGGAGGGGTTTTACCTGGCACCGGCACTGTTTGCCGAGACCACGCCGGCCATGCGCCTGAACCGCGAGGAAGTGTTTGGCCCGGTGGCCGGCGTACTGCGCGTGCGTGACTACGATGAAGCGCTGGCGCTGGCCAACGATACGCCATTTGGCTTGACGGCCGGCATCTCCACCACCTCGCTGAAATATGCCGCGCATTTCCGCCGCCATGCACAGGCTGGCATGGTAATGGTCAATGTGCCGACCGCCGGCGTGGATTACCACGTACCCTTTGGCGGCCGCAAGCAGTCGAGTTATGGCGCGCGCGAGCAGGGCCGCTATGCGGCGGATTTCTATACCACGGTGAAAACCGCCTATGTGGCAGCATATTGAGGAGAACGACATGAGCGGAGCACTGTCGCATTTAAAAGTATTGGATTTGTCGCGCGTGCTGGCGGGGCCGCTGGCCGGCCAAATCCTGGCCGATCTGGGCGCGGAAGTGATCAAGGTGGAGCGGCCGGGCGTCGGCGACGACACCCGCGCCTGGGGGCCGCCGTTTCTGCCCGATGGCACTGGCGCGGCCACCTCCGAGTCGGCTTATTTCGCCACGGCCAACCGCAACAAGAAGTCCGTCGCGATCGACCTGGCGCACCCGGAAGGGCAGGCACTGGTGCGGGCGCTGGCGGCCGAGTGTGACGTGGTGATCGAGAACTTCAAGGTCGATGGCTTGCGCCAGTATGGCCTCGATTACGACACGCTCAATGCGATTAACCCGCGTCTGGTGTATTGCTCGGTCACCGGGTTCGGCCAGGATGGGCCCTATGCCGCGCGCGCCGGCTATGATTTTCTGATGCAGGGACTGGGTGGCCTGATGAGCGTAACCGGCCGTGGCGCCGGCCAGGAGGGGGCCGGACCCATGAAAGTCGGGGTGGCGCTGACGGACGTGATGACCGGACTGTATGCCGTGATTGGGGTACTGGCGGCGTTGGCGGCGCGTGAGCGCTCCGGCAGCGGCCAGCAGATTGATCTGGCGTTGCTGGACGTGCAGGTGGCCGGCCTGGCCAATCAGGCGCTCAATTACCTCAGTACCGGCAAGGCGCCGCAGCGCATGGGCAATGCGCACCCCAGCATCGTGCCGTACCAGGACTTCGCCACGGCCGATGGCTACATGATCATCGCGGTCGGCAATGATGGCCAGTTTGGCCGCCTGTGCCAGGCCCTCGATCATCCCGAGTGGGCCGCCGATGAACGTTACCGTAGCAATGCGGCGCGGGTGGCGCACCGGGACGCGCTGATCGGCTTGCTGCACCGTGAAACCGTGCGCCAGCCGACCGCGCACTGGGTGGCGTTGCTGGAGCGCGCCGGTGTTCCGTGCGGCCCGATCAACGATCTGCACCAGGTGTTCGACGATCCGCAAGTCAAGGCGCGTGGCATGCGCCTGGAGATGGCGCATCCGGTGGCGGGCAAGGTGGCGCTGGTGGCCAATCCGATCCGACTGTCGGCCACGCCGGTGGAATATCGCCATGCACCGCCGCTGCTGGGGCAACACACGGCCGACGTGTTGCAGCACATGCTGGGAATCGATGCGGCGCGCTGTGCGGCGCTGGCGGCGGCCGGCGTGGTGCAGGTCACGCCGGCGGGGTAGGCGTCAGCCATCCCACTACAATAACAAGGAGACAAACATGAACATGCCAACCATGAGGCAGCTAGCACCGGACGCCAGCGCGCTGGCCCCGTCCGACATCATCGAGCGGGGTAAGCTGGGGGCGTACCAGATCCGCATTTTGCTGCTGTGCGCGCTGGCGGTGGTATTTGACGGATTTGATGTACAGGCCATGGGCTTTGTCGCCCCCGCCATCAAGCAAGAGTGGCAAGTGGGGCCCGCCGTGCTGGGGCCGATTTTTTCCGCCAGCCTGTTTGGCATGGTGATCGGCTCCCTGCTGCTGAGTGCACTGGCCGACCGCATTGGTCGCCGTCCCGTGCTGATTGGCGCCGTCCTGGCATCGGGCGTGATGACGCTGGCCAGTTCGACGGCGGACACCGTGCAGGAATTGATGGTGCTGCGTTTTATCACCGGCATCGGACTGGGCGCCATTTTGCCGAATGCGCTGGCGCTGATCAGTGAATACAGTCCGGCGCGCTACAAGACCACGCTGGTGATGCTGATCGCATGTTGCCTCTCGATCGGCGCGGCGGTCGGCGGCGCCACGGCGGCGCTGCTGATCCCGGACTGGGGCTGGCGTGCCGTGTTCGTCATCGGTGGCGTCGGCCCGCTCGTGATTGGCGTGCTGATGCTGTTCCTGTTACCGGAATCGCTGGCGGTGCTGCTGGCCCGTGACGCGGGGCGGCAACCGGTGATCCGTATTTTGCAACGGATCGCGCCAGATTTGCGCATCGCCGACGATACGCCACTGGCGCTGGCGGGCCCGGTGCACCAGGGCGTGCCGGTGCGCCATTTGTTCAGCGAAGGGCGCACCGCAACAACCTTGCTGCTCTGGCTGATGCATTTCGCCAACCTGGCGATCCTGTATTTCCTCGCCAACTGGCTGCCAACACTGGTGCGGGCCGAAGGCATGCCGTTGCAGACCGCCGTGATTGCCGGTTCCATCATGCAGGGTGCCAGCGTGTTGGGCGCCCTGTGCCTGGCGCGCTTGATTACGCACTACGGTTTTTTCCGCGTGTTGCCGGCCAGTTACCTGATCGGTGCGTTTGCGATTGCATTGATCGGCCATGTCGCGACGTCGGCGCAAGCCTTGTTCTGCGTGGTATTCGTGGTGGGCTTTTGCGCCATTGGCGGCTTGAATGGCATCAATGCGCTGGCGGTGGCGTCGTATCCCGCATCCTTGCGCACCACGGGCATCGGCTGGGCGCTGGGGCTGGGACGCTTTGGTTCCATCCTGGCGCCTTTGGTGGGCGGTATCCTGGTGGCCAACCAGTGGAGTGTCGCCTCGCTGTTCCTGGTGGCGGCGGCACCGGCGCTGCTGCTGGCTGGCGCGCTGTTGCTGATGCAGCGCCTGGGGCGCGGTGAAGGAGGGCGGCCATGAACACCATCGTTCGACTATTGCTGGCCGCCTGGCTGGCCTGCTGCCTGCCCGCCATGGGGGCGGAGCGGGGCACTGCGGATGAAGCCGTGGCCATGGTCAAGAAAGCCGTGGCCTACCTGAAGAAACAGGGTCCTGAGAAGGCCTATCAAGCGTTCAACGATCCGCAAGGCGCCTTCCGCGACCGCGATTTATACATCATCGTGTTCACCATGGATGGCAAGGGCCTGGCGCACCTCAATCCCCGCCTGGTTGGCAAACCCACCGGCGATATCCGCGATGCGGACGGCAAGGCCATCTTCCATGAACAGCGCAAAGTGGCCATGGAGCGAGGCTCCGGCTGGGTTGATTACAAATGGCCGAACCCGGTCAGCGGCCATATCGAAGCCAAGACGACCTATCTGGAACGGGTCGACGATGTGATCGTCATGTGTGGCATTTACAAATAAAGGAGTGAATTGATGAAGCCATTACCGCAACTACACGATGCGCTGTTGCAGCTCGACGGACGTGTCGCCACCCTGACCCTTGACCGCGATGATGTGCGCAATGCGCTGACCGGTACCCGCCTGGCCGACGACATCGAAGCCACGGTTGACTGGATCAACGCCAATGAGGACGTTTCGGTGCTGGTGTTGACCGGCGCCGGCAAGGCGTTTTCCGCCGGCGGCAACGTCAAGCATATGCTGCAGCGGGAAGAAACCTTCGGCGGCGATGTGTATGCCGTGCAAAAGCAATACCGCGAAGGCATCCAGCGTATCCCGCTGGCGTTGCACCGGCTGGAAGTGCCGGCGATTGCTGCCATCAATGGCGCGGCCATCGGTGCCGGTTTTGACCTGGCCTGCATGTGTGATCTCCGCATTGCCGCGCAGGACAGCATCATGGGCGAAACATTTGTCAACCTGGGCATCATTCCCGGTGATGGCGGCGCATGGTTCCTGCAACGCCTGGTCGGTTATCAGCGCGCGGCCGAATTGACGTTCAGTGGCCGTACCTTCGGCGCGCAGGAAGCGCTGGCGATGGGCATCGTGCTGGAGGTGGTGGAGGGCGCGGCATTGATGGCGCGCGCACAAGCGTTGGCGGCCAGCTTTGCCGCCAAGCCGCCGCAAGCGCTGCGCCTGACCAAGCGCCTGATGAAATCGGCCACGCGGCTGGAACTGGGCGACTTCCTGGCGCAGTGCGCGGTATTCCAGGGCATGTGCCACAACACGGCCGATCACCTGGAAGCGGTCGGCGCCTTTCTCGACAAGCGCGCGCCGCAATTCAAAGGAAACTGACGATGCAAATCAGCGAAAACGTATTTATTGTCACGGGCGCGGCATCGGGACTTGGCGCGGCGACTGCGCGCATGATTGCGGCGGCGGGCGGCAAGGTGGTGCTGGCCGATATGCAAACGGCGGCGGGGCAGGCATTGGCTACTGAACTGCAGGCGGTGTTCGTCACGTGTGACGTCACGGCCGAAGCGGACGGCAGGGCGGTCATCGAAGCGGCGGCCACGCTGGGAACACTACGTGGCATCGTCAATTGTGCCGGTGTGGCGCCTGCCATGAAAACCGTGGGCAAGGACGGTGCGCATCCGCTGGAGCTATTCCAGCGGGTGGTCAACATCAACCTGGTTGGCACCTTCAATATGTGCCGCCTGGCCGCCGAAGCGATGGGCCGGGCCGAAGCGCTTGAGCATGGCGAACGGGGTGTCATCATCAATACCGCCTCGGTCGCGGCATTTGATGGCCAGACCGGGCAGGCAGCGTATGCGGCGTCCAAAGCCGCGGTAGCGGGCATGACGTTGCCGATGGCACGGGACTTGTCGCGCAGCGGCATCCGCGTGATGACCATCGCGCCGGGCATTTTCGAGACGCCGATGCTGTTGGGGATGCCGCAGCCAGTGCAGGATGCCCTGGGCCAGATGGTGCCATTCCCGCCGCGCCTGGGCAAACCGGCGGAATATGCACAACTGGCCAGGAGCATCATTGAAAATGTCATGCTCAATGGTGAAACCATTCGACTTGACGGCGCCATCCGCATGCAACCGAAGTAGCAAATTGCAGTATGCTGCGCGCTTACCCCGATTGAAAGGACGCGCACATGCAGTTCAAAAAACTCTTGATGGCCGCTGCCGTGGCGGGCAGCGTCGGCGGTGGCGCCAGCGCCGCACCGATGACTTTGCAGGATTACCTGGCCTTGAGCGGCCCGCCGCCGGACGCGCACATCGCGTATGGCGCGGCGCCGTCGCAATTTGTCGAACTTTTCAAACCCGCCGGCGCGGGACCGTTCCCGGTGCTGGTGCTGATCCACGGCGGCTGCTGGACCGTGCATTTCGGCGGCATTGAACAGATGCGCAACATGGCCGGCGCACTGGCCCGGCAAGGCATCGCGGTGTGGAATGTCGAATACCGCCGGGTCGATGAAGCGGGGGGCGGCTATCCCGGCATGTACCAGGATGTGGCGATGGCGGTGGACCGGCTGAAAACCGAAGCGGCCGCCCACCACCTCGACCTGGCGCGGGTGGCGGTGATGGGCCATTCGGCCGGCGGCCACCTGGCGCAATGGGCCGCGTCGCGCCACCGTCTGCCGCCCGCCAGCCCGGCCTGGCGCGCCGACCCGCTGGCGATTCCGCACGTGATCAGCCTGGGCGGGCTGGCCGATTTGCGCCACGAGGCGTCCCTGATCAAGACCAGTTGCGAGCGCGACCTGTGGCAACTGGCCGGCGCGCCCAGCGCGGCGCGGCCGGACATCTTTGCCGATACCTCGCCGGCGGAAATGCTGCCGTCCGGCGTGCACACGACCCTGATCACGGGCGCGCTCGACACCATTTCACCACCGCGGGTGGCGCACGATTATGCGCGCCGGGCCCGGGAACACGGCGATGCGGCCGAGGTCGTGGTGCTGCCGAACGCCAGCCATTACGACGAGGTGGCGGTCACGTCGCCGGCCTGGGCGCTGATTTATCCGCGCATCCGCCAGGCGCTGCGGATGGATTGAGCGGCGTTGAGCGTCGTTGTATTAATACTGGTCGTATTTACGGGCATCGCCCCGCACCTGTTGCGCCGGATACTTGGCGGCATTGAGGGCGATTTTTTCCAGCGCCGCCGCATGCAGGTCGACGCCGGTCTGATCGGCCAGTTGCACCAGATACAGCAGCACATCGGCCAGTTCATGGCGGATGCCTTCCTGTGCCCGCGCATCGAGCTCGTGGGCGGCGCCGGTGGGCAGCCACTGGAAGTGCTCCGCCAACTCCGCCACTTCCACCGTCAACGCCATCGCCAGGTTCTTGGGCGTATGGAATGGCTGCCAGTCCCGTTCTTGTGCAAAGGCGCGCGTCAGGTCGCGCAACTGTTCCAGGCTGTCCGGTTGCGTCATGGCGCGGCCTTTTCCATGAACACGCTGTACGGATCGTCGGGATAGTCGCCGTACGGGCCGCACACCCTATAGCCGCGCTTGTGGTACAGCGCCAGCGCTTCCGTCGAGTCCGGGCCGGTTTCCAGCGTGAAGCGGGTACAGCCCCGTTTGACGGCTTCGCCTTCCAGTACATCGAGCAGCCGGTGCGACAAGCCCAGGCCCCGGCCGGCAGGCCGCACATACATGCGTTTGATTTCGCCGTATTCCGGTGTCAGTACGATGGCGCCGCAACCGAGCGCCGCGCCGGCGCTGTCGCGCGCCACCGCGAACAAAATATGGGGCTGGTCCAGCGTGGCAATATCGAGCGCATACACGCTGTCGGCCGGGTACAGCGCGTACAGGCAGGCATCGAGTTCGGCGATCAGGGCGACCACGTCCGGCTGGTTTGGCGTTTCAAAGGAAATATTCATATTTTTCATGGTAGTGCAGCGTTGTGTATCAAGATGCATGCCGTCTATGCCAGGTCAATTTTGGCGAGAAAAATACTATGGTGCAAGCCCTTACAAGCGCCGCAAAGCTGTCTATGATGAATTTTATGCAGGGTCTGAATACGATCAAGACCTTGCTGCCATGTCGTTCAATCCGTTCAAATTATGGAGCAGCCATCATGAAAAAAATCAGCCTGATTGTTTTGCTGGCCTTTGCCGCCCCGCTTGCTATGGCACAGTCCGCATCCTCGCCGACGGTGAAGGTTCCTGCATATAACCTCGCGGTGCCGGAAAAAACCGTGGGCAAAATCTCCTCCGGCTTCGACAGCTATCGCGGCGCTTATGACTTGTCGAATGGCCAGGTCTTGTCGCTGGCAAACAGCGGGGCCACCATGTATGCCCAACTGGACGACGGCAGCCGGCACGAACTGGCGGCCACCGGCTATGGCAAGTTTGTGGCCACCGATTTATCGATGCGGATCACGCTGGAACGCAAGGCCGATGGCGAAGTCGGTGGCGAGATGTTGATTGCCCGCTCGCCTTCGATAGCAGGCCAGCCGATGGCATACGTCCGTCTCGCGCTGCGCTGATGCGCCCGCCGGACGAACACGTGTAGCAGCGCGCGGGCGGGTCCGTCGCCCGCGTAGTCTCCCTTTGCCGCCGGTCCGCAAGGCCCGGCGGTTCTCTTGTCTGCGGCCGGCGCCGGGTCTTTCGGCCGGGCACCGCATCTTGTTCCGATGGTATGATATTTGGCTGCCGGCCAAAAGCTGGCATTTTTTATAAATACCACTCGGAGATACCCGAATGAAATTACGTCTGCTGGTTGTCGCGGCTGCATTAGTCGCGTCCGGTGCACAGCACGCCCAGGCCGCGCCACGCGGCCTGACCATCGAAGACCTGGCCACCATGGAGCGCGTGGGCAGCCCGGTCTTGTCGCCCGATGCTTCCAAAGTCGTGTATACGGTGCGCAGCACCAACCTGGAGAAAAATCGCGGCAATACCCAACTGTGGATGATCGACTTGCGCGCCGCCAAGCCGACGCCGCAGCGCCTGACCCAGGCCGACGCCAGCAGCACCGATCCGGAATGGTCGCCCAATGGCGATGCGATTTATTTCCTGTCGGCCCGCTCCGGCAGCAATCAGGTCTGGCGTTTGCCGCTGGGCGGTGGCGAAGCCGTGCGGGTGACCGATTTCCCGCTCGATGTCGATAACTTCCGTCTGTCGCCGAAAGGTGATCGTCTGGCCTTCAGCATGGCGGTGTTCCGCGATTGCGCCGACCTGGCGTGCACCAAACAACGCGTCGACGAGCAGGCCAAAAACAAGGCCACCGGCAAGGTCTATGACCGCCTGTTCGTGCGCCACTGGGATACCTGGAATGATGGCCGCAACGCCGTGCTGTACAGCGCCGCGATCGGCGCCGACGGCAAAGCCGCCAACCCGGTCAGCCTGTCCGGTTCGCTTGATGGCGACGTACCGTCGAAGCCGTTTGGCGACCATGAGGAATACCAGTTCAGCCCGGACGGCAAAACCGTGGTGTTCAACGCCCGGATCGCCGGCAAGACCGAAGCCTGGTCGACCAACTTTGACATTTATTCGGTGCCGGCCGCCGGTGGCGCCGCGCCGCGCAACCTGACGCCTGAGAACCCGGCGTGGGACAGCAAGGCCCAGTTCTCGCCCGATGGCCGCACGCTGGCCTATGCCGCGATGAAGCGTCCGACCTTTGAAGCGGACCGCTTCCACCTGGTGCTGATGGACGTGGCGACGGGCCAGAAGCGCGCGCTGACCGATGCCTGGGACCGCTCGGTGTCGGAATTCCACTGGGCGCCGGATGGCAAGGCGCTGCTGGCGACGGCGGACGACATCGGCCAGCACCGCCTGTTCTCGATTGACGCGGCCAGCGGCAAGGCCACGCCATTGTCCGGCCCTGGCTATGTCTCGGCCTTCACGATGGCGCGCGACACGCTGGTGATGGCGCAGGCGAACCTGGCGTCGGGCGCACAGTTGTTCAAGATGAAGCTGGGCCAGGCGAACGCGAAAGCGGAGCAGCTGACCACCAACAATGACGCCAAGCTGGCCGATGTGCGCTACGGCGAGTACGAGCAATTCTCGTTCAAGGGCGCCAATGGCGACACCGTGTATGGCCACGTGATGAAGCCATGGAATGCCGAACCCGGCAAGAAATATCCGGTGGCGTTCCTGGTGCACGGCGGCCCGCAGGGCAGCTTCGGCAATTCGTGGAGCTACCGCTGGAATCCGCAAGTGTATGCCGGCGCCGGCTATGCGACGGTGTTCATCGACTTCCACGGTTCGACCGGCTATGGCCAGGCGTTCACCGATTCGATCAGCAATGACTGGGGCGGCAAGCCGCTGGAAGACTTGAAACTGGGCCTGGCCGCGGCGGCGGCCAAGTTCCCGTGGCTGGACCGCGCCAACAGTTGCGCGCTGGGCGCCTCGTATGGCGGCTACATGATGAACTGGATCGAGGGTAACTGGTCCGACGGCTTCAAGTGCATCGTCAACCACGACGGCGTGTTCGACACCCGTGGCATGGCCTATTCGACCGAGGAAATCTGGTTCACCGAGTGGGAATATGGTGGTTCCTACTTCAAGAACCCGGAAGGCCACGAAAAGTTCAACCCGGTGCACCACGTGGCCAAGTGGAAGACGCCGATGCTGGTGGTACAGGGCGACCTGGACTTCCGCATCCCGACCGCGCAAGCCCTGTCGACCTTCACGGCGCTGCAGCGCCAGGGCATCGACAGCAAGCTGCTGGTGTTCCCGGATGAAAACCACTGGGTCTTGAAACCAGCCAATTCGATCCTGTGGCACCACACGGTGCTGGGCTGGCTGGACCAGCATTTGAAGAAATAAGCGCTGTTTGCCCCCGAAACGCCCGCTGATCAGCGGGCGTTTTACTTTCTGTGAGTATTGGTTAGTTTTCTGATGGCAATGATGCTGTATGCTCCGGCCTCCAAAAAATAAGCCAACAGGGGAGTTTATGACTAAGTACGCCGCACTGGCCGCCATGCTGGCACTGACGGGATGCGCATCGATCACGGGCGAGAAAATCCAGCCATTGTCCGTCATCACGGTATTTGAGAACAAGGAAGTGGCCGGTATCGGCTGCACGCTGTCGAATGACGCGGGCAGCTGGTTCCTGACATCGCCTGGCAGCGTCACGGTGCATAAGAGCACGGGCGATCTGGCCATCGATTGCAAGAAAGAGAGCATAGCCGGCAATTCGACGGTGGTATCGAAAGCCAATGCCGGCGCATGGGGCAATATTCTGGTGGGCGGCGTGATTGGTTACGTGGTGGATCGTCAGACCGGCGCCGGGTTCAATTACCCGACCAATGTCACCATCATGCTGCGCCAGATCGATTCCACGCCATCGGTACAAGCTGCGCCACAGGCAGTAATGGCCGCACCCGCACCCGCACCCGCACCCGCAGCTCCGCAAGCCGCACTGCCGGCAGCGCCGGCTGCCGTCGCTCCACAAGCCGCCAAGGTGGCTGTGGCGCCGGCTGCCAAGCCCGTGGCAGCAGGTAATCCTTTCGTTGAAGGCACGGCGGCGGAAAGCACGCCGGTCACCGCGCGGTAATTCTATCCGGTAGCGTATGCATGGCGGCTTCTGCGTTGTGGAAGCCGCCCGCGCAGCACCCGCCGCCTCAAGCCGCCGTCTCCTGCGGCGCCAGCGCCGCCATCAATTGCGCAAACGGCGCCGGGCGCGCGTACAGGTAGCCTTGCATGCTGTGGCAATGGCTGTCGATCAGGAAATTCGCCTGGGCCGGGGTTTCCACGCCTTCGGCCACCACCCGCAAGCCCAGGTGGTGCGCCATTGCCAGGATGGTTTGCACGATGGCGGTGTCGCTGGCGTCGGCCGGGGTGTCCATGATGAAGCTGCGGTCGATTTTTAATTCGTACAGCGGCATGCGTTTCAGGTACGCCAGGCTGGAATAGCCGGTGCCGAAATCATCGATCGAGAAACGGATGCCCAGTGCGGCCAGTTCGTGCATCCGTTGCACGGTTTCTTCCCATTTTTCGACCAGCAAGCCTTCCGTGACTTCGAAGATCAGTTGCGCGGCGGGGGCCCCGGTGTCCGCCAGCACGGCGCGCACCTGTTCGACAAAGTCGGCATGGCGGAACTGGCTGGGGCTGACATTGACCGACAGCGGCAGGTTGTGGCCGGCATTGGCCAGTTCCACCGCGTACAGGCAGGCCTGGCGCAACGCCCAGGCGCCCAGTTGCAGGATCTGGCCGGTGCCTTCCGCCAGCGGAATGAACAGCGATGGCGGCACCCAGCAGCCATCCGGGCGCTGCCAGCGCATCAACAGTTCGGCGCCTACCGGGCGGCCCGCGCAATCGACCTGCTGCTGCGCGTACAGCATCAACTGTCCGCCTTCCATGGCGGCCGCCAGTTCGCGCTCCATGTTCAGGCGCTGCTCGACTTCGGCCTGCATCCCCGCTTCAAAGAAGGCGATGCCATTGCGGCCGTCGGCTTTGGCGCGGTACATCGCGATATCGGCTTCGCGCAGCAAGTCTTGCGGTGTTTCGCCGCCTTTCGGCAACAGCGTCACGCCGATGCTGGCCGACGAATTGTAGGTCTGGCCTTCGATGGTGAATTCGCGCGCGATGGCCAGACGGATTTTTTCCGCCACCGCCAGCGCCGCATGGGCCGCCGCCGAATGCGCGCCGCCCAGGTGCGCCAGCAGCACGACAAATTCATCGCCGCCGATGCGCGCCACGGTGTCGGCCTTGCGGATCAGTTGCGCCAGCCGGGTGGCGGCGTTTTTCAGCAGCGCGTCGCCAATCGCGTGGCCGCGCGCGTCGTTGATGGTCTTGAAGTTATCGAGATCGATGAACATCACGGCGCTGAACGTGTTGTCGCGCTCCGAACTGGCCAGCAGCTTGTCGATGCGGTCCATCAGCAGGCGCCGGTTCGGCAAGCCGGTCAGCACGTCAAAGTACGCCAGACGGTGGATATCGTCTTCCGAGCGCTTGCGCTCCGTGATGTCGCGCGCGACCGCCACCCAGTGCGTATTGTTGCCGCCCTCGTCGGCAAACGGCACCAGTTCCATCTCGGCCCAATACGGTTCGCCGGCGCGCGTATAGTTCAACAGTTCGGCGCGCACCGGCTCAAAGCGCCGCATGGCGCCGCCGATGCGCTCGAGCGTGGCGCTGGCGGTATCCGGGCCTTGCAGCAGGCGCAGGTCGCGTCCCTGCACTTCGTCGCGGCGGTAGCCGGTGCGGCGTTCGAACGCCTTGTTGACGAAGATGATGCGCTGGCCATCGTGGGTGACTTCGGCAATCAGCACCATATCGTTGAGGCGCGCCACGGCGGCCGACGTCAGGCTTAATTCCTCGTTCAGTCCGTGTAATTCGCCGATCGAGCTGTCCAGGCGTTTCAGTAGCACGCCGCAGGCCAGCGTCAGCACCGCCATGATAAAGACGTAATTGAGCGTGATGACGCTCCACTGGATCAGCGATGCCGCCTGGTCTGTGCCACTGGCGACCGGGGCGTGCGTGTAATAGCCGACGATCAGCATGGCCAGCGCGGACGTGATCAGCGCCCACAGGCCCGCGCGCAGGCCCAGCAGCAGCGCCGCCAGCACCGGCACGGCGGCCAGGTAAATTTGCGAGATCGGACCGATTTTCAGCATCAGGCCGATGCCGACCAGGAAGGTGACGGCCAGGAAGTTCAGCACGCGCGCGTGGTAAGACCAACTGGGGATGCGCCAGATGGCGGCGATCCAGCCGATCGCCAGCACGTCTACCACGGCAATCGACCAGACGCCTTCGGACAGGCTCAACATGATGCTGGGCAGCGCCGTCACCAGGCCGAGCGCCAATACCACCTGCATGATGCGTGTGAAGATTTGCGCGCGCCAGTGGGCGACTTCCTTTTGCACCGTCAAAATAGCCGCCTCCTGTTTCCTCGTTACGTGGTTGTAGGCATGTACGCAACCGCTATTGTTATGATACTCCTTTTGAATCTTGCTTTTTTGAACATCCCTGCGCAGAATTGGCGATCCGATCAACTGTAGCAACACCGAGGATGTCTATGCGCATGCGCACAATTTCTGCCCTGCTGGCCGCTGCCACGCTCTCGCTGTCCGCGCAAGCGGCCAGCAGCGACCGCTGGGACTTGCCGGTCCACGTGAAAAAGCTCAACAACGGCCTGACCGTGGTGGTCACGCCAGACCACAGCTCACCCACGGTGGGCGTCTCCGTGGTGTACCACGTCGGCATGCGCCTTGAGCCCAAGAACCGCACCGGCTTTGCGCATTTGTTTGAACATCTGATGTTCCAGGGCACGCCCAACGCGCCGAAAGGCGTGTTTGACAAGACCATCACCGCCGGCGGCGGCCACAACAATGGTTCCACCCGCGCCGACTTCACCAATTATATCGAGACCGCGCCGGTGTCCGCGCTGGACGCCATCCTGTGGCTGGAAGCGGACCGCATGAAAACGCTCGATTTCAGCGAAAAGACGCTGAAAAACCAGCAGGATGTGGTCAAAGAGGAAATCCGCGTCAACGTCAAGAATAAGCCATACGGCGGCTTCATGTGGATCGATATTAACCAGCAGGCGTTCAAGAAGTGGGAAAACAACCACGACGGCTACGGCAGCTTCCAGGACCTGGAGGGCGCCAGCCTCGATGACGTGCGCAATTTCCACCGCGACTACTATGGCCCCAACAATGCGGTGCTGGCGATTGCCGGCGACCTGACGCCGCAGCAGGGTTTTGCCTTGGCGCAAAAATACTTCGGCGCGATCCCGAAACGCCCGGTGCCAAAAGGCGGCGATTTCACCGAGAGTCTGAACACCGAGGAAAAACGCCTGGTGCAGGGCGACCCGCTGGCGCAGGTGCCGGCCATTGCGGCCGGCTGGAAAATGCCGGCGCGCGGCAGCCGCGACCAGGCGCCGATGGCCGTGCTGGGCGAAGTCCTGGCCGGTGGCGACGCGTCGCTGTTTTATCAGGGCCTGGTCAAGGGCCGCGAAATCGCGCTGAACGTGCAAGCGCTGTGGGGGCTGACCGGGCCGTGGGAATATGATGGCCCGACCCTGTACACGATTTTCGGCCTGTATAAGCCGAACAGCAGCGCCGACGCGATGCTGGCCGCGATGGACGAGGAAATCGCCCGGATCGTCAAGGATGGCGTCGACGACGCCACCCTGAAGCGCGTCAAGACCAGCATGCTGGCCGACTGGAACAACAAGATGGAAAGCTATATCAACCGCGCCGATATGCTGGCCAGGCTGCAAACCCTGTGGGGCGACGCCAAGGTCGTCAACCAGATTCCCGGCTGGATCGACGGCGTGACGTCGGCCGACCTGCAGCGCGTGGCCGCCACCTATCTGACCAAGGCCAACCGCACCGTCATCGACCGCAAGCCGCAAGCGATGCTGACGCCGCCCGCCGCGCATGTGCACGGCGCTGACGACCACCAACACGGAGGCCACTGACATGAAAAAAACAATGCAAGCCGCAGCCATTGCGGCAGCCGTCGCCACGCTGTGCGCCCCTCTGGCTTACGCGCAAACGCCGGCCGCCAAAGCCGCTAAGGCCGCAGCCGCAGCGCCCGCCAGCGCCGTGCCAGGCTATGCCCCGGACAAGCCGCTGCCGGTGCCGCAGATCGTCCGCAAGACGCTGGCCAACGGCCTCGAAGTATGGGTGGTGCCGCGCAAAGGCTTGCCGCGCGTGGATTATGTGCTGGCCGTGCGCGGCGCCGGTTCCGCCGCCGACGATGCGCAGCGTCCCGGCTTCGCCGGTCTGCTGGCGTCGCTGCTCAATGAGGGCACCGCCAAGCACAGTTCGCGCGCGATTGCCGAAGCCAGCCAGGCGCTGGGCGGCGGCGTGGCCGGTGGCACCTCGCAGGACGGCATCACGGTGTCGGCCTATGCGCTCGCTTCCGGTGCGGCGCCGATGATGGCGCTGCTGGCCGAAGTGGTGCGCGAGCCGACCTTCCCGGACGCCGAAGTGGCGCTGGCCAAGGCCAATGCGCTGCAATCGCTGAAAGTGGCGGAAACCCAGCCCGGCTTCCGCGCCGACCGCGCGCTGTCGCGCACGATTTATGGCGATCACCCGTATGCCCGCACCACCGGCACCGTGGAATCGATCAACGCGACCGACGCGGCGCTGCTGCGGGCCGAACATGCGCGGCGCTTCCGCCCGGACCGCGCACTGCTGGTGATCACCGGCCAGATCACGGAAGCGGACGCCATCAAGCTGGCGGAAGCCGCGTTCGGCGACTGGAAGGCATCCGGTACGCCGGTGGCGGACACCCCGGCCGCGCGCACGGCGGCCGAGCCGGCGCGTCTGCTGCTGGAACGTCCTGGCAGCGTGCAATCGACGGTGCGCCTGGGCCGTCCGGGCGCTGCGGCCACGGTGGAAGAACAGGTGCCGCTGCGCCTGGCCTCGACCATCCTCGGCGGCGGCTTCTCCAGCCGCGTCAACACCAACCTGCGGGAAGACAAGGGCTATACCTATGGTGCCTCGGCCGGTGCGCGGCTGTTCCGCCAGGGCGGCGCCATCACCGGCGGGGCCGACGTGCGCAATGAAGTTACCGGCAAGGCGCTGGCGGAATACTTCAAGGAATACCGCAAGCTTGGCGACGAACTGGTTGGCGACGATGAGATGCGCATGAACAAGCGCTACGTGGCCGGTACCTACTTGCTGACCAACCAGTTGCAGCGTGCCGTGGCGGGCAGCCTGGCCAACAACTGGCTGATCGGTCTGCCGCCGGAATTCCTCGGCCAATATGTGCCGAAGATCCAGCAGGTGACGGCCGAGCAGGTGCGCGCCATCGGTAAGAAGTACTTCGATCCCGCCACGCAATCGATCGTGGTGGTGGGCGACAAGGCCGCCATTGCCGAACAGTTGAAAGAGTTCGGCGAGTTCACCGTCACGGACAAGTGACGGCGCGGAACGCGATGTAATCCCGCGCCACCTGGCGCGGTTGTTCCGCCATCGGCAAATGCCCGATCCCGGGCATCATGATGGTGCGGCTGCGCGGGAACAGCGCGGCAAACGCCGCCGCGCCATCCGGATGCAGGATGCGGTCTTGCTCACCCCAGACGATCAGCGTGGGGATGCGTTCGTAGGCCGGCTGCGGCTGCAGCAGCGGCGATTCGGACAGCTGTTTCATCAACTGCGTATGCAGTGTGAAATCGGCCGCGCCGCGCCGGCCCAGCAGCACCCGCACGCTGTGCGGCAGGAACGGTTCGCGCGCGGTGCAGGCGGCAATCAGGGTGTTGAAATCGCTTTCCTGGCGCAACAGTAGCGGCATCTCGCCGCTCGCTTCATAGTGCTTGAGGAGGTCGGAACTGTGCGACGCCGCGGTACCCGCGGCATCGAGCAGCCACAGCGACGCCACCCGCTGCGGCGCCATGGCGGCCCATTGCGCGGCAATAAAGCCGCCCATGGAATTGCCGCCCACGTGCACCGGGCCGGGGGCGATCTGGTCCAGCAGCAATCCCAGGCGGCGCGCCTGGTCGGCCATCAGGTGGCTGGCGGCGGGATCGCGGCCGGCGTCGCCAAAGCCGGGCAAGTCGGGAATGATGACGCGGTAATGCGGCGTCAGGAAGCGCGCCACCCGCGTGAAGTTGTCCTTGTCGCCGGCAAAGCCGTGAATCAACACCAGCGGCTCGCCCTGGCCGCCCTCCAGGTAAGGCATGTCGAGGCCTTCGGCACTGCCGTGCCGCAGCCGCAGGCCGGAATGCCAGCGTTCCAGCGCCAGCCCAAGGCGCCCGGTGCTCATCGGGGCCAGGCGGTCGAACAGCAGCAGGGCGGCGGCGCAGGCCGCCAGCGTCAACAGGATGTCAGCAATCATGGTCGAGGCAAATTCCAAAGGAGACTTGCGCAGTGTGGCACTGGCGTGCCGGGCCTGTAAAGGGCGCATCGGCCGGACCCAACCACTATGGTTTGCCGCCGGCGGCCGACACGCCTGCGCGAAATCGTTCACTTCCGCCGCCACCGCCGCATCGAGCGCCTGATCGCGCAGGCTGGTGATCGACACCACGAAGGCGCGCTTGCCCGGCGTCTGGCCCCGGCAATACACCTCGCACAGGATCGGATAGCCCCAGTAACTGACAAAGAGTCATAGCAGGAAATCAATCGCCCAGGCCCAGGCGCGCACGGCCGGCTCAATGCTCAATGCTCGATGGCGGCGGCGATTTTTTTCAGCAGCGCGTTGCAATGCCGTCCGATCGTGGGTGAATGGTAAGCGCCGGCCGTGAGCACCACGGTCAAGTTCAGCGCCGGGACCACGTACAGGCGCTGGCCGCCATTGCCAAAGGCGCCGGCCCACTGGTGGCGGCGGCCGAGCGCGTCGACCTGGCCCAGCCACCAGTGGTAACCAAACTGGCGGCCGTCGCCGGTGTCGATGTGGGGCCGGACCGCCTCATCGACCCAGGCCGCCGGCAGCAACTGGCGCCCTTGCCACTGGCCGTGCTGCAGCAGCAGTTGGCCGATGCGGGCCAGGTCTTGCGGGCGCAGGCGCAGGCCGGAAAACGCCAGCGGCCTGCCGCGCAAGTCGTTGCACCATTCCCATTGCGTAATGCCGAGCGGTTCAAACAGGTGGATGCGGGCGAATTCCTGCAACGTCATGCCGGTATGGCTGGCCAGGATCTCCGCCAGCAGCGCGGTGCCGCCACCGTTGTAATTGAAGCGCATGCCGGGGGGCGCTGACAGCCGGCGGCGCAACAGGTACGGGGCGAAGCTGCGCCAGTGCAGCCGCAGCTCGTTGTTGAACAGCGCACCGGCATGCATCTCGCGCCACGACAGCCCACTGGTGTTGGTCAGCAAGTGCCGCACCGTGATCGCTTGCCGCCCGCGCCGCGCCAGCCGCGCCAGCGCGGGATACAGCTGCAGGACCGGTGTGTCCAGCGCGGGCGCCAGGCCCTGGCCGTGCGCGATACCCCACAGCAGTCCCACCACCGAGCGCGTGATGGAGCGCAGGTCGTGCAATTGCGCCGCATCGAAGCGGCGTTGGCGGGATAGCAGCTGGTACAGGCCGCGATCGCGGCCGTTGCGGTAGGTCTCGTTCACCAGCGCGCCATGCCGCAGGATGACCAGGCCATGGAAGTTCACATGGCGGGACGCAAACAGCGCCAGCGCCTCGTCAAGGCGCTGGGCATTGAAACCAGCCAGTGGTGCGGGTGCGTCGATGCGGTGTCCCATATCAGTCCGGCACGCCGGCGTCATGCAGCAATTGCCGGTATTCGTGGGATTGGCGCACGGTGGCAATCGCGCGCCAGATGCCTTCGATGCGGCGCGGATTGCTGGCATACACGGTGTGATTAAACGGCAGGTACAGCATAAAGACGGCGTACGGTTGGGGCGCCTGTTTGACCACGCCATGGAAGCGGGGATCGCTGCGCGCCAGGTTGGTGGCTTCGAAGCCTTGCAGGATGGCCACATCGAACAGACCGGCCGCCAGCATGCGCAAGCCGTCATCAGCGGTTTTCACCAGTTCGCGGACACGGTAGCCCCGTTCGCGCAGCACCGCGCCGATGATATAGCCGGATTGCACCGCGACTTCATTGTTCGGCGCCACCAGCAGCTTGCCATCCCAGCTGCCGGCGCCGGCGGTGCGCAGGAACACGTGCGCATAGTCGGCGCCGACCGCGCGCGAAGGGTCGAGTGCGCCGTCCGGCAGCGTGGGATAGACCGCCAGGGTGCGCCGGCCGGGACCGTCGGCCGCGCCGATGGCGGCATCCACCGCGCCGGTGCGCAGTTCTTCCAGACAGCGCCGCCAAGGCTTGGCCACATAGCTGAATCGTTCATCGAGCTGCTTTTCGACGCGCCGCAATAATTCGAAATTCAAGCCACCGCCGTCCGGCGTGGTCCACGGCCGTTGCACCACATCTTCAAAGCACAGCACCAGCGCCCGCGCTGGCGCGGCGCGCACCATGGCGGGCGCGCCGGCCAGCGCGCAGGCCACCGCCAGTAACGGCAACGCATGCCGGCGCCATGGCAGGCTCCGGTGGCGGTAACGGGGCGCTAGTGGGCCCACGGCGACGGAGGTGTTCATTCTTCGTTGTAGTCTGCGTGGATTTTCTTCAGTTCGCCACGATCCGCCATCTGTTGCAGCGCATGGCGCAGCTTGTCCACCGTGGCGGCCGGCACGCCGCGCGATACCGCAAACAGCATGTTATCTTCCTTGAGCACGACGGGCAGCAGTTTGACCTGGCTGCCGAGTTTTTCCATGTCGATGGTGCGCAGCAGCGCGGTTTCCGTGTGATAAAGGAAACGTCCGCGCCCATGCACCAGCTTGCGCAAGTGGACATCGAGGTGTTGCGTGCTGGCGTCGAGCGTCAGGCCGCCATGGCGGCGCAGTGACTCTTCGTGCGCCGTCCCCTTCAGCACCATCACTACCGCGCCAGGGCCGAGCTTGCGGATATCATCCAGGTTGCGCACCTGGATATTGTCTCTCATCCGCACCGCAATTCTGTGGCGGACGGTATACACCGGTACGTCGATAAAGCTGAACTTCGCGTCGCGCGCCGGCGTGCGGATCAAGCCGCAAAAAACGTCGAGTTGATGATCGGCCAGCGCGGTTTCCACCCGTGGCAGCGACATCGGCTGGTCCCAGCCTGAAAAACGCAGGCCGGGATCGATCCGTTCGATGGCCTGGAACACGTCCACGCAGACACCTTTGCGCTCGCCGTTCAGGTTGAATTTAATGGTGTTGTTGCCTTGTGCGGCGGTGCGCAGCACCGGTGTGGCCGCCGCTGCGGTTGGCATGATGGCCAGGCCCACACTGCAGGCCAGACTGGCTACGGCTAGGGCAAGGGCTAGGGGGGGCAGTCGCGGCATGGCGCTAGAGTACGGGGGCGGCGACCGCCGGCAGCGCCGTGGCAGCGCTGTCGGGCTTCGGTTGGCTGGCGATCCAGCGCAGCAATTCGCGGCCGAAGATGCGGATGCGCGCGGTCTCGACCTGGCGCCGCTTGTACGCTTCGTGACTGGCGGGACCGCTCAGGCTGCGCTCGTAACTGGCCTTGTCCATCAGCTGGATCTCGTATTCGAAGAAGAAGCCCACATCATAATCCGGTTCGGCCGGCGCTTCGACCCCTTCCTGGGCGGCGTAGGCCGGCAGGCTGGCGCCGCCCACGTCATCGGCATGCAGGTGTATCATTTTTCGCACAGTGACCTGGATGCTGGAGAAGCCTTCGCCGCTGTGCGGGTTGTCGCTGCGGGTCTGCGCCTTGGCCTGCGCGGCCAGTTCCAGGTCCATCTGCTGCAGCAATTCGGCCGGATAGTGCTCGCAGCGTTCCAGTTGGGCGCGGTACTTGGTGAAGACCGCCTTGGCCGCATCCATATCGAGCAAGGTGTTGCGGGTGCGCTGGCTGTCGACATTGGTCACCGACAGCAGGTGGGCATGTTGTAGCGTCTGCAGCGCCAGCAGACATTCGAAGCGGGTATTGAAAATCATGCGCACGCCCAGGTGGTCGTACACGTCGGCGGCCAGGTAGGCGGCTTTTTGCAGCAGTTTCAGCAGGATGCTGTTGCGGCCCTTATTGTTTTTGCGGTCGAAATGCAGCAGCGGCAGGCAGGCGCCGTCATGGCGCAGGAAATAGTGGCCGTCGGCGCAGTGGATCAGTTCGTCGAGCGTGGCAAACACTTGCTCGCGAATGGTATTGAAATGCCGCAGCTTCAGGTTGTTATCAATGTAAAAGATGCCGTGCATGACTTTCAGCACGGCGCACGACCACATGCGCAAGGTATCGGACTGCATGCCACGGCGCGACGCATAGACCAGCAATTGCAGCGGGTCTGGCGGGTGGCGCACCGCATCCGGGATCAAGCCTTGCTGCCACGGTTCCAGGAACGTGTTGCTGATGAAGGCCACCGCTTCGCGGTGCGCGCGGGCGATCACGCCGGGCGCGGCCGGCTGATCCAGGTCGAAGCCATATTCCAGCACGAACTGGCGCGCGTCGTGCAGGTTGCGCAGCGCCAGGCCCTCCAGGTCAATCGCCGACACGCCGCTGGCGATGGCATTGAGGTAGCCCCAGTTGAGCGAAAACTTGCGCGCGCCGCCGGTGAGCGATGCATGAATGTCTGTCATTTCTTTATGCCATCAGCCCTATCTGATAAGAAAGTATCGCAGTGTGACTTGCAACGGTCAATCAATGTCGATACCGCGCTGCAGCATGGAATAATCGAATAAACGATTTATATTGTTTGGTAAAATGCGCCCGGCCCCGTGCTTCTGTCGCCGCTGGCTGTCCTGTTGTTGGGCGTGCCGCTACGCGGCGGCGGCGTCGACGATGCTGCAATTGCGGCCCGCCTGTTTGGCCTGGTACAGCGCCCGGTCGGCGCGCGCCGCTACGGCGTCGGCGGTGTCGTTCGGGCCGTCGTACGAGGCGATGCCGATGCTGACGGTGACGCGCACCGGCTGGCCGGCAATAGGGATGTCCAGCACCGCCAGCTTGCCGCGCACGCGCTCGAGGAACGGGCGCGCCTGGGCGGCGCTGCATTCGGGCAGCAGAACCGCAAATTCTTCGCCGCCGACGCGGGCCGGGGTGTCGATCATGCGGCAATTTTCCCGCAGCACGCTGGCGACGGCAGCGAGCACCAGGTCGCCGGCGGCATGGCCATGACTATCATTGACGGCCTTGAAATGGTCCAGATCGAGCATGGCGATGGCATACGGTTTGCCGCTGCGCAGTGAGCGCTGGTGTTCCATTTGCACCTTGGGCATCAACAGGCGCCGGTTGGGCAGGCCCGTCAGCGCATCATGTTCCGCCGCGTCTTGCCACTGCTGGCGGGTCCGTTCGGAATGCTCCAGTTGGCCATGCTGCAGTGCGGCGCCCAGGATGGTCAGGGCGCTGGAAAAAGCAAACGCCGCGATCCGGAATGCCGCGTCGGCCCCGGTGGCGGCAAACGGGCCGGCATGGTGCGCGGCGGCGGCCATGACCACGACGATGGTCAGGGCGCTGACGGCGGTCAGGCCCAGCAGGTTGGTGTGGAAGGACAACACCAGTAGCACGGGAATGATGAAGTATTCCATGCCGGGCAGGCCGAACTGGCCCGCCAGCAGCAGCGCCAGCACCGCCGCTCCGGCCGCCAGCAGCGGTTGCGCGCGCAGTGGCGGCGCCGCGTTGCGCTGGCGCCAGGCCTGGTAGGCCGGATAGACCAGCAGCAAGCCCAGACTGTCGGCCAGCACCAGCACGCGCGCCAGCGCACCGGCCTCGTGCCAGCCGATATAGCCGCCGGACGCCAGGTTGGCCGCCAGGATCAAGCTCGACACCACGGTCGGCGCCAGGCACACATACAAGCTAAACGACAGCAAGTCGGCCGCGCGCGTCAGGCCGCCGGGCAAGATGCGGTGATACAGGCGCATCGCCAGCGCACCCGCCATGCCATCGGTCAGGGCCGCCACCAGGGTGTGCGCCAGGTGGGACGGCGAACTGGCCGCCGCCATGCCGTCGAAATTCGCCGCCAGGCTGGCCAGCACGATATACGGCACGGCGCGGTAACCCCATTCCAGGCACATCGCCAGCGCTATCCCGGACGGCAGCCATAGCAAGGTGATGTTGGAGGGCGTCAGCGAAAAAATCGCCATGCCGAAGCGCGCCAGCGCGTAATAGGCGAGGGCGGTGGCGATCAGGCCGACGGGAAAGTTTGCTGCTTTCATAAGGCTGGGCCGAGGCCGGTCACAGAAAGGATTTACTTGCTAGATTGTATTGACCAGCTTGTAACTGGGCAAGTCATTCCCGGCCGGATGTCGCGCCAGTGTGGTAAGGGGACGCCGCAGCGCGTGGCGGCGTGCAGCGGCGAAGTCCAGGGCTGGCCCAGCTGGCTCAGCGTGTCATCCGCACCGGTGTCATGGTGCGCACATAGAACAGCACATCCCAGTTTTTGCCGAGGCGTCCCGTCATCGGTTCCGCATAATCAAAGCTCGACTGCGGCAGCGCGACCGGTGCCGACGCGGCCAGGCCCAGCAGGGGCTGGCCGCTGTCGACCAGGCGCGCTTCCAGGCTGCCCGGCGCCGGTTTGGGCACCTTGAACGGCTGCATGCTGGCAAATTCCACCACTTCGCCATCGGCCGCCGTGAACTGGGCCACCTTGTAATCGGCGCCCCAGTGACGCGCCATGACTTCGCCGGCCTGCAACTGGTCCGGTGCGCGCTGGAAACCTTTCGCGACGTGGATGGTGTGCGCCCAGACGATGACTTTCTTGCCTTTGAACAGGGTATCGGCCAGCCACACCGCGTTGTCGCCCATCGCATTGTCGCGCTGGTAATTGGCGCCATCGCTCCAGTAGGTGGTGGCCTGGGCCTGGACACTGCGGTTGACGCGGCACCACCAGCCGGCGCCACCCACGGTGGCGTCCTGGCTGGCGCACAGCGCGCCATCGATGGCGGCGGCATGGCGTTCGAAGGCCGCGCGCACCGCCGCGGCCGGTGCGGCGCGCTGCATGGTGAACAGCGGTTGCACCGCCTGTTGATACGCGTCCCAGCCGGAACCACTGGCCAGCGCCGGCGCCTGGCTGGCCAGGAATGCCTGCAGGCCCGGCAGCAAGTCACTGATGCTGAGCGCACCGCTGTGCTGGCTGTCGATGCCGGCGAAGGCCATCGGTTTACCCAGCGCGCGCTGCTGGTCCAGGTATTGCAACAGTGTGCGGCCTTCGGCGCTTTTCGCGTACATATAGAACACGCTGCCGGGCGCCATGTCATCTAGTTTTTCGCCCTGCTCCATGCGGACGGCCAGGCGGCCCATGTCATAAAAGCCGCTTTCCAGCAACAGTACATCGAAGCCCATCTTTTCGTGCAGGTATTTCACCAGGCGGGTTTTCAGCAGGAACTCTTCGGCGCCGCCGTGAGTCTGTTCGCCCAGCGCCACCACGCGGGCCTGGCCGATGGCTTGCGCAAAGGGCAGCAAGTCGCGGTCGTCACTGTGGCCGGGCACGATGCCGGCCAGCGGCCACTGGCGGACGCCGGCCAGTTCCGTGGCGGTGGCCGGCGCCAGCAACGCGCACCCCAGCAGCGCGGCGGCGCAGTGTTGGATAAAACCAATTCTCATACCAGTCCCCTTTATTGATATACCAATACAATACCAAAATTACAGATTAGCATGAAATGCGCTTGTCTCGGATAATTAAAAAAATGTCATTGTTGAACTCGTGTAAACGCTTGCGCGCGTGTATTGTGAAAGGTAACGGGACCGCACTGCGGAAAGGGGCGCGCCATGCTGCACGAATTTCTAGCCACGCATCGTGACGAATTGATACAGCGCTGCAGGGCCAAGCTGGCGCTGCGCGTGCCGAACGGCGCCTGCTTGCAGAACTGGATACCGTTGTGCATCGACCAATTGATCCACGCGTTGGAAGCCGAACTGGCCTTGGCGCCTGCGGCGGAAGCTGCGCCGGAACCGGTGCCGGAGTCTGAACTGGATCACTTCCCACCAGGAGTTGGCATGGCGGCGGCACTGCACGGCAAGGAAATGCTGCACCAGGGGTATGCGGTGACCGATGTGGTCCACAATTACGGTGACATTTGCCAGTCGGTCTCTGACCTGGCGGTCGAGTCGGGAACCCTGATTCTGGCGCGCGAATTCCGCATCCTGAACCGCTTTCTGGACTATGCCATCGCCCACGCTGTGACGGAATTCAGCTACCAGCGTGACTTCCTGGAGGCCGACCAGCACGCCAGCGACGCCAGTGACCGCATGGCCGTATTCCTGGAAGAATTACGTAACCTGCTGGGAACGGCCAGCCTGGCGTTTGCCGCCGCCAAGAGCGGCGGCTTGAGCGCCAGCGGCGCCACCGGCGCCATCCTCGAACGCAGCCTGTTGGCCATCAGCCACCTGATCGACAATGTGGCGCCCGATCGTCGCCCGGCGCAACCGAATTCCGATGTGCTCGATGTGTTCCCGCTGGCGCCATTTATCGACGAAGTGCGCGCCACGGCGGAACCGGTGGCGCAAGCGATGGGATGCACGCTGACGGTGCTGACGGTCGAACCCACGCTGGCGCTCAAGGGCAATCGGGACTTGCTGTACGCGGCGCTGATCGGCCTGCTGCAAAACGCGTTTGCCACCACCTTGCCCAACACCGCTGTGGTGTTGTCGGCGCGGGTGGCTGCCGACCGCATCCTGCTTGAAATTGCCGATCATTGCGGCGGACTGGGCTCCGGTGGCGTCAACGCTATGCTGTCGGCGGTGCACGGCGAGCATCGCAACATGCTGGGGATGCCGGTCGCACGGCGCTTTGTCGCCGCCCATCAGGGCATCCTGACGGTGCGCGACCGGCCGTGCAAAGGCTGCGTGGTGACGGTCAGCTTGCCGCGTTACGCGGTGCCGACTTGAGGGGGGCCACAGAGTGGGCGAAATTGAGCATGCCAAATTGAGCATGCCTGATTGAGTGTGTCTGGTTGCGCATGCTAAATTGCGTGCGCCAAATTGCGTGCGCACAAATTGCTTGTGCCCATTGGGGCTTGCCCGCTGGTGTGCGCCGTCTTGGGGCGTGACTTGCGCCGCGTTCAGCCGGCGCTGCGCGCCTTGAACAGATAGTCAAAGCCTTGCAAGGTGCGGTCGACATAGCGCTCGTCGTCCGCCGGCAGCACGTTGTGGATCACCAGCGACGCCAGGCCGTGCGTATAGGACCAGCCGGCCAGCGCCGCGGTGCGCACTTCGGCCGATTGCATGTCCTTGCCCAGCAATTCCGCGATGATTTTCTTGAGTTCGCCAAACGACGCTTCGCGCGCCTGTTTCAGTTCGGCGACTTCCGCGCTGCCGCCCAGTTCCGTGCCAAACATCAGCTGGTACAAGGCGGGATTGGCGCGCGCAAAGCGCACATAGGCCAGCGTGGCCTGGCGTAGTTTCTCATCGTCCGGCGCTTGCGGATCACGCTCCGCCATCGCTTGCGCCAATTCATGAAAACCTTGCACCGCCAGATGCGTCACCAGCTCCGCCCGGTTGGCGAAGTGGTGATAGGCGGCGGTGGAACTGACGCCGACCCGCTCCGTCACGGCCCGCAGCGACAGCTTGGCCAAACCCACGTCATCGAGCATCGCCCGCGCCGCCGAGAGTAACTGGGGAGCAAGGTTGCCGACGTGGTAAGTGCCGCGGGTTCGTGCAGTTTTGGCCATGGTGCAGGTGACGTGGGTCACTTGGCAACAGACCGTGGCATAAAAGCGTGTCTTTTTGCGCCATGCGGCGTTGCAAATCCTCGCGATAGCTCGCTATCGCTGCGGTTTGCGCCTTGCCTGGCACAAAAATCCATCGCTTTTATTTGCCACTCCCGTTGCCAAGTGACCCACGAGGGGATTGTTGGGCGCTGATCTTATCACGATCAAATATCTTGACACTGATAAGATTGAATCCTAGACTTGCCGCACAAGCGCTGTAAAACGATACTTTGGCGCAATCTTGACACTGATAAGTTTACACTGAGGAGTTCACCCGATGGCTACGACTTACCCGCACCTGCTGGCACCGCTGGACCTGGGTTTCACCACCTTGAAAAACCGCGTATTGATGGGCTCCATGCACACCGGCCTGGAAGAAACGCCGAACGGCTATGAGCGCATGGCGGCGTTTTTTGCCGAGCGCGCGCGCGGCGGTGTGGGCCTGATCGTCACGGGCGGCATCGCGCCCAACGTGGAAGGTGGCGTGTATGCGGGGGCGGCCAAGCTGACCACCAGTGAAGAAGCGCAGCAGCACAGCATCGTGACGCGCGCCGTGCATGAAGCGGGCGGCAAGATTTGCATGCAGATCCTGCACGCGGGCCGCTATGCCTATAGCCCGAAGGCGGTGTCGTCGAGCGCGGCGCAATCGCCGATCACGCCGTTCGCACCGCGCGAACTCGATGAAGACGGCATTGAAAAGCAGATCGCCGACTTCGTCACCTGCGCCACGCTGGCACGCGAAGCGGGCTACGACGGCGTCGAAATCATGGGCTCCGAAGGTTACTTCATCAACCAGTTCATTGCCGCGCACGTCAACCAGCGCACCGACCGTTGGGGCGGCAGCTTGGAAAACCGCCTGCGCCTGCCGATCGAGATCGTGTCGCGCGTGCGCGCCGCCGTTGGCCAGGACTTCATCATTATTTATCGCCTGTCGATGCTGGACCTGGTGGAAGGCGGCAGCAACTGGGACGAGGTGGTGACCCTGGCCAAAGCCATCGAGGCGGCCGGCGCCACCATCATCAATACCGGCATCGGCTGGCATGAAGCGCGTATTCCGACCATCGCCACCAAGGTGCCGCGCGCGGCCTTCACCAAGGTCACGGCCAAGCTGCGCGGCCAGGTCGGCATTCCGCTGGTGGCGACCAACCGCATCAACACGCCGGAAGTGGCGGAGCAGGTGCTGGCCGATGGCGACTCGGACATGGTGTCGATGGCGCGCCCGTTCCTGGCCGATGCCGACTTCGTCAACAAGGCGGCGCAAGGCCGCGCCGATGAAATCAATACCTGCATCGGCTGCAACCAGGCGTGCCTGGACCATACCTTCAGCGGCAAGATCACCAGCTGCCTGGTCAATCCGCGCGCCTGCCACGAAACCGAATTGCAATACCTTCCGGTCACGCTGGTGAAAAAGGTGGCCGTGGTCGGTGCCGGTCCGGCCGGTTTGGCGGCGGCCACCGTGGCGGCCGAGCGTGGCCACCAGGTCACCTTGTTCGATGGCGGCGCGGAAATCGGCGGCCAGTTCAACGTGGCCAAGCGCATTCCCGGCAAGGAAGAGTTTTATGAAACGCTGCGCTACTTCGGCCGCAAGCTGGAAACCACCGGTGTCGCGCTCCGCCTGAACACCCGCGTCTCGGCGCAAGAGTTGGCCGAGGGCGGTTTCGACGAGATCGTGCTGGCCACCGGGATTGCGCCGCGCCTGCCGGCCATCCCCGGCATCGAGCACCCGAAAGTCATCAGCTACCTCGATGCGATTTTGGGCCGCAAGCCAGTGGGTCAGAGCGTGGCGGTGATCGGCGCCGGCGGCATCGGCTTTGACGTGTCGGAATTGATCACGCACCAGGGCGTGGCGACCAGCCAGGACCGCGACGCGTTCTGGAAAGAGTGGGGCATCGACACCACGCTGGAAGCGCGTGGCGGCGTGGCGGGCATCACCGCGCAGCCGCACCCGTCGCCGCGCCAGGTGTTCCTGCTGCAGCGCAAGGACCAGAAAGTTGGCGCGCAACTGGGCAAGACCACCGGCTGGATCCACCGCGCCGGCTTGCAGAAAAAGAAGGTCAAGATGCTCAGTTCGGTCGAATACCTGAACATCGACGATGCCGGCCTGCACGTGCGGGTGGCGGGCGGCGAACCGCAAGTGCTGCCGGTCGATACGGTGATTGTCTGCGCGGGCCAGGATCCCTTGCGCGAATTGCAGGACGCACTGGTGGCGGCGGGCCAGAACGTGCACCTGGTGGGCGGCGCCGATGTGGCGGCGGAACTGGACGCCAAGCGCGCCATCAACCAGGGCGCGCGCGTCGCCGCGGCGCTGTAAGCGGGAGCGGCCATGGCTGAACTGCCATTGAAGGCCGCGGCGGTGGCGGCATTGACGCAATGGCATGCGATGGTGGCGGCGCGCGATCTGGCGCCGTTGCCGGCCATGCTGTCGCCAGCGGTGGTGTTCCGTTCGCCGATGGCGCATACGCCGTATCCGGGGCCGCAGGTCACCAGCATGATCCTCGGCACCGTCCTCAACGTGTTCGAGGACTTTACCTATCACCGCGAATTGGCCAGCGCCGACGGCTTGTCGGTGGTGCTGGAATTCTCGGCCTCGGTGCAGGGCAAGGCCTTGAAAGGGATCGATATGATCCGTTTCGATGAGGACGGCAAGATCGTGGAGTTCGAAGTGATGGTGCGCCCGCTGTCCGGCTTGCAGGCGCTGGGCGATGAAATGGGCAGGCGGCTGGCGCCGATGCTGGCGAAGATGAAGGAGTAATGGCCGACCTTGACGGTGACGTTGCGATGTCACCGTAGGTGTCGGAGAAATTTACAGCCCGCCCGCATGCGTGCTTTGTGGAAATAAGGATTTCTTATAGAAATCAATAGTGTATTGGCGGTTATAGCTTAATGGAACGCAAGTTGCTTGGGGTGTGATGGGGCTGCAGATGCCCTGCAGACCCATCCAACCAGCCCGGGAGAGTCATCATGCGTACAACCTTGTCGGCCATTGCCTTGTCGGTGCTGGCGCTGGCCTCCGGCGCAGCGTCCGCCGGCCCGATTCCTGCCAGCTATACGTTCGATCAGGGGACCGACTCGGGCACGTATGTCTATGACGACCCGGGCTACACCAAGCTGACGGATGGGGTGGTGGGCTACAACGGCTGGTTTCCGAACAGCGCTGCGCCGTGGGTGGGCTGGACCGATGCGCTGGTCAATATCGACTTCACATTTTCCGGCCTGACCAGTATCAGCGGCGTCCATGTGGGCAGCACGCAGGATAGTCTGAGCGATGTGGTATTGCCGTCCGTCACAGTCTCACAATGGGTTGCCGGCAACTGGGTGGTGGCGGGCAGCCTGGTGGTGCCGCCCAGCTCGGCCAATGACAATTGGTATCTCGATACGCAGCCGCATGGTTTTCTCGATGTGACCGGCTTGAATATTTTCAGCGACAAGGTGCGCGTCACGTTGTCGACCAATGGCCCGTTTATGTTCACCGATGAAATCAAGTTCGATGCCGGCGCCCAGTCGGCGCCCAACACCCAGTTGCCCGAGCCACGCACGTTGGGACTGATGACGGCCGGACTGGGATTGCTGGCCTTCTTCCGCCGCCGCCAAGGCGCTGCACGCCGTCGGTGATGGCGACGTTTCCCGACAGTAAGCGCCGGAGTATGATGGTCTGGTGCTGACACTGAAGGAAACGCCATGCCGATTCACTATATCCGTAGTCTGACGGGGGTGCAGCGCGACGCCGCCGGCAACCGCCACCTCGGCATTGCGCTGGCGTTCGTGGCCGGCGCGGCCAATGCGGGCAGTTTTCTGGCGGTGCGCCAATATACGTCGCACATGACGGGCATCGTGTCGTCCATGGCGGACAACCTGGCCATGGGCGCGGTTGACCTGGTGCTGGACGGCTTGGGCGCGCTGCTGTCGTTCCTGGCCGGCGCCGCCTGTTCCGCCATCATGGTCAATTATGCGCGCCGCCACCAGCTGCACAGCACCTATGCCTTGCCACTGCTGGTGGAGGCGGTGCTGTTGCTGGGCTTTGGCGTGCTGGGCGCGCGGCTGGCGCAAGTCGACCTGCTGTTCATTCCCGTCACGGTAATGCTGCTGTGCTTTACGATGGGCTTGCAAAACGCCGTCATCACCAAATTGTCGAATGCGGAAATCCGCACCACGCACATCACCGGGCTGATGACCGATATCGGCATCGAGCTGGGTAAGATGGCGTACTGGAATGCCGCGCCCGGCCTGCCGCGGGTGCAGGTGGACCGCGCCCGGCTGCGCATTTTACTGGCGCTGGCCGGGGCGTTTTTTATTGGCGGGGTGGCCGGCGCGCTCAGTTTTGCGCGGATCGGCTATGGCGCCACCATCTTGCTGGCGCTGATCCTGGTGATCCTGGCGATCGTGCCGGTGCTCGACGATGCACGCGCGGCCTGGCGAAAAATCGGCGGGGCGCGCGGGAAATCTTCTTAAACCGTGTGAAAACGTCATTTCAGCGCCGTTTTCTTACCATCTGTCGCATGGGCCTTCCTCGCTAGCCGGACGATTCCTATACTTTGTCAGCGTTTTATCCAACGCAGGGGAGAAGTTGTCCTAATAACCACAACGAAAGAATCCGATGCAGAAACCGAACTGGAAATCCAAAGCCATGCTGGGCGCCATGACCCTGGCGTTTGCGTCCCTGGCCGGCACCGCCGCTGCCGCCGAGCCAGCGTGGGTTGCCAAGAGTAACGACAATGCCAAGCTGTTACTGAATGTGATGGCCAAGTATTCGCCGGAAAGTGCTAGTTCGCTGGGCGTGGACGGCTACGATGAGCTCATTACCGACATGTCGCGCGACCAGTATGAGGCCAGCGCCAAGGATACCCGCGCCGTGGTGGCGGAACTGCAAAAGCGGCTGAAAGCGGAAACCGATCCGAAGATCAAGCAAGACCTGGAAATCCTGATCAATGCGGCCAATGAAAATCTGGTCAGCAATGCGCTGCAGCGCAAGCTGATGCTGCCGTACCAGGACTTGAACCGCCTGCTGTTCGGCGTGGTGCGCCAGATGCTGGACCCGCGCATCCCGAAAGAGCGCCAGAAAACCTTGCTGGTGCGCCTGCAAAAATATGCCGGCCTGGCCAAGGGCTACCGTCCGATCACGGAACTGGCCGAAGACCGTCTCAATGAGCGCCTGAAAGCCAATCCGAAATTGCTGGGCCCATTCAAAGGCCAGGTGGAACAGTCGCTGAACGACGCGCCGGCCATGCTCAAGGGCATCAAGGACTTGCTGGCCAAGAGCGGCCTGGAAGGCTGGGAGCCAACCTATGCGGCGCTGGAAAAGCAGTTGACCGCGTATAACGACAATGTGCGCAAGCAGATCCTGCCGCGCGCCCGCACCGATCACCGCCTGCCGCCGGAACTGTATGCCGACAACCTGAAACAGTTCGGCGTCGATATCAGCCCGCAGGAATTGATTTCCAAGGCGCTGACGTCGTTCTCCGAAATCCGCAACCAGATGAACATCACGGCCGGCCTGCTGGCCAAAGAGCGCAACTTGCCGAACGCGGATTACCGCTTCGTCATGAAAGAGCTGAAGAAACAGCAAATCCCGATCGATAACGTGATGCCGCTGTACCAGGAACGCCTGGCGCAACTGGAAGCGTCGGTGCGCGAACAAAACGTGGTGACGCTGCCGGACCGCAAGGCCGTGATCCGCCTGGCTTCGCCGGCGGAAAACGCGGCCCAGCCAGCGCCGCACATGAACCCGCCGCGCCTGATCGGCAACACCGGTGAATATGGCGAATTCGTGCTGACCACCGGCATGCCGCCGGATGCGTCCGGCAAAGCCAAGGTGTTTGACGATTTCACCCACCAGGCCGGGACCTGGACCCTGACCGCGCACGAAGCGCGTCCGGGCCATGAACTGCAGTTTGCCAAGATGATTGAAACCGGCGTGTCCACCGCGCGCGGCGTGTTTGCCTTCAACAGCGTCAACGTGGAAGGCTGGGCCCTGTACGCGGAAGCGGAAATGCAACCGTACGAGCCGCTCGATGGCCAGCTGTTTGCACTGCAGGCGCGCATGCACCGCGCCGCGCGCGCTTTCCTCGACCCGATGGTCAACCTGGGTGAAATTGCGCCGGAGGGCGTGAAGTCGTTCCTGATGGAGGAAGTCGGCATGTCCGAAGGCATGGCGACGCAGGAAGTGCAGCGCTATACCTTCCGCGCGCCGGGCCAGGCCACGTCGTACTTCTACGGCTACCAGCGCCTGATGGAAACCCGCCAGGCCGCCGAGGTGGCGCTGCGCACCAAGTTCGACCGCAAAGCGTTCAATGACTTCGTGCTGGCCCAGGGCCTGGTGCCACCGGCGCTGCTGCGCAAGGCCGTGATGGAAGAGTTTGTACCAGCGCGCAACCAGGGCGCGGCGCAGAAGTGATGCCGGCGGTCTGGCTGTGACAAGAGAAGCGGAGCGATCCGCTTCTTTTTTTTTACTATAATGGTTTTCTCACCACCCTGCGAAACAGGAGCTTGCCATGAAGCGCAACCATATCGTGCAGTCTTGGGTCGCCGGGGTTGGCCTGTGCATGGCCAGCGTTGTGTGGGCGGCGGACCCGCCCAAGCCGGCGCAACCCAGCGCCGCCGAAAAGGCCATGTGGGACAAGATGGCGCAGGCCGGGACGCCCGGCGAGGCGCATAAAAAGTTGGCGCCGCTGGCCGGCAAGTTCAGCGTCAAGTCGAAATCATGGATCGACCCGGCCAAGCCGCCGGAAGAAAGCAATGGCGCGTCCGAGCGCAAGTGGATCATGGGTGGCCGCTACCTCGAGGAACATTACCAGGGCACGTATGGCGGCCAGCCATTCACCGGCATGGGCCTGCAGGGCTATGATAACGTGACGAAAAAATACTTTGGCACGTGGCTCGATTCCGGCAGCACCGGCATGACCATGGCGCGTGGCACGATGAGTGGCAACGCGATCCAATACCAGGGCGTGATGTCGGATCCGGTGAGCGGCAAGGAACTGTCGTACATGATGGTCACCACGATCACCGGCAACGACAGCCACAAAGTGGAAATGTGGGGGCCCGGCCCGGGTGGCAAGGACATGAAGTGGATGGAACTGGTATATACGCGGGCCAGGTAGGCGGGCCAGGCAGGCCGATGAAATAAGCTGGCCCGGGGCGGCTGCGGTTATAGTGTCGCCTTTGACTAACAGCGCAGCCGCACGGAGCAGCCATGACCTACGAAGAATACCTGGATGAAGTCACCACCCTGATGGTGGAAAAATACGACCTAGCGGACAAGGACGCGATCAAGATCGTGGTCGATGCGCAGGATGCCGAGTTCTTCGTCAAGCATGACGACGACAAGCGCCTGCGCAATATCGATCAGGCCCACAAGGACGCGAAAACGCTGTACCTGGCCGCCACCGGCAAAGGCAAGAAAGCGTAAGCGTCAGCGTTAGGCTTTGCGCACGAACTCCGTCTTCAGACCCATCTGGCCAAAGCCGTCGATCTTGCAGTCGATGTCGTGGTCGCCGTCGACCAGGCGGATATTCTTGACCTTGGTGCCTTGCTTGACGGTGCCGCCGCCGCCCTTGAGTTTCAAATCCTTGATGACGACCACGGTATCGCCGTCCTGCAGCACGTTGCCGGACGCGTCGCGCCACACGCGCGCGACATCGGCTGGCGCGTCAGCGCCGGCCACCGGCCATTCGTGCGCGCACTCGGGGCAGACGTACTGGCCCATGCCGTCCTCATAGGTCAGGGTGGAAGAACATTGTGGGCAAGCTGGCAAGGAAGACATGGGATTCTCGTTGGAAGAGGGAAACCTGTAATTGTAACAGGTGTCCCATGGCGCTCACTCAGGTTGCCGCTGTTGCGCAATGCGTCTGCGCGTGGACTTTCCGGCACGAAAATAGAACGTTGGTGCTGCGAACATTGGATTTCTTGTGTAAGGTGTTGCCAAGTCCGGTAACCAATTTGAAAGCAACCCAGCATGGCCAGTGCAGCACCGCTCTACAAGAATCAGGTAATGCTGTTGTCGCAGAGTTTCTTTATCAAGGATAACCAGGCTGAACTGCAGTTACATGCGCACAAATACGACTTCGACATCCGCTTTTTCAATGAAATGCGTGATTTCGTCGAAGCGGTGGTGTGCGACCGGGGCCACAGCCTGTTTGTGATCGACCTCGACGCACTGCACACCATGCAGTCGGACATGGCCGACAGCCGCAAGACCCTGATGCTGGGTGAATTGCTGCAGCGTCTGCCCAGTGACCAGAGTTATGTGTACCTGCAGAGTGCGCGCCAGGGCGGCCGCTTTATGCTGCAGCAGCGTCTGGTTGACAGCAATTGTCTCGCGTATGCGGAAAAACCGATCGCCAATGACGTGCTGGTCGATAAACTATTTAACTTGTTTGTTCAGCGCAAACGGGGCGACGTGGTGCGGCTGATGTACCTGGGTGAACCGGTCGGCCTCGATGACGGTGCGTTGATGCAGCGCCGGGTCGAAGTGATCCACCATGCCGATGCACAGACCCTGCACTTGCGCGTCAAGGATTTGCAGCCCGATATCGTGCTGATCACGGACGCCGAATATGCGCGCACCGAAGCGATTGTGCGGGTATTAAAAAAGAATATTGAAGCCGACCCGGTGCGGGAAGTCATGCTGTTGCAGCGCCAGCCCGACGCCGCCGTCACGGCGCGCGCGCTGGCCTCTGGTTTTGACGACATCCTGCTGTTGACCGATCCCGCCGTGCTGGCGTCCCAACTGGTCAACCGCGCCAACAAAATTCGCATCAACAAGGACTTGATCGGCAAGGACCGCGCCACCGGTCTGCTGAACAAGATCGGCCTGCAAAAGAAGGCGCAGGACCTGATCCGCCGCGCCGCGCGGGAAAACGTGCCGCTGGCCTTTGGCGTGGTCGATATCGATAAATTCAAGACCATCAACGATACCTGGGGCCATTACTTCGGCGATATCGTCATCAAGCGCCTGGCGCTGACCTTGGCGCCGCAGATCGGCGACGACGATTTATTGAGTCGTTTCGGCGGCGAGGAATTCGTCATGGTGTTCTGGAATTGCACGCTGGAGCAGGGCTGGCAAAAGATGGATGCGATGCGCCAGGTGTTCGGTGCGATCCCGTTCGAAGTCAAGCCGGGCGAAACGCGCCACTTCTCGTTCAGTGGCGGCGTGGCGGCCTATCCCGAGCACAAGACCGAAAACGAACTGTTCCTGCGCGCGGACGCCATGCTGTATGAAGCCAAGCAGGGCGGGCGCAACCGCATTTGCCAGCGGCCGGCGGCGTAGTCATTCGTAGTGCTGCGCGAGATGATATCGCCATCCGCTGGGTGCGCCGCAAAGCGCAGCACAGCTGGTAGCTGCCCTGCGCATGATGTTGTGCCGCTTAGACGTAGCGCGCCAGCAGCGCGCCATCGAGTGCCGCATCAAGCCCATTGTCGAGCCGCATGCGCACCACGTGGCCGACCCCGGGCGCCACGGAAATGCTGCGGCCATCGTCGGCCAGCAGCTGCGTCACCATCAAGTCGCTGTTGCCGCGCGGGTGGACTGCCTCCAGCCGGTCGCCGACCGCAAAGCGGTTCTTGACCGCGATGCGGGCCCAGCCATCCTCGATTGCCAGCACATCGCCGACATACTGGTTGCGGTCGACTTCGGACGCGCCGCGCATATAGTTCTGGTACGCCTGCGTGTGATGGCGCTTGTAGAAGCCATCGGTGTAGCCGCGGTTGGCCAGGCCCTGCAACTGCCCCAGCAAGCCCGGGTCGAACGGGCGGCCGGCCACCGCATCGTCGATCGCCTGGCGGTAGGCCTGGGCGGTGCGCGCGACGTAATACAGCGACTTGGTGCGGCCTTCGACCTTCAGCGAATTGACGCCGATCTTGACCAGCCGCTCGATATGCTCGACCGCCCGTAAATCCTTCGAATTCATGATGTAGGTGCCGTGTTCATCTTCCAGGATCGGCATCAGTTCCCCGGGACGTTCCGCTTCCTCGATCAGGTAGGGCCGGTCGGCCAGCGGGTGGCGCGGCTGCTGGTGCAGCGCCGACATCGGACGCTCGGCCTGTTGCAGCGCCTGCTTGAATTGCAGTTGGATCACTTGCGGCGACGCCAGGTCGCCGCTGGCGTCTTCCTCGGCCGGGCCGACCTTGTAGTCCCAGCGGCAGGAATTGGTGCAAGTGCCCTGGTTGGAATCGCGGTGATTGAAATAGCCGGACAGCAGGCAGCGGCCGGAGTAGGCGATGCACAGTGCGCCGTGCACAAACACTTCGAGTTCCATTTCCGGGCAGCGCTGGCGGATTTCCTCGATTTCATCGAGCGACAATTCGCGCGACAGGATCACCCGTGTCAGCCCCATGCGGTGCCAGAACTTCACGTCGGCCCAATTGACGGCATTGGCCTGCACCGACAGGTGGACCGGCACCTCGGGCCATTTGTCGCGCACCATCATGATCAGCCCGGGATCGGCCATGATCAGCGCGTCGGGCTTCATGGCGATGACTGGTTCCATGTCGCGCAGGTAGGTTTTCAGCTTGGCGTTGTGGGCAAAGATATTGCTGGCGACGAAAAACTGCTTGCCGCGCGCATGAGCGCCTTCGATGCCCTCCTGCAGCGCCTGCAGCGTGGAGAAATCGTTGTTGCGCACGCGCAGGCTGTAGCGCGGCTGGCCGGCATAGACGGCATCGGCGCCAAAGTCAAAGGCGGCGTGCATTTTCGCCAGCGAGCCGGCGGGGAGGAGGAGTTCGGGGGCGGGCAGCATAAGAAAAAAGCGCGCAGCATACCGCCGCCTACTTGGATATTCTTTGACTTAAATCAAAATAGGGCTGCATCGTGTGGGAAGTCATCCGGATCGCGTCCCAGGTTACGGCGCGATGCGCGCCCGAGTCCCAGTTCAACGCGGATTGTCGAGGCGAAGCGCTATGCGGTAGAGTAATGCTTCCAAGTCTCTACTATCAAGCTTCCACGATTGAAAGTCCATGCGTCGCCTCCTTTTGACTTTGGTGCTGGCTGCGGCTGGCGATGCGCAGGCCCTGACATTGCGTCTGTGTACGCTTGACCACCCGTTCCCGCCCCATACCATGCCCGATGGCAGTGGCCAGGCGCAGATGTTGTTGCGCCAGGCGGCCCAAGAGGTGGGCATCGTCGTGCAGAATACCTTCGCGCCGCGCCTGCGCTGCATCAGCATGTTGAAGGGCGGGGCGGTCGATGCGGTGCTGGCGGCCTTCTTACCGGAGCGGATGGCGTATGGCGTGTTCCCGATGGCAGGGAACGCGCCCGACGCATCGCGCGCGGTGAGCGTGGTGCGCTTTGCCGTCTACCAGCAAAAGGGCGGCACGGTGCGCTGGGATGGCAATGCATTCACCGGGCTGGACCAGCGTCCGTTCGGCATCCAGATTGGCATGGCGGTCGCGCAGCGCCTGCGCCAGACCGGCGTCACGGTCGATGAAGGCGCCAAGACCATCGAGCAAAACCTGGAAAAGCTGGCGCGCGGCCGGGTGCAGGCGGTGGTGGCGCTGGAGGGCGAGACGCCGCCGCTGATCGCGCGGCATTTCGCCAGCCGCATCGAGATGTTGCCCAAGGTATTCGACACGTCCCCGCTCTACCTGCACGTCCACCCCGCCTACTATGCGGGCAACCGGGACGCGGTGGAAAAACTGTGGAACAGCGTGCGGCGCACGCGGGAATCCGCGGCGTTTCAGCAATCTTTAAAACGTTGAAACGGCATCACGCTGTTCAGGAGGCCGCTGGCGCCACGCCCTGCAACATATTGAAAACCTGGCCCGGATCGTATTGCCGTTTCACCTGCGCCAGCCGCGCATAATTCGCGCCGTAATAGGCCGTCTGCCAGTTGCTGAGCAGCGGGTCCAGATAGTTGACATAGGCGCCGCCGCTGCTCCAGGGCTTCATCGTGCCGCGCAGGCGGTTGGGGAAGGCGGTGTCGTACACGCCGCCGCTGGGCCAGCTGGCATACTCCACGCTGAACAGGGCCTGGCGATGGGGGAATGCCGTGGCGTCCGGCGCGACGCGGCGGATCGCACCGCCCATGTGATCGAAAATATAGGAACCGGCGAGTCCGGCCGACGCGGCGTCCTGCGCCGCCTGGCGCAAGGCCGCGATGCCGGCGGGGGGCAGCAGTTCGTTGAAGAAGTCGGAACTGAGCACTTGATCGTAGCGCTGCGTCCTGCCGCCGGGCGCGTAGACATTCAGGCTGCACTGGCTCAGTGTATAGCCGCCACACATGCTCCAGGCGACCTCGCGGTAAGGCTGCTGGCTGATGGACGCATTCGTCAAGCCGGTGGCGGCCAGAAAAGCGTTCCAGTACGGCTGCATGAAGGCAGAGGCGCCGAGGCAGTAGGCCGATACCGAGCACGTTATGCCGCCGGGACCGAATTGCAGGTAGATCTGGGCCCAGATATTGTCGGGCAGCGTTTGTGGCCAGCGCTGCCAGGCATCAAACACCGCGGCAAAATCCTGCCAGGCGAAACTGGCGCGCGCCAGCGTGATGTCTTGGATCGGATGGGTCTTGAACGTGAACGACGTGGCCACGCCGAAATTGCCGCCGCCGCCGCCGCGCAAGGCCCAGAACAGGTCCGGCTCGGTGGTGGCGTCACAACGGAGGAGGCGGCCGTCGGCCGTCACCACTTCGGCCGCCAGCAGGTTGTCACAGGTCAGTCCGTATTGGCGGTCGAGGATGCCGATACCGCCGCCCATGGTGATGCCGGCAATGCCCACCGTCAGGCAGGTGCCGGAAGGAATGCAGACGCCTTGGGCAATCAGGGTGTCATAGACTTCGGCCAGGCGCGCGCCCGCGCCGACCTTGGCGGTGCCGTTGGGGTAGACCTCGATCGCATTCAATGGCGTGACATTGAGCACGATGCCGGTGGTGGTCGACGTGCCCGCCCAGCTATGCCCGCCGCAGCGTGGCGTCACGGCCAATTTGTTGTTGCGCACAAAAGCCAGGCTGTTGCGGATGTCGTCCACTGAGCTGCACTTGACGATGGCGGCCGGCGTGATGCTGTCGAAACGCATATTGGCGAGCAGCCGGGTGCTGGTGTAAGCGGCATCTCCGGGGCGCAGCAACTGGCCAGTCAATTGGCCCGACAGGCTGCTCCAGTTCAAGCTGGCCGCATCGTTGGCGGGCGGGGGCGGCAATGTGCCCGGCGACGAGCCGCCACCACATCCCGCCAGCAAGGCGGTGGTTGACATACCGGTTAACGCGAGAAAACGTCTGCGATCCATGGCCACCTCTGTTGTGTGGTCTTATTATATTAGTACCAAATAATATATTGGTATTATTTTGGTATTTTTCTCGGGTAGTGGCAAAACGCGCCACAGACAAGGTTAGCGGACCGCGCCCATGAACGGAATCACACCGAACAGCAACGCGGCCGCCAGCATGACCAGCGACGCCAGAATCGCCCATTTCAGCGTGTAACGCTGGTGGTCGCCGAATTCAACCTCGGACATCCCCACCAGCAGGTAAGTCGACGCCACCAGTGGGCTGAGCAGGTGTGCCGGCTGGCCGATAATGGATGCCCGGCCGATTTCCGCAGCGGTGATGCCATACACTTCCGCCGCCTTGGCGAGGATCGGCACGATGCCAAAATAGAAGGCGTCGTTCGAGATAAAGAAGGTGAACGGGATGCTGAGGATGCCCGTGACAATCGCCAGGTGCGGACCCATCCATTCAGGAATGGCGGCAATCACGCTGGCGGCAATCGCATCGACCATCTTGGTGCCCTGCAGGATGCCGACAAAGATCCCGGCGGCAAAGATCAGCGACACCACCGGCACGACGTTGGCGGCATGCGCGGCAAGGCGCTCCTTCTGGTCTTCCAGCTTCGGGTAATTGATCATCAGGGCGACGCCGAACGCAATCATGAACAGCACCGGCAGCGGCAGCACACCCTTGATCAGCGCCGCCATCAACAGCAGCGTCAGCAGGAGGTTCACCCACAGCAGCCGGGGCCGGGTGATGCTGGCGGCGGTGGGGTTGAGTTCCATGGCCACGCTGGCGGCGTGCGGCGCGTAGCCATGCGACGGCGTACCGGCGGCATGGCCGGCATGGCCGCTATTTGGCGTGGCGCTGGCGGCGGCCATGGCCAGGATGCTGAATCCGTCTTGTGGCGCTGGCGTCGTAGGCAGGCTGCCTTGTATGGCGGCAGTCGGTGCCGCCTGCCGTGATGGCGGTGCGATAAAGCCCAGCCGTTGGCGTTCCTTGCGGCCCAGCATGGTGGCCACGCACAGCACGCAGCAAATGCCAGCAATCATGGACGGGATCATCGGTACGAAAATGTCACTGACGTCCACCCCCAGGGCGCTGGCGGCACGCGCGGTGGGGCCGCCCCACGGCAGGATATTGAACACGCCACCGGCCAGCATGATCACGCACGCCAGCACCAGGCGGCTGATGCCGAGCCGCTTATACAGCGGCAGCATGGCGGAGACCGTGATCATGTAGGTGGTGGCGCCATCACCATCGAGCGACACGATCATGGCCAGTACCGCCGTGCCGACCACGATTTTCATCGGGTCGCCTTGCACCAGTTTCAAGATGGTGCGGATCACCGGGTCGAACAATCCGGCATCGATCATGACGCCGAAATACAGAATGGCGAACATCAGCATCACGCCGGTGGGCGCCAGTTGCTTGATCCCCGCCAGCATCATCGGGCCGAGTTCGGCGCCGAAGCCGCCCAGCAGACCGAATGCGATCGGCACCACCATCAACGCGACCAGCGCCGGCAGGCGCTTGGTCATGATCAGAAACATAAATACCACGACCATTGAATAGGCCAGCACGGTCAACATGGGGATCTCCTGTGTAGTCTTCGCCTTGAACGGCGTATGGCCGGACTATAAAGCAGCAGGATTTCAATTTGCTTTCAGTGCTGGTTCCCCCGCATCAAGTGCGGTTTCTGGTCAGGCGGCAGCGCGCCTTACCATGGTAGTTGGTCGCCGTTGTACGATCGGAACGAACCGCTGTCGGCGGGCGTCAGCGCATCGAGTACGTGCAGCATGTCGGTGGCGGCATCCTGCGCCGGGCGGCCGATGGCTTCACCGCGAAATGGCCGTGACAGGTGCGAGTTGACGGTGCCCGGATGCAGCGCGACCAGCACGCTGTTCTTCTGGCTGCGCGCCACTTCGATGGCCGCCGTCTTGATCATCATGTTGAGCGCGGCCTTCGAGGCGCGATAGCTGTACCAGCCGCCCAGACGATTGTCGCCGATGCTGCCCACTTTCGCCGACAGCATGGCCATGATGGCGCGCTCGCCATCGAGCAATGGCACGAAGTGGCGCAGCAGCAGTGCCGGGCCGAACGCATTGGCCTGAAATGTGGCCTGCATTTGCACGGTGTTGAGGTCAGCGAGACGCTTCTCCGGCATGAACGCTGGCGTGTGCAGCGTGCCGGCGGCGTTGATGATCAGGTGGAAGCGTGGGCCGGCCGCCAGATGCCGTGCGGCCTCGGCCACGCTGTCCTCATCGGCAAAGTCGAGCCGCGGCGACGAATGGCGATGCAGGCCTTGTACCGATGCGCAGCGCGGCGAGGCGCGCAGCAAATCGACAAAGGCGGCGCCGATCGTGCCGGATGCGCCGATCACCAGCGCGTGAAACTGGTCGGGCAGGCTGTCCATCATGGTGTGCTCCTGGTGTGTGTCGATGTCACAAAATAGTTCAGCATTCAAACCGCGAAGGGGAGGGCAGCAGCCGCTCCAGCGTGTCGCCGATGCGCAGCAGTTGGTGCGAGTCCGGCGCGGCGTTGTCGCTGGTGTCGTTGATACAAAAGAAGTCCAGTTGGCCGAAGCGGGCGCACAGCTCACCGAATTGTTCGGCGGCGTCGGCCGCGCCGCTTGACAGATAGATCGATGCGCATTCGCGCACGATCGCGCGGCCGAGGTGCACCATCCAGCGTGGCACCAGGTCGGGGATCAGTGGCGGCACCGCCCACGAACGGAAGACGGTGCTGCGCACGGCGTGGAACAGTTCCGGTGCTTCCTGTTCGAGCTGGCGCATCGCGCTGACCAGCATCGGGCGCGGCGAATGGGCGAAGATGCGCGGCACATGACGGTAGTGCGGGTCGCGCGCCGATAGCCATGCGCGCGACAGCAGCGACGCGTTCACCAGCGCGCTTTCATGCGGCTGCGGCGCGGGGTAGTCGGGCAGTAGTGGTGCTTCCTTGAAGACGGCCAGACCGGTCTCGGAGAACCACCATGCCGCATCGAACGGCGCGCCAAGAAACACGTCGTCATTAAAGTAAATAAAGCGTTCGGACAGGCCGGGCAGGTGGTGCAGGTAGGTTTCGATATGGCCGGAGTCGAACACCGGCAGCGCGGCCGCCGGCATCAGCGTGCGGTGGTCGACCACGCTGATCCCCGGTCCCGTGCGCAGCCAATCCGGGCACTGGCCATCGGTCACGATGTGTATATGTCCGTGTTCCGGAAAAAAGCGCTGCAGCGCGCGCAGGTTGTAGCGCAATTCGCCATTGTCGCGGTAGCGGCCTGACACGTCGCCGAAGCGCGCCGCGCCGGCGTCATTGCCGTTGCGCAATTGCGCCGCGCGCCGGTTCGCTTGCCAGCGCGGATCGGCGCCGTCGACCCACAGGTAGACGACGTCGATGCGATCGGTCTGCGGCGGCGTCATGGTTGTGCTACCCAGGCTGCGCACCCTGGTGTTTTGCGTGGCAGTGCAACGCCCAAACGGGGGCGCCTTGGCATGCTGGGGGTCTTCATGGCATTCTTTCTGCATCAAACAATCGTCAATTGTAGTGATATTCGACAATTATTTGTGCATTAAGAACATATTCTTGCTGGACGGTCCCGCTGCCGCCTCATAGCGCCTTGCTGCACAGCCGGAAATCCGGGTCGTCCTCGTAAGGTCGGATCTGGAAGTCCAGGCTGGCCATCAGCTTGAGCATCCCGCTATTCTTGCACAGCACCAGGCCGTCAATCTCGCTCAGCCCTTTGTCGCGCGCGACGTCCATGATGGCCAGCATCAGGCGCGTGCCCAGGCCCTGGCCGCTGAAGCGGTCGTCCACCAGCAGCGAGAACTCGCAGCTGCTGCGGTCGGGATTGGCGATGTAGCGCGACACGCCGATGATGCGCTCGGCCTCGACGAACTCGCCATCGGGCCCCGGCGTGCGGGTGCGCTGCACCGCCACCAGCGCCATTTCGCGGTCGTAGTCGATCAGCGTGTAGCGCGCCAGCATCGGCACCGACAGCTCGCGCAGCGAGGACGCGAAGCGGTAGTAGCGCGATTTTTCCGACAGGCCGCGCACCAGCTCTTGCAGCATCGAGGCGTCATCCGGCTGGATCGGGCGCAGCGTGTATTGGCCGCCGCCGCGCATCGGCCATTCCTGGGTGTAGGTCGACGGGTAGGGCAAGATCGCCAGGTGGTCGTAGTCGTGCGCCGAGGGGGGCGCGGCGCCGATGATGATGCGCGCGTCCACCACCAGCGCGCCGTGCTCGTCGACGATCAGCGGATTGATGTCCATTTCACGCAGCTGCGGCAGCTCGCACACCATCTCGGACACGCGCAGCAGCATGTGTTCAACCGCTTCGCGCTGAACCGGCGGCGCGCCGCGCCATTCGCCCAGGGTACCGGCCGAGCGCACCCGCGCGATCAGGCGCTGGGCCAGGAACAGGTTCAGCGGCGGCAGTTCGACGGCCCGATCGTTAATCAGTTCGATCATCGTGCCGCCGGCGCCAAAGCTGATGGCGGGGCCGAACAGGTGGTCGGTGACGACGCCGATGTAGAGCTCGCGGCCATTGCGCTTGCCGGCCATTTTCTGGATCGTCACGCCGTTGATGCGCGCGTTCGGTTCGAGCCGGCGCACGGTGGCCATCATGTCGCTGTAGCCGTCGCGCACGCCGGCGGCGTTGAGCACATTGAGCATCACGCCCTGCACGTCGGATTTATGCGTGATGTCGGGCGAGTCGATCTTCAGCGCCACAGGGTAGCCGAGCTGGCTGGCGATCAGGATCGCCTCGCCGGCGCTGCGCGCCAGGATGGTCTGCGTGATCGGGATATGGAAGGCCGCCAGCAGCGCCTTCGATTCCATCTCGGTGAGCACATGGCGGCGCTCGGCCAGCACGCTTTCGATCAGCAGGCGCGCGCCCTCGAGGTCGGGCTGGGCCAGTTGCGACAGCGGCGGCGGGGTCTGGTGCAGCAGTTGCTGGTTTTGGTAGAACGAGGCGATGTTGCTGAAACCATCGACCGCCGCCTCCGGCGTGCGGAAGGTGGCGAGACCGGCCGCGCCGAGGATGCCGCGCGCTTCGCCAACCTGGGCGTCGCCCATCCAGCAAGTGAGCAGCGGCTTGCCCAGGCTGGGGTACAGGCCGGCCACCGCTTGCGCCACCGCGCTTGGATCACCGCCCAGCTTGGGCGTGTAGATCACCAGGATGCCGTCGATCTGGCTGTCCTGGGCGCAGGCTTTCAACGCGCTGGCGAAGTGCTCGGCGCCGGCTTCCTCGGACAAGTCCAGCAGGTGGTGCAGCGTCGCGTGCGGCGGCAGCAGCGGCGCCAGCGCCTCGGCGGACGCGGGCGACAGTTGCGCCAGTTGCAGTTGCTGTTCGTCGATCCAGTCGGCCGCCAGCACGCCGGGGCCGCCGCCATTGGTGACGATGGCCAGGCGCGGCCCGACCGGGCGGTAGCGCGAGGCCAGGCATTTCGCCGCCGAGAACAACTGGACGAAGGACTTGACGCGCACCGCACCGGTGCGGCGCAGCGCGGCGTCGAACACCTCGTCGCTGCCGACGATCGCGCCGGAGTGCGTGTGCGCCGCCTGTGCCGCCACCGCCGCGTTGCCGGCCTTGAGCACCACCACCGGCTTGGTGTTGGCCGCGCCGCGCAGGGCCGACAGGAAGCGGCGCGCGTGGGTGATGCCCTCCATGCAGATCACGATCGACTGCGTGGCGGGGTCGGTGGCGAGAAAGTCCAGCGTTTGCGCCAGGTCGACCGCCGTGCTGGGGCCGAGCGAGACCACGGTCGAGAAGCCGACCGCGTTCTTGTCGGCCCAGTCGAGAATGGCGGCCGTCAGCGCGCCAGACTGCGAGATCAGGGCCAGGCTGCCCGGTTGCGCCAGGCGGCCGGCCATGCTGGCGTTGAGGCGCAGGCGCGGGCGCTGGTAGCCCAGACAGTTTGGCCCGAGCAGGTGCAGGTCGTGCTTGCGCGCGATCGCGTGCAGTTCCCGCGCCAGCGGCGGCGGCACGCCGGCCGAGATCACCAGCGCCGCGCGGCATTGGATGCGGCCCGCCACCTCCAGCGCGAACGCGACCTCGTCGTTGGGCAGCGCGATGATGGCCAGGTCGGCGCGCGAATGGGCCAGGTCGGACAGCGTGCCGCTCATGCCGACGTCGAGGTAGGTGACGGGGCCGGTGAAGCCGCCCTGCTCGAGCTGGGCGCGGATGCCGCGGCCGTAGCTGCTCTGGCTGTCGGGCAGGTCTTCCTTGCCACAGAAGACCACCATCGATGTCGGGGAGAACAGGGGAGTGAGGTAGTGGGCTTCCATCGTCGTTTCGCAAGAGTAAGTGTTTAGTCGTCCAGCCCCAGCAGCACCTTCAGGTGCGCCGCCGCGCTGCGTGCCAGTGAGGATAGTGCATATCCGCCTTCCAGGCAGGAGACGATGCGGCCCTGGGCATGGCGTTGCGCCACCGCCACAATTTGCCGGGTGATCCATGCATAGTCGGCTTCGACCAGGCCGAGGTTGCCCATGTCATCTTCGCGGTGGCCGTCGAAGCCGGCCGAGATGAAAATCATCTGCGGCGCGAAACGCTCCAGCGCCGGCAGCCAGTGGGCCGTGATGGCGGCGCGCATCACGTCGCCGCCGGAGCGTGCCGGCAGCGGCACGTTGACCATGTTGGCGCCGCGCGGCGTATTGCCGCAGAACGGGTACAGCTTGTCCTCGAAGATCGAGCACATCAGCACGCGCGGGTCGTCGTGCAGGATGTCTTCGCTACCGTTGCCGTGGTGAACGTCGAAGTCGATCAGCGCGACTCGTTCCAGACCGTGCACCTCAAGCGCGTGGCGGATGCCGACGGCGACGTTGTTGAAGAAGCAGAAACCGCCGGCGGCCCCGTGTTCGGCGTGGTGGCCGGGCGGGCGCACATTGCAGAAGGCGAAGCCGGCCTGCTCCGTCAGCACCAGGTCGGTGGCCAGCACGGCGGCGCCGGCCGCGCGCCGCGCCGCCTGGTAGGTGTACGGGTTCATGCTGGTGTCGGGATCGATCTGCACGCTGCCGCTGATCGGCGAGCGCGCCGCGATCTGCTGCAGGTAGCTGCTGGAATGGGCCCGCGCCAGTTGCGCCTCGGTCGCCAGCGGCGCGTCATGCGACTGCATGAAGTCGAGCTGGCCACGGATCAGCAGCATGTCATGGATCGCGCCGATGCGCTCGGGCGCCTCGGGATGCTGCGGCCCCATGTCGTGCTTGAGGCAGTCGGTGTGGGAAATATACGCGGGAAGCATCGTCATGGTGGGGGCGTCAAGGCACTGCTGCGCGAGATACGAACGGATGGTGGGACCAGTGTAATGATCTGAATCAATCGTGTCGTTGATCCAAGTCAAAAATTACAGCCTTGCCAGCGCCCCAGTCGACGACGCCAAGCTGCTGGGCAAAGTCACTGGGATTTTTTTGCCTGTCCCTCGAAATGGTACTGCGCCGCTATCTGGTTCCAGGATGGATTGCCGCCGAGTTTTTCGACCGTGTTTTTGACATAGCTGATCAGGTCCGGCTGCAGGCCAGGCGTGAGCATGATGTGGCGCGTGAAGCTGTTGCGGGGGAGGGCTGCGATATGAAGTTTGGTCTTGAATTCCGGGATGCGCTGCTGCAATCCGTACAAGGTACTCCGCGAGACAAACACCGCATCGACGCGTTTGAACAGCAGCTTGCGGACATTGCTCTCCTGCGACGGGGCATCGTTGCGCTGTAGTTGCTTGTTGGCGATCATGCCTTCAATGTCGGCGTAGCGCTGGTTCAGGATGGTCCCTACCACCTTGCCCTGCAGCGACTCGATGCCGTTGAAGTCGATGGGGGCCTCGACATGGGAGACCACCAAGTCGCTCTCCCACATCAGCGGCTCGCTCCAGAGGTAGCGTGTCTTTGCTTCATCATTGACAAACTGCGGGTTCAGCCAAACCACCAAGCCTTGCCAGTTCTCTTTTCGCAGCATGTTATCCAGGCGCCCCTTGGGCAGCAGTTGCGGCACAAAGCGGTAGCGTCCGCCCGAGTTTTTTGTCAGTAACTGTGCCAGTTCGCGCGTCAGATCGGAGCGTTCGTCCGGCATGCTGAAGGGGACGTAGTTATAGTAGTTCACCAGGGGGACTTCCAGTTCACTGGCGCCCGCCTGGAAAGTGGTGGCCAGCAGGCCCGTCAGCAGTACGACTAACGAATTGCGATTGTTCATGGATGCCGGTCAGGTCGCCGCGAAACGCGTGTGTTTCGCCAGGATTTCACTGCTGTTGATACTAGCATGACCAGGATGTTGATCCCGAGCAGGAGACGACATGAACTTGTCATCAGACGACAAAGCGCGCGCCACCGACCGGGTGATCGCGGTGGCAAAGGCGGCGGTTTTGTCCTTGCAATAGCTGCTACAAGTGTGGCATGCTACTCATGTAGCAGGCGCGCCGCGCTTGCGCGTAACGCTCTTCAAGGACGAAAAAATGCTGAATCGGCTGATGCGGCGCTGTGCCGTCTGGACCCTGTGTGTGGTGGCGTTCGGCGCCTGTGCGGTGGCCACCGCAGCGGATACGGATCGCATGCTCAATGCCGGTGGCGGGGCATTACATGTGGTGCAGGGCGGCGCCGGCCTGTTCACGGTGGTGTTTGAGGCTGGCTTTGCCAGCGACCTGTCGGTGTGGCGCAAAGTGCTGCCGGAGACCGCCAAACAAGCCCGTGTGCTGGCTTATTCGCGCGCCGGCACCGGGCAATCGCCGCCGCGCGCCACCCCGCTCGGACTCGAGCAAAGCGCCGCCGAATTCGAGCAGATGCTGGCGGCCGCCGGCGCCCAGCCACCGTATGTGCTGGTCGGGCACTCGTATGGCGCTTTCCTGATCCGCGCCTTCGCTTCTCGCCATCCGGCGCAAGTGGCGGGGATGGTCTTTGTTGATCCGGCCGACGAAGGCCTGGAGGCCACGCTAAAAAAAGTCGATGCGGCGCGCGTGCGGCAAGACCAGCTGGCGCTGGCGGCCAGCATGCCGCCCAAGTGGCAGGGCGATTTGAGCGTGGTGCAGGGCATCCTGGACGCCGGCCAACTGCCCGCCATGCCGGCCTTGCCCGACGTGCCCACCGTCGTGCTGACATCGGTGCGGAGCCGGGCACAGTCCGACTTTTTCCAGGAAACACCGGTGGCGGTGCGTATCAAGCGTGAGCGCCATCAAGCCTTTTTCAGCCAGTTCTCGAATGGCGCCCATGTGGTCACGCCCCATAGCGGACACCACATTCAATTGATGGAGCCGCAATTGGTGCAGGCGGCCTTGTCCCAGGTGTTGTCGGCCGCCGCCCAGCAGGCCGAGCGGCAAGCCCGGCAAGCCGCCCGCCAGACCCTGATGGGCGTGCTGGCCCAGGCCACCCCGCAACTGGGCGCCGCCGCCGATGCGGCGGCCCGGGCGCGCGTGCGCGATGCGGTGCGTGCCGGGCAATTCAGCGAAGCCGAGTTGAACACCATCGGTTTTGATGTCTTGACCAAGGATCAGCAGGTGGTCGCGGCCATGCTGCTGTTCCAATACAATACCGACACATTCCCCCAATCGGACAATGCCGCCGACAGCTATGGCGAGGCGTTGCTGGCGGCGCGCCAGCCACAGGCGGCGCGGCTGCAGTTCCAGCGGGCGCTGGACCTGGCCCAGGCGCGCGGCGCCAGCGACCGGACGCTGGCGCTCTACCGGGACCACCTTGCCAAGGCAGAAGCGCTGGAGAAAAATCATGAACCCGTCAAATGAACCAATGGACGCACTCGACAGCTTGCCTTTGCGCGAGCGGCAGGTGGTCGACCTGGTGTACAGCCTGCATGAGGCTACCGCGACCCAGATTCAGCAAGGTCTCGAGATTGAATTGAGCAACTCGGCCGTTCGCGCCATGCTGGTGCGCCTCGAAGAGAAGGGCGTGTTGCGGCACCGGATCGATGGCCCGCGCTATTTGTACCAAGCGGTGGTGCCCAAGGATGCGGTGCGCGTCTCGGCCCTGCGGCGCGTGGTCGGGACCTTCTTTGACAATTCGGCCGCCAGCGCCGCCAGCGCCTTGCTGGGTATGTCGGACAAGCTGTCCGATACCGAACTCGATGCGCTGGAAGCCATGATCGCCAAGGCGCGCGCGGAGGGCCGCTAGTGGCCGGGACCGACCTGGTCCTGTTATTGCTGCGGCAGAGCGTCATTGTCCTGTTGGTGCTGCTGGTGCTGTATGCCTTGCGGCCGGCATCGGCGGCGCGCCGGGTGTTCGCCGCGCGCTGCGGCCTGGGCGCGCTGTTGTTGATGCCGCTGGCCTGGCTGCTGGCGCCGCCACTGCCGTTGCCGCTGCACTTGCCGTATGCCTGGACGGCATGGCTGGGGCCTCCTGCCGTGTTGCCGCCGATGCCATGGCTGGCGAACGCGCCGCCGGCCGCCGCCGGTTTTGAGGCGCCGATGCGGGCGGAGATGTTCGGGCGCGCTGTGTTGATGCTGTATGGCCTGGGGCTGCTGCTGCATCTGCTGCGCCTGGGGTGGGGCTTGTGGCGGCTGCGCGTGATCGCCGCCAGCGCCCAGATGGTGGTGGCGCCGGCCTGGTGCGACGCCCTGGCGGCGCTGCGCGCCGACATGCGCGTCACGCGGCCGGTGCGCTTGCTGGTGTCGGACCAGTTGACGTCCCCCTTGAGCTGGGGTCTGCTGCAGCCAGTGATTGTGCTGGACCGAAAAAGCCTGGAGGCGATTGCGCCGGGGCCCGTGCTGGCGCACGAACTGGCCCATATCGCCGCCCACGACTGGCCACTGATGCTGCTGGCGCGTGTGCTGCTGGCGTGTTACTGGTGGCATCCCTTGCTGCACCGGCTGTTGGCGGCCATCGCGCATGACACTGAATGCGCCGCCGATGATGCCGCTTTGCGGGCCGGGATCACGCCCTCGCACTATGCGCACACCTTGTTGCAGGTGTCGCGTCAGGTGGCCGCTGCCGGACGGCCGGTGTCGTTGGCGCAGCGCCTCGCCGGGCGTGGCGCGGCGCTGGCGGCACGCGTCAGCGCCGCGCTGGAGGCGCGCCGTGCGCGTGGACCGGTGACACGCGGCGAGTGGGGCGCCGGCATCGTGCTGACCGGTGTCTTGCTGGCCGTCCTAGGCGGACTGGCGGTGCGGGGCGAGCATGTGGTGTGGCCGGATCACCTGTGGCAAACGCCCGCCGGACTGCCGGGGCAGGACGCCGCCGCGCTGCTGGCGCGGCTGGATAACCCGAATTTCACGCAGCTGGCGAGCGCCATGCGGGGCGCTGATTTTTCACAGCGCCACGCGCTGGCGGTGGCGTCGTTCCGCCAGCGCGCGGCGATTCCCGCGCTGATACTGGCGCTGCGGGACGAGCGCCCCGTGGTGCGCAGGCTCGGTGCGTGGGCTCTGGGGGAAATGCGGTTTCCAGAAACCGCGCCGGCGCTGGCCGTGCTGCTGGCCGACCCCGTGCCGCTGGTGCGGGCCGAGGCGGCCGGTGCACTGGGCGACATGGGCGAGGTGCGCTGGCTGCCGGTCCTGCATGCCCTGCTGCGCGACCCCGAGCCGGCGGTTCGCGCGCGGGTGGCGCATGCACTGGGCGACCTGGCCGATAGCTCCAGCATCCCGGTGCTGACGGCGGCCCGCGCCGATCCGAATCCGGCGGTGGCCCAGCAGGTTCAGTGGGCGCTGCACGAGTTCGATTGAGGCGCTGCGGCTGTGCGAAATCCAACACGCGATGGCGCTTGGCTGCTGGGTTTGCCGTAGGCGCCAGCCATGCTGCGGATTTGCAACCGGCGTCTGAAAAATTAGGTGTGGCGAATACCAGGACGATCGAATTCAGTGGCAGTGGCAACTGGTTCCAGTTTGGCCAGGCGCCGGCATGTCGAAGCCGGCTACCCGCGCATCCCGGTCGGGTCGCAACCGCGCTAGCGCGTGCTGGAGATTGATCCAGTCAAGAAAGACATCGTCTGGCAATACACCGGCACCGACTCGGGCCGCCCGGCCGCTTCATCCAGGTCACCCCCAAAGGCGACATCGTGTGGGAATATGTGAGTCCTTACTTTAGTGATGGCGCGATTGCCAGCAACACCGTCTACCGGGCCCAGCCGGTGCCTTATGACTGGGCGCCGGCGGGTACGCCGCGCGCTGAAAATGCGGTCGTAGCGCCGGAGGTGAAAAACTTCAGGGTCAGGTAGCCCAGTGCGCCGGATGTGTGCCGCGTCACGCGTTGGCGTTCCGGCTCACTCGAAGACCGCGACCCGCTGGCCCAGGCGCTGGGCCTGCTCCAGCAGCGACCGCGCGGCGGCGGCGGACTGCTCGACCAGCACGGCATTTTGCTGGGTGACGTCGTCGAGTTGGGTGACGGCGGCGTTGACGCGGGCAATGCTCTCGCGCTGGCTGGCGGCGTTGTTGGCGATGTCCGCCATGCGGGCCGCCGCTTCATGGATGCCTTCGACGATGTCCTGCATGGCGCGGCCGGCGTCCTCGGCGCGCGCGCTGCCCTGTTCGATGGCTTTGACTGAGGTGGTGATCAGTTCCCTGATTTCTTGCGAGGCACTGGCGCTGCGGCTGGCGAGGTTGCGCACCTCGCCCGCCACGACCGCAAAGCCACGCCCCTGTTCCCCGGCGCGGGCCGCCTCCACGGCGGCATTCAGGGCCAGGATATTGGTCTGGAAGGCAATGCCGTCGATGACGCCGATGATGTCGGAAATTTTGCGGGAGCGTTCGCGGATCAATTGCATGTTGCGCACCACATCGGCCACCACCACACCGCCGCTTTCGGCGCTGCCGGCGGCGCGCGACACCAGTTCGCGCGAATGCTCGGCGGTATCGGCCGCCAGCGTCACGGTTTCCTGGATCGCGCCCATCGAGCTGGTGGTCTGCGCCAGGCTGGCGACTGCGGTTTCGGTCCGTTGCGACAAGTCGCTGCTGCCACTGACGATGTCGCCGCTCGATGACTCGATGCTGGCGCAGGCTCGTTTGACTTCGTGCAGCGTGTCGTTCATGCGGGTCAGTAACTGGTGCAATTCGATGGCAATCGCACTGTCCACCGTTTCATTGCGGACGTCGAGCGAAATCACGCCGTCGCGGTTCACGGCGCGCACCAGCCGCACCAGTTCATCGCCCTGGCGCGATACCTGTCCCATGCGCATGGCGATGAACAATTGCAGCAGCGTTTGCAGCACGAGATAGGTGGCGTGCACCATGATTTTCTGGAAGTCCGGCTGCGGCGTGCAAAAGACGCCGATACCGATCGCCTGCAAGCGGTCGAACAGCACGTGATGTACCGCGAAAAACAGCGCGCAGGCAATGATCGGGCGCCAGTCGCGGTAGACCAGCATGATGGCCAGCGCCACGAAGACGCCGAAATGGTATTCCAGCCGCCCCAGCGCCAACTGGATGTGCAGCGCCACGCTGGCGGCCAGGCACAGCGCCAGTACCACGCGCGACAGGGCCGAGCCGCGCGCCAGGAAAAATACGGCCAGTCCAGCGCCCGCCAGCACCGCCGCCACACCGGCGGCCAGCATCACCGACGAGTAGAGCGCACCAATCAGTAATGCGGCGCCGCATGAACTCAGCAGCACCACCACGAGCAAACTGTCTGCCGCGCGGCCGATATCGCTGGACGACATCGGGATAGCTTTGTTGACCATTGCCAGTCTCCAGTCACGTATTAGTATTAGTTACCCGGCGCCGGGTGTTGGCAGCCTCATGGGTAGTGACATTTTAAGAGTAATTAATTAAGAGTTACTCATGCGTGTGATGCTATTTTCAACGCAAGATGGCAAAACTGTTGCATTTGGATGCATCCCGCACCGGATCGGTGATGCCGACGGGGCAGGGTGGGGGCTCCTGGCGGCCTGTCTGGCGGCGCGCGTCGCGTAGTGCCTGTTCGCGGTAGCGCTCAATCAGGCCGCTTTGCTTCATTTCCCGCAGCGCGCGGGCCAGCGCGTGGGCCAGCTCCGCCTGGTCGGCGCGCACAAAGGCATGGAACGCGCGCTCTTCGACGATGCCCAGCTTGCGGATGCCGGCCGTGTGAAATTCCTCCTGTCTCAGGTAGGGATCGACCAGGCCTTCGATGTCGATGAAGATATCGGTGCGCCGGAACACCAGCTTGCGCAAGCCCATCAGGATGCTCTGCACATGCGAGATCTGCTGGGCCGGGAGGATGGCCGGCAGCGCGGCTTCCGCCGCCGCCACGCCGGTGCAATACTCAACCAGGTAAGGGGTATGGCGCAAGCCTTCCCAGCTCTTCAGTGGCGCTTTGTCGCCGATCGCATAGGCGGCAAAGCGCAGCGTGAAGTGCGACTCGTCAACCCGTATTTGACCGACGGCGCGGCCGTCATAGTCGGCATAGCGGTTGATTTCGCCGTCGACTTCGCCGGCCTTGGCCATGACCGCTGCACGCCGGCTGGGGTAGACCCGGTAATCGAGCTGGCGCCCGAGGCGCCGGGCCGCATCCGTGTAGATCAGACGCAGCCATTCGCCGTAATACGAGTCGCGCATGTCCTTGCTGCCGGTGAGTACCAGCGGCTCTGGCTGGGCGTGGGCCAGCGCCGCCCAAGGCCCGGCGAGCAATAGTTGTAAGTTTTGGCGGCGGTTCATGTCAGCGGTTGGCGATGCGGCGCGGCGGCGGTGCCTGCGGCGCATCGGCAAGCTCATGCGGGCTGCCGGATACCAGATGCAGGCGACCGCCGTGGGGTGGCGGCGCCAGCTTGAACACGTCGACTTGCTGGCCCAGCGCGGCAGCCTGCCGGCGCATGGTCTGCGCGGCCGTTGCCGCCTGTTCCACCAGCACGGCATTTTGCCGGGTGATGGCGTCCATTTCACCCAGCGCGGCACTGACCCGTTCGATCCCTTCGCTCTGGGCGTCGCTGGCGGCGCTGATCTCGAGCATGATGGCGGTGACGTGGCGCACGCTGGCAATGACGTCCTGCATGGTGGCGCCGGCTTGCCGCACCAGGTCCGAACCATGGTCGACCTGTTGCACGGTGTCGGTGATCAGGGACTTGATTTCATGGGAGGCGGTGGCGACCCGCTGCGCCAGGCTGCGCACCTCGGACGCCACGACGGCAAAGCCGCGCCCTTGCTCACCGGCGCGGGCCGCTTCCACCGAGGCATTCAGGGCCAGCAGGTTGGTCTGGAAGGCAATTCCGTCGATGACGCCGATGATGTCCACGATGCGGCGCGACGAGGCATTGATGGCGGCCATGGTTTGCACCACCTGCTGCACCACTTGCCCGCCTTTTTCCGACACATCGGAGGCGGAGCACGACAGCACGTTGGCCTGGCGCGCATTGCCGGCGTTTTGCTTGACGGTGCCGGTCAGGTCTTCCATGGCGCTGGCGATCTGCTCCACGTCCCGCGCCTGGTGGACGGTGCGCTCGGTCAGGATGCGGTTGCCATCGGCGAGTTGATCGGAGACTTGCCCGATCGCCTGGGTGCTGCTGCGCACTTCGCCGACAATCCCGGCCAGGTTGTTGCGCATGACGGCAATCGCCGCCAGCAGGCTATCGTGGTCGCCATCGCGCGGGTGCACCGCCTGCGTCAGGTCGCCGTGGGCGATGCGGTTGGCGATCTCGGTCGCATAGCGTGGTTCGCCGCCGAGTTGGCGCAGCAGCATGCGGCTGATGGCGATCGCGATAACCGCGCCGAGCAACAGTGAGAACGCGCCTTGCAGGACGATCCACAGCGATGCCTGGCTGGCGGCGGCGGCCGCCGCCGTGCGCGAGGCTGCGGCCTGTTGCTGGCCGTGCGCCAGCAGGACGGCCATGTCGGTCACGATCTGGCGCCGCAGCGGACTGCATTCCTCGACCAGGAAGCGCCCGAACTCGGCCATCTGGCCGGCGTCGCGATAGCGTCGCGGCCGTTCCAACTCGCTGGCCATGGCCAGCAGGCCACGGCGCACCTTGTCAAAGGCGGCATCACCGGCCATCACCGTCTCCAGTTTGGCCAGCGCCGCCAGGTAGCGCGATTTTTCCTGGTCCAGCAAGTCCAGTTCACGGCGGGCTGCCGCCTCGTCGGTAAAGATATAGGCGTTGCGCGCGGCCAGGCCGGTCTGGGCCAGCGCTTCGCGCGCTTCGTGCAAGGGTTCGACGATGGCGCTGGAAACGTGGTTCTGGTAATCGAAGGCGGTGCCGATGGTGTTCAAACGCAGCAGCGCGAAGCCGGCCAGCAGCAGGGTCAGCGCGAGAACCGCGCCGAACGCCAATGCTAGCTGTTTTCTAACATTTAAGTTATTGAAACTAAACATAAAATGGGGGAGGGGGATATGGAGGCGGAGTCGCTATTATCTTGTGACTATCTGGTACAAGCAAACGATTTCAATTGGGGACATTGTACTAACCGGGGCGCTTGTCACTGGCGCGATGGCGGCGTGCGGGGAGAAATGCAAAACGCCGACCTGCATGGGTCGGCGTTTTGTTGTACTGCTGAATTCTTGGTGGCCCGGGGCGGAATCGAACCACCGACACAAGGATTTTCAATCCTCTGCTCTACCAACTGAGCTACCAGGCCAAGAGACCAAGATTATAGCGACATGAATTCGGTTTGCCTAGTCTTTTTTAGGCGTTACGTTGACGTGTTCTGCTAATTTGTTCTGAGCAAATGCGTTTGCCGCAAATATCCGTATGCGAATTAATTCGTGGCTTGCAACATGGGGTGCTGCGTAAGATGCACTGACTGTTTGATAACCACCAAGGAGCATCCGATGTTTGCATCGCCCGCAGCAGTTTCCCCTGAAGGACCAGGCCGTCCGCGCCGCGCACGGCAATTTGCCATGATATGCGCAGCGATGGCTTGCGCCTTCGCTGCGGTGACCGTCAGCGCCGCGCCCAGCGTGTTTCCCACCGGTGTGACGCGCTACGAACCGGCGCGCGCCTGGAATGGCTACGTCGTGTTCAGTGGCCAGGATGGCAAGACCCACTTGATCGACATGAATGGCAATGAAGTGCGCCAATGGCCGCACGTGGGCTTCCCGCCGGTATTGCTCGATCCCGCGCTGGCCGGCGGCAAGCGCGGCAACATCCTGCTGCAACTGGCGAACGTGCCGGGCGCCGCTTCCGGCAATGGCCTGGGCAACAAGGCCATCGGTGAGCTGGACTGGCATGGCAAGGTGCTGTGGCAGTGGGGCGAGGGCGCGCAGGATGCGTACGCCTCGGCTTCGGTGCAAGGCAACGGCGCCAGGGATGGCGCCAACGCGGGCGGCGCCAAGCAGCACCATGACTGGCGCCGCCTGGCCAATGGCAATACGCTGGTGCTGGCCAACCAGGTCCACGCGGTGCCCGGCTTCACGGCGGCCCAGGTACTCGATGACGTGATCGTGGAAGTCACGCCGCAGGGCGAGGTCGCATGGAAGTGGGTGGCCTCGGAGCACCTGGAGGAATTCGGGTTTTCGCCGCAAGCGTTGCAGCTGGTGCGCGCCGCGCAGCCGCGCAATGGCGCCACGGCGGTGGACTACCTGCACCTCAATAACATGTCAGTGGTCGGGCCGAACCAATGGTACGAGCAGGGCGATACGCGCTTCCATCCGGACAATGTGCTGATCGATTCGCGTGAAGCCAACTTCATCGCCATCATCGATAAGAAAACCGGCCAGGTGGTGTGGAACCTGGGCCCGGATTACCCGGCCATCGCTTCTTCCGCCGTGCCACGCCCGGTGGACCAGATCATCGGCCTGCACGATGCCCACGTGATCCCGCCAGGCTTGCCCGGCGCCGGCAATATCCTGGTGTTCGACAACCAGGGCGAAGCGGGGTACCCCAAGATCAGCCCCGGCATCTTCCCCCATTCGCGGGTGCTGGAAATCGATCCGATCAAGAAGCAGATCGTGTGGCAATACACGGCGGCCAATTCGGGCCAGGCCCTGTGGAGTTTCTACAGTGCGTTCATCAGCAGCGCGCGCCGCCTGCCAAATGGCAATACGCTGGTCAATGAAGGCATGAATGGCCGCTTCTTCCAGGTCACGCCGCAGGGCGACATCGTGTGGGAATACGTCAGCCCGTACTTCGGCCAGTCCGCCGTCGGCGGCGCCGGCAAGACTGTGAAAACCAACTGGGTCTATCGCGCACAACCCGTGCCGTACGACTGGGTTCCGGCAGGCACGCCCCGCTCGGAAAAAGCCGTGGCCGCGCAGAACGCGGACAGCGGCGAGAAGGTCGCCGACCAGCGCTGACCCGGCCAAGCCCCGCAACAGACCAATCAAACAGACCAATCAGCAGGGCGTCTCGCTTGCGAGCCGCAATGGCGGAACTCGCCCTGAAAAAAGAAAACAGAGCAAAGGGATCAATCGTGGTATCGCATAAAAAAGTAGTGAAAATCCAACGCAGCGCCATCGCACTGGCGGTTCTGGCGCTGGTGCAGCCGGTGCAGTCGCATGCCGCCGCCGCCATTGCCACCGCCGTGGCGGCCGCCGCCGGGGTGCCGACGGCAGCCGACGACATCGTGACCATCACCGCCGCCGACACCTCAGTCGGCGGCGCGGCCGCTGCGGTCGGCGCGGTCGGCGCCAACGCCGTGGACGCGGCGTCCGCCGGCGCGGTGCAAACCATCCTCGTCACCACCCGCCGCCGGGTCGAAAGTTCGCAAAACGTGCCGACCCCGATGACCGTGTTGGGCGAAGATGTGCTCGACGGCAGCCGCACCTACCGGGTGCAGGATTTGCCGCAGCTGCTGCCGAGCACCACGGTCAACTATGTGCACGCCCGCCAGATGAGCTTTGCGGTGCGCGGCCTGGGCAATAATCCGGCCAGCGACGGCCTGGAAGGCAGTGTTGGTGTCTATCTCGATAACGTGTACCTGGCCCGTCCCGGCATGGCGGCCTTCGATGCGCTCGATATCGCCCAGCTGGAATTGCTGCGCGGCCCGCAAGGCACGCTGTTCGGCAAGAACACCACGGCCGGTGTCCTCAATATCGCCACGAAAAAGCCGACCTTCCAAACCGAGCGCAGCGCCGATTTATCGATCGGCCAGTATGGCCACAAGCAGGGCCGCCTGGTGCTGAACGGCCAACTGGCTGATGGCGTGGCGGGCCGCCTGACGGCCTACGCTTCGCGCGACGATGGCTATATCACCAACCGCTACGATGGCAGCAAGGTGCAGGGCGGCGACCGCAATGGCTTACGCGCCCAGGTGTTGGTGGAGAACAGCAAGGACTTCAACTTGCGCGTCATCGCCGATTACCATGAAGAAGATTCCAACAATGGCACTCTGATGTTCTACAGCGCCGGTCCGAGCGGGCGCGCGCTGACCCAGGCCAAACTGGTGGGGGGCTCGCCGGTGCTCGATCCGACCGCGCGCGCCGTCAACCAGGATACCGGCTCGCACGTGGCGGTGCACCAGGGCGGCGCGTCGGCCGAGGCCAACTGGACCTTTGCCGGCGACGCCAAACTCACCTCCGTCACAGCGTACCGCTTCTGGGCCTTTACGCCGCAAAACGATGATGGCTTGCCGGTGCCGGTCACGCTGAACGCCGGCGCTTCCGCGCGCCACAAGCAATTCACGCAAGAGCTGCGCTGGGCCACGCCGTCCGGCCAGGCGCTCGAATCGGTGTTCGGCGCGTATTACTACCGCCAGAAACTGTCGAATAATTCGTTCAACGTGAATGGCCCGTTGAACGACCTGTATAACGGCACGCCGGCCGGCGCCTGGTCCAACGTCACCAGCAATGCGCCATCCTCGCTCGATGTCGACAGCTACGCGCTGTTCGCGCAATCGACCTGGCACGCCACCGCGCAGCTCGATGTGACCGCCGGCGCCCGTCTTACCTATGAAGACAAGAGCGCCCGCATCACGCGTAACGCACCGGTTGGTCCCGCCGTCACCGGGGCGGCGCTGGCATCGCGCAATGGCCGTTATGGCGCCTTTGATTCCGGCCTGCTGAACTTGCGGCAAGACAGCCCGACCGCCTTGCTGAACGTGGGCTACAAGGTCAATCAAGACGTGCTGCTGTATTCCAGCCTGTCGCATGGCGAGAAATCCGGCGGGATCAACCTGTCGGTGCCGGGCGCCGGCGGGATTGCCTCGCTGCTGGTCGGCACCGAGCGCGCCAACGCCTTCGAAGCCGGTGTCAAGTCGCAATGGTTCGACAACAATCTGCAATTGAACGGCAACGTCTACGCCACCATCGTGCACGGTTACCAGAGCAATGCGTATGACCCGGTCAGCCGCACCTCGTACCTGACCAATGCCGGCGATGCGCGCACCCGTGGGGTGGAACTGGAACTGGTGGCGACCCCGGCGCGCGGCCTGACCTTGCGTTCGAACGTGTCGTTCAATGACGCCAGTTACCTGTCGTACACCAATGCGCCATGCCCGCCCGAGCGCAGCGCGACCTTCTGCGACCTGTCCGGCCGCAATGCGCTGGTCAATGCGCCGCGCTGGATCGCCAACGCCAGCGCGCAGTATTCGCGACGCGCCGCGGAAGGGGTGCAGGGCTATATCAACGCCAATTATTCGTATCGTGGCGCGACCTACGGCACGCTCGACGCGTCCGAGTATTCGACCATCCCGGCCTACAGCGTCAGCAATGTGTCGATTGGCTTGCGCAGCACCCGGGGCGCCGCCTGGGACGTGTCGCTGTGGGTGAAAAACGCGTTCGACAAGCACTACTACACCAGTATGTGGAACAGCAACTTCGGTTCCTATAACGCCGTGATCGGCACGCCGCGCACGGTGGGCGTCACCGGCCGCTATGAATTCTGAAAGGACTTATGATGAGCAAGATTAACCGCAAACGCCGTACCGTCATTGGTGGCCTGTCCGCCCTGGGCCTGGCGTCGGCCGTGGCGCCGGCGGCGCTGGCCAAGGCCGGCAACAGCCAGCCCAATATTATTTTTATCCTGGCCGATGATTTGGGCTGGGGTGACCTGAGTGTCTATGGCCAGACCGATTTCCGCACGCCGAACCTCGACAAGCTGGCCGCGCAGGGCTTGCGCCTGACGCAGCATTATTCGAATTCGGCCGTATGTTCTGCGACCCGCTTCGGCCTGATCACGGGCCGCTACCAGTACCGCTTGCGCGGCGGCCTGGAAGAACCGATTGCCGGCGCCTCCGACACCATCGGCTTGCCGCCCGAGCATCCGACGCTGCCGTCGCTGCTGAAGAAGGCCGGCTACCGCACCGCGCTGGTGGGCAAGTGGCACCTGGGATCGCTGCCAAAATTCGGTCCCCTGAAAAGCGGCTACGATAGCTTCTATGGCAACTATGGCGGCGCCATCGACTACTTCACCCACAAGCCGGGCGTGGGGCCGAACGTCAAGGAAGACTTGTACGAAGGCGAAGTGCCGGTCAGCGAAGTGGGGTATTACACCGACTTGCTGGGGCAGCGCGCCTCGGCCTTTGTCAAGCAGCAGAGCGCGGCGCAGCCCTTCTTCCTGTCGCTGCATTACACGGCGCCGCACTGGCCGTGGGAAGGTCCTGGCGATGAAGCCATCTCGCGCTCGCTGACGGCCAGCGGCGGCGGCATTTTCCACTACGACGGCGGCGACCTGGCCACCTACGGCAAGATGGTGGTGGCGCTCGACGCCTCGATCGGCCGCGTGCTGAAAACCCTCGAGCAAAAGGGCCTGGCCGACAATACCATCGTGGTGTTTTCCAGCGATAACGGTGGTGAGCGCTTCTCGAAAACCTGGCCGTTCTCCGGCCAGAAAACCGAGTTGCTCGAAGGCGGCATCCGCGTGCCCGGCATCGTGCGCTGGCCGGCCCGCATCAAGGCCGGGCAAGTCAGCAGCCAGGTGGCGATCAGCATGGACTGGCTGCCGACCTTGCTGGCGGCGGCCGGTACCGCGCCTGATCCCGCCTACTTGCCGGATGGCGCAAACCTGCTGCCGGTGCTGCTGGGGGAAAACAAGCCGGTCGAGCGTACGCTGTTCTGGCGCTACAAGGCCAATGAACAGCGCGCCGTGCGGGCCGGCAACTGGAAGTACCTGAAATTGAACGGCAATGAATTCCTGTTTGATTTATCGGCCGACCAGCGCGAGCGGGCTAACCTGGCGAACCGGCATCCGGACAAGCTGGCGGCGCTGAAATCGCAGTGGGAAAGCTGGAATGCGGACATGTTGCCGATCACGCAGGAGGTGCGGACCCATGGCGTGGGGGGCAAGGTGCAGGCGGATAAATATAGTCCGCAGGCCAATTCCGGCAGTTAAATCGTCACGCCGCGGGTCTGCTCGGCGGCATGGTGAATCGGATACGCGGCCTGATTCCGTAGGGCGGTTTTCGCGCAGCGAAAGCCGCCATCACGGCTCGCGCCGCCGCGCCTTCAACGTGCGGCCTGAACGGTCAAACAACAGCACCAGCTCCGCCATCTGCGGCGTCCCATCCGCCAGCGCCGGTACCCGCCGCGCCGGCCGATATTGGTACTGCCACACGTCATACCCGCTGTCGAAGGTGATGGCTGTCAATGGCGCCCCCAGTTGCCGCAACGCCGCCGCGCGGTCAATCGGCCCCTCCAGCGGCCCGCTCGGCGCCGCATCCATATAGTCAAATTCCAGCAGCGTGTCATCGGGCCAGTTGCGGTCCCACAGCGGCGCGTAATAGCTGCGATCCAATAACACCTGGCAATCGCAGAACGGTAACGTGTCCGGCGTTTGCGTGCCGCCCGCATACAGTGCCCGGAACGGCAGCACGGCGACCCGCTCGCCGGCGCGCAAGGTGACGCCGAACAGCGGGCGTTCGGCAAATTGCAGGTAATGGCCATCCGGCGCTGCGCAGACCTGGTCCGGTCCGGCCAGTACATCCGACAACCAGGCAAACAGCCGCGCATTGTTCGACACCAGTCCTGCCTCCACGCCCACTAGGCATTCCAGCCGCAAATCGCCCAGCCGCCGCATACCGTCCGGCACACCGGGACTGGTCACTTGCGCGCGCCACGTCATGCTGCTGCTCTTGCGGTTGGCCACCAGCGCGGCATCTTCGCGCAGTGCCTGCTCATTGCGCTCCAGCGTGAAGCTGTGGTCGGGTGCCACCGCGACCGGCACAGTGAGGCTCTCGCCCACCACGTGCAAGGTCACACCGTCGAGCCGGACCGTCGGCAGCCGTGGCAGCAAGCGGAAACGCAGGGTGGAGTGGGGCGCCAGCGCGATGTCGCGGGCATGACGTTCCATGCCCCGCACCATCTTGCGGTAGGACTTGTCGACAGGATCGCGTGTAAACGCCAGCGTCACTGAGGGCACCGATGGCACCGGGGGCACCGGCGCTTGCTGTGCCGCACTGCTACAGCACAAGAGCCATGCCGCCGCCAGCGTGATCCGCGCAGCGCGTTCCCATGTTGTGGGGTATCCGCAGTTCATACGCGGATGCTACGCCGCCGCCCAATTTTGGCGCGTCCGGCATGCACGACTTGCCGCCCCGAGTTATCATTAAGAAATAACTATTTAACAATGATCATATATGGACAGCCCGCCCGCAGCCCTGCCGCTGCCAACCTTGCCGTCCCCCCTGCGCACCATCGAGTCGCTGCCCGGCCCGCGCCGCTGGCCGCTGGTCGGCAACATGCTGCAAATCCGGCCGCTGCGCCTGCATCAGGATGTGGAGGCCTGGTGCCGCCGGTACGGCGATTTTTTCCAGATGTATCTGGGGCCGGAACAGGCGCTGGTGGTGGCCGACCATGCGGCGGTGGCGCAAGTGCTCAAGCAGCGTCCCGATACGTTCCGCCGTCCTGCCATGTCCGAACGCATCATGCGTGAAATGGGCGGCGTGCCGGGCCTGTTCGATGCCGAAGGGCAGGACTGGCGCAACCAGCGCCGCATGGTCATGCACGCGTTTTCGCCCCAGGGGATCAAGGCCTATTTCCCGTCGTTGGTCAAAGTCGCCTTGCGGCTGCAACAGCGCTGGGATGGCGCCGCGCGCGCGGGGCGCGCCATCGACCTGTCGGATGACTTGAAGCGCTACACGGTCGATATCATTGCCGGTCTGGCGTTTGGCACCGATGTCGATACCATTCATGGCGGCGAGGACGTCATCCAGCGCCACCTGGACGTGATCCTGCCCGCCATTGCGCGCCGCACGCTGGCGTTTTTCGCCTACTGGCGCGTGTTCAAGCTGCCGCAGGACCGCCGCCTGGAGCATTCGGTGGCGACCGTGAAACAGGCCATCGGTGACTTGATCGGCCAGGCGCGCGTGCGCATGGCGCAAGATCCCGGGCATGCCGCGCATCCGGCCAACTTGCTCGAAGCCATGTTGGTGGCCGCCGCGCAGCCCGGCAGCGGCCTCGATGACCAGGCCGTGGTCGGCAATGTGATGACCATGCTGCTGGCCGGTGAAGACACCACCGCCAATTCCATCGCCTGGCTGCTGTACCAGTTGCAGCGCAACCCGGCCGTGCTGGCCCAAGCGTGCGACGAAGTGCGGCAATATGCGCCCGACCCGGCGGCTTTTACGATGGAGCAGATGGACCGGTTGCCGTACCTGAATGCCTGCATCCAGGAGTCCATGCGCATCAAGCCGGTGGCGCCGTTCCTGCCGATGGAAGCCATGCACGACACGACGGTGGCCGGGATCCATGTGCCGGCGCACACGCTGGTGTGGTGCGTGATGCGCCATCACAGCATGGCCGACAGCCACGTCCCGCAGCCGGCGCAATTCGATCCGCAGCGCTGGCTGCAGGACGGGCCAGGCGCGATTGACCGCAAGGTCTCGATGCCGTTTGGCGCCGGCCCGCGCATCTGCCCGGGGCGTTACCTGGCGTTGCTGGAAATGAAGGTGGCCATGGCGATGCTGCTGGCCAGTTTCGAGATCGAGGCGGTGCAGACGCCGGATGGGCGGGAAGCAGAAGAATTGATGGCGTTCGTCATGTCGCCGGTGGGCCTGTCGATGCGGCTGCGGCGGCGCAGCGGGGCGCGTGGCTGAAACATGGTGGCAGGCGCGCCCTGCGCCGTTATCCCTGCACCATGCGCGCCGCCTGCGTGGCCGGCGCCTTCTTGGGCAGCACGATCGTGAACACGCAGCCGCCATTCGGGCAGTCGCTCGCTTCGATGCTGCCGCCCAGCAGGCCCGTGACGAGGTTGTAGCAAATATTCATACCGAGCCCGCTGCTGCCTTTGCCCAGTTGCGTGGTGAAGAAGGGATCGAACACGTGCTGGCGCACCTCGTCGCTCATGCCGCAGCCATCGTCGCTGTAGATCAGGCGCACATGGTCGCCGTCGGTTTCCGCCCGCAGCAGGATTTCACCATGGTCGCGGCCGGCAAAACCGTGCACCACGGAGTTGTTGATCAGATTGGAAATGATCTGGTCGATCGGGCCTGGGTAGCTTTCCATGGTGATGCCCTCGGGGATGGCCACGGTGATGCGGTAGGGCGTCTTGCGCAGGCTGGTGTACATCAGCGCCACCACGCTGTCGATGTTTTGCCGCAAATCGAACTGGCGCCGGTGCGAACTGGTGTGATCGACCGCCACCTGCTTGAAGCTGGCCACCAGGTCGGCCGTGCGGCCCAGGCCACGCAGCATCAATTGGGTCGCGGTGCGCGACACCGCCAGATAATCCTCCAATTGCGAGCGCTTGACGCCGTTGCCGCCGGACAGCGCCTGCTCGAATTCGACGATCTTGTCGTCGAGGGTGGAGGCGACCGTCATGCAATTGCCGATCGGCGTATTCAATTCGTGCGCCACGGCCGCCACGATGGCGCCCAGCGCGGCCAGCTTTTCCGACTGCACCAGCTTGTCCTGCGCCATGTGCAGCCGGTCCAGCGTTTCGCGCAACTGCACGTTGGCGGCTTCCAGGTCGCTGGTGCGGCGCTCCAGGGTCAATTCGCGCTCATGCAAATGCTGGTATTGGCGCACCCGGTTCAGCAGCAGGTTGTCATCGACCGGCTTGACCAGGTAATCGACGGCGCCCGGCGCATAGCCATGGGCAGTGAACTCATCTGCCCTATAGACGGCGGTAATGAAGAGAATCGGGATGTTGCGGGTGCGGCCCGTCATTTGCAGGTGGCGCGCCGTTTCAAAGCCATCCATGCCGGGCATGTGCACATCGAGCAGGATCAGATGGCAGTCATGTTCCACGGTCGCCAGCAACGTCGCTTCGCCGGACGCCGCTTCCACCACGCTGCAGCCAGGCAGGCGTGACAGCAGCGCGCGCAAGGTGGCGCGGTTGCCGGCGTTGTCATCTGCGACCAGGACGTTGAAGGTGCCATGCATGCGATCCGCTCCCGCTGAACCAAATCAGATCTGCATAGGATAAGCTGAAACGCATCAAAAATGCCAACGCTGGTGCGACGATGGCGGTGAAACCGCACAAGCAGGCGCAACCCGCCCGCTGTGCCTTAGTCGCCGGCGCTGACGCTGCCGATGCCGTTGACGGTCTTGTTCACGGTGCGCGGCTTGCCATAGTAATTCAGGTTGCCCATGCCATTGACCACGGCGTTCAATGTGCCCTTGGCCGTGACTTTGACGTTGCCCAGGCCATTGAAATTGACGTCGGCGCGCTCCGCTTCCAGCGCCTTGGTATTGACTTCGCCCACGCCCTGCGCCTTCAGCCGCAGCAGGGCGACTTTGCCGCTGGCGGTAAAGCTGCCGGCGCCCTGGTAGCTGACGTCGAGGCGTTCGCCCTGGATGTTTTTGAGGATGGTTTCACCGGCGCCTTCCCCAATGAATTTGGCCAGTGATGGCACGGTGATGGTGATGCGGGGATCGCCCTTCAAGGTCAGCGGGCCCTTGTCCTTCAGGTAGATTTTCAGTTCGCCATTGACCACGTCGGTCGCCACGCGGCTGACGAATTCGGTGTTGCCCGAGACCGTCACCGACTGCGTTTTACCCGCTTCCACCGTGATGCTGAGGGGGCCGCGGCTGTCGATCGCGGTAAAGGGTTGCAGTGGGCGCACTTGCTGTTCATCGGCGCTGGCCGGCGCACTGACGGTGGCGGCAACGGTGGCGGTCAGGGCGGCAAGGGTCAGGAAGCGGCGCATAACGATAGTCCTCATGTGGTTGAGCAGGTGATGGATGCACGGATTGTAGGGGCGCGGCGTTGACGATTGTTAAATTTGCGATGGATTGCAGTAATCCGGGATTGAGCTGTCGCAAATCCTGATGCGCGCGGCACTGATGTATGTCTACAACAAAACGCGGCAGCATTTTTCCGTGGTTCACTATGAAACGTGGTTCTATGTAGAAAGATTCTATTTACCTGTCATTTCGCCGATGTTAGCTTGAGATGAATTCGCGATAGCCTGGGAGACGCTGTATGACGATGTCCCGCTTGGCCGGCTTGCTGCCGGTAGTGTTCGCCTGCCAGTCCGCACTGGCACAATCCCCCGCATTTGATATCTCCACCTTCACGATAGACGGCGCGACGCTGGTCGACGCCGCCCGCCTGCAGGCGGTGGCGGCGCCGTTTGCCGGTCCCGGCAAAGGCATGGACGGGGTCCAGGCCGCCAGTGCCGCGATCCGGGAAGCGTATGCCCAGGCCGGCTATCCGATCGTGCAAGTGTATGCGCCGTCGCAGCAATTGCAGGGCGGGGCCGTGATTCTGCGGGTGGTCGAAGGTACGGTGGCGAAAATCGCCGTGGCCGGCCAGCGCACCTATACCGAAGCCAATGTGCGGGCCAGCCTGCCGCCACTGCGCGAGGGAGAGAAACCCAATACCAATGCGGTGGCCGCCGCGGTGCTGCTGGCCAATGACAATCCGGCGCGCCAGTTGTCGGTGAATTTTTCGCCGGGGGCGGCGCCGGGCCAGATCGACGCCCGCATCGACGTGGCCGAAGACAAGGTCAGCAAGACCACCGTCACGCTGGACAATGCCGGCGCCAGCAGCACGGGCCGCGCCAGGATCGCGTTGGGTTACCAGCACGCCAATCTGTTCCAGCGCGACCATGTGCTCAATCTGCAGGCCATGGCGGGCTTGCAGCATCCGGGCAAGGGCGCCAGCCTGACGGCGGCCTACCGCATCCCGTTTTACCAGCAGCGGCTGTCGCTGGACGTGATCGCCGCGTACTCGGACAGCAAGAGCGACACCACCTCCATCGCCGGTCCCCTGTTCTTTAGCGGCAAGGGCGTGTACGCGGGCATGCGCCTGAACCAGCCATTGCCGAGCCGTGGCGATTACCGCCAAAAGCTGGTGTACGGCATCGACTACAAGGATTTTAATAACAGCTGCCGCATCGGCACGATTGCGCTGGACCGCTGCGGCACCATCACCAGCGTGCCGCTCAGCATCACTTACCTGGGGCAGGCCGTGGGCGCGCGCTTCCAGGCCGGGGCCAGCCTGGGTTACTACCGCAACCTGCCCGGCGGCAGCCACGGCGGCGCCGCCGAATATGGCGCGCGCCCGCGCAACTGGCAGGCGCTGCGCGGCAGCGCCTTTGTCGGCGTCGCCACCGGCGATTGGCAGTGGCGCGCCACCCTCAATGGCCAGGTCAGCAGCGATGCGCTGATCCCCAGCGAACAATTCGGCGTCGGCGGCGCCGCTTCCGTGCGCGGCTACGATGAGCGCACGTCGGCTGGCGACAAGGGGCTGGCGGCCAGCCTGGAACTGTATACGCCGGAGTTGTTCGCGCCGACCACGGCGGGCGGCCAGGCGGGCCGCCATACGCTGCGGCTGCTGGCGTTCTACGACACCGGACATGTGCATAACAGCGATGGCACGCCGCCTGCCGCGAAGCGCCTGTCCAGTGTCGGCGCGGGCTTGCGCTACGGTTTGGGCAAGGAGTTGGCGCTGCGCTGCGATGTCGGCCTGGTGCAGACCGCGGTGGGAGCGGGCGGACCAGCGGCGCGCGAGCGCCATGACGCCTTTGCGCACGTGAACTTCGTTTATTCGTTCTAGGGGACCGGACATGCCACGCTTTGCTTTCCTGCCTGCCGTTGCCATCCTGCTGCCGCTGGCGGCGTACGCCGCGCCGGTCGATCCGGTGGTGCGCGCTGGTAGCGCGACGTTTGCCATCAACGGCAACGTCTACACCGTCACGAATGCCCCCAACACCATTATCGACTGGCGCTCGTTCAATGTGGCCAACGGCGAACTGCTGCGCTTCCTGCAGCAAAATCCGCAATCCGTGGTGCTGAACCGCGTGACCGGGAACGACCCCAGCCAATTATTCGGCTTGCTGCAATCGAATGGCCGCGTGGTGCTGATCAACCCGAACGGCGTTCTGTTCGGACCGAATGCGCAAGTCGATGTGGCGGGGCTGATCGCCTCGACGCTGAACTTGTCGGATGCGGATTTCCTGGCCGGGCGCATGGCGTTTAATGGCGGTGCCGGTGCCGCGTTGAATAACCAGGGGCGCATCACCACGCCGCTGGGCGGCAGCGTGTTCCTGATCGGTGGCGACGTCACCAACAGTGGCGTGATCACGGCGCCGGGCGGACGGATTTTGCTGGCGGCGGGACAGTCGGTGCAATTGGCCGACAGCGGCACGCCGGGCTTGTCCGTCACCTTGAAAGCCGATGGCAACCAGGCGCTGAACCTGGGGGAATTGACGGCGCAGGGTGGCAGCATTGACCTGTATGGCGCGCTGGTCAATCACAGCGGCATCGCGCGGGCCGACAGCGCGGTGTTCGATGCGCGCGGCAATATCGTGCTCAAGGCCACTGGCGACAGCACGGTGTCGGGCACGGTGAGCGCGACCAACGCGGCGGGCGCGGGCGGCACGGTGCAGGTGCTGGGCGACAGCGTGACGTTGACCGGCAGTGCGCGCATCGACGCGTCGGGCCAGGCGGGCGGCGGCACGGTGCTGGTGGGCGGCGACGTCAAGGGCGCCAATGCGGCCGTGCCCAATGCGCGCAGCGCCAGCGTGGCGGCAGGGGCGCAGATCGACGCCAGCGCCACCGGCCATGGCGATGGCGGCAAGGTCGTGGTGTGGTCCAACGACAAGACCGATTACGCGGGCAGCATTTTTGCGCGCGGCGGCGCGCTGGGCGGCAATGGCGGTTTCGTCGAAACCTCGGGCAAGCAGCTGTCGTTCGACCAGGGCCGCGTCAATACGCTGGCGCCGAAAGGGGCGGCCGGCAACTGGCTGCTCGATCCGGCGGTCTTTTGCTTTTATCACACCAGCGCGGCGGAATGCACGGGCGCGGCGGCGCCCGGCGCCACCAGTTTTAATACGCTGGGCAATCTGCTGCAGACCACCGGCGGCACCCTGGAAGCGACCGATTTCATCACGTTCCTGCCGTCCGGCGGCAATGCGGCGGTGAGCGACGCGATCCCGGCCGGGCTGACCTTGAATGTCAAGGCGCCTTATATCCAGCTGGGCAATGGCAGTGACGTCAACACGCGGGCGGTGGCGATCCGGCTTGATGCCTCGAACGCCTATGGCACTACGACACAGACCGGAGTCGGCGGCGTCAACTTGACCGGCGTCATTGATATTGGCGGCCATCTGGGCTCCACTGCCGACCAGACCTTGCTGGCCACGGGTGACATCAACCTGCGCCATGGCGGCACCAGCTGGACCGCCGTGCATATGTTCGCACCGGGCGGCACGCAAACCATCACGGCGGGCGGGCAGATTTTGCTGCAGGCGGGCGTGGGCAACGATGCCAGCGGCAATCCCCGCAACACGGCACTGTATTCGGACGGGACGCAAGTCATCAATGCCGGCAAACTGACGCTGCAGGGCGGCGATAGCGCGGGGTCGCCCAACACCTACGCGGAAGTGTCTGCAATGGGCAATCAGAGCGTGACGGCGGGCGAGATCGCCGTGGCGGGCGGCCTGTCCGGCTATGCGTCCATCAAGGTTCCGAAGACCGGCATGACGCAAACCATCAATGCCACCACGATCCTGTTGCGCGGTGGCAGTGGCGCCGCCGACAATTACGCCCAGCTGTACAGCGAGGGCAGCCAGTCGATTAACGCGACCACGCTCGACATCATGGCCGGCGCCAGCGGCAAGAGTAACTGGGCCGATATCAGCATCAATGGCGGAACCGACGCCACCCAGGCCATCAAGGCGGCAACCATTACCATCACCAGCGGCGCCACCGGCTCCTCCAACGCCGCTGGCATTAACGCCAACGGCACCCGGGCCACCCAGACCTTCGACGCCGGCAGTTTTACGATGACCGGTGGTGGTGGCACCGATAATTCGGCCGGCGTGCATGCGGGGGGCAGCAGCCCGACACAGAATCTTACGCTCAGTGGCGCGCTGACCATCAATGGCGGCAGTGGCGCCACTGGCAACTGGGCGCACCTGTGGAGCTCCGATAATGCCAGCGCCGGCCTGGCCCGGCAAAACATCACGGTGGGCACCGTGCGCCTGAATGGCGGCAGCGGCACCGATGCGGCGGATGCTATGATCGGCGGCAATGCCGTGCAATCGGTGAAGGCGGCGTCGATCAGCCTGACCGGGGGCACCGGGATAAATGGCCGGGCCGGCATCACCACCGAGGCCGCACAGACGGTCAGCGTCACCGGCGCCCTCACCTTGCAGGGCGGTTCCGCGGCGAGTAACGCCAACGCCAATATGTATGCCGGTGGCGACCAGTCGATTAGCGCCGGCGGCGCCATCAGCCTGCTCGGTGGCTCAGTGGGCAACAATAACAACGCCGACATCAGCATGCGGCCAAACGCCGGCAAGACACAGACCATTAACGCCGCCAGCATCGTGATGACGGGCGGCGCCAGCGGGGATCTCAACTACGCAGGCTTGCATGCGATCGGCGCCGGCGTCACGCAAAACATCACCGCCGGCAGCCTGACCTTGAATGGCGGCAGCGGCGGTACCGGCAAAGACAACTGGGCGCACCTGTATGCCAATGACGATACGGTCACGGCGGACACCGGCAGCGCCAGCGTGCATCAAAACATCAAGGCCACGACGATTAGCCTGACCGGCGGCGCGTCCAACGACGTGCTGCTAGGCGGCAACGGCGTCCAGACAATTACCGGCGGCAGCATGACCGTGACGGGGGGCAGCGGTAACCTCGGCACGGCCGGTGTCAATGCCACCAATGCCCAAACCATCACGCTCGATGACGCGTTGACGCTGCGCGCGGGTAATTCCGGTACCGACAATACGGCGCGCCTGTTCACGGCGGGTAACCAGTCGATTACCGCGAAAAAATCCTTCACCATGACGGCGGGCAGCGGCGGTTCGAACAACCGGGTCTTAATCAGCAGCTTTGCCGCGCAGACGGTCGATACCGGCGCACTGGTGTTACAGGCCGGGACCGGCACCAATAACTTTACGAGGCTGCAAGTCTTTGGTGACAACGCTACGTCGCAGAAAGTGTCGGCGTCCAGTATCGCCCTGCGCGGAGGAACCGGGACCAGCAACGGGGCGTCCATTTCCATCACCGTCAACGGGGCGACGCAGGACATCACCACCGGCGACTTGCTGCTGAGCGCGGGCAGCGGGGGCAATAACAACAATGCGCTATTGACGGCGGCTGGGGCGACCACGCCGGCCACACAGCGGATTAATGCTACGGCAATACGCCTGAGCGGTGGGGGCACTGCCGACGATACCAACAATCTCACGCAAATCACCAATAGCGGTGTCCAGAGCATCAAGGCGACCAGTCTGGAGATGACTGGCGGCGCCGGCAGGACGGCAACAGCCAGCATTTCTAATTCCGGCAGCGGATCCAGCCAGTCGATTGAATTGACGGGGCAGCTCGGCCTGACCGGGGGCTCCGGCAGCAACGCCAGCGCCGGCATTTTCGCCAGCGGCACGCAGGCGATCAGCGCCGATGCCGTACTGCTCACCGGTGGTACCGGCGGCGCCAGCAGTTGGGCGCAAATCTCGCGCAGCGGGACTGCGGCCAACAACACGCTGGCGGGCGACCAGGCCATCAGTGCCAACCGCTACGTGTTGAAGGGCGGCGGCGGCGCCAGTGGCACATCGAATTTCGCGTCGATTTCCATCTCTGGCACCGGTGAGCAAAAACTGCGGGTGACCAATGGTGGTTCGATGCAGCTGGAGGGGGGGGCCGGCAATGGCGCCGCGGCATCCGGCATCGCGTTCTATTGCGCCGGCTGCCAGACCAGCAATAACGCGGCCGATATCTGGGCCCGTGGCGGCGCCAGTCAGGTGGTCGATTTTGTCAACGGCGGATCGCTGCTGCTCAAGGGTGGTACCGTAGGTAGTGGCAACTATGCGGAAATCCGGACCGATGTCAGTACCGGGGCCAAGCAGACCATCACCAGTTCCGGCGGTGCGGCCAACTATCCGGCCATTACCCTGACCGGCGGCAGTGGCGGCTATTACAGCGCCGCCGATGGCAGCGATGTCGGCAATTATGCGGCGCTGGGCGCGTTTTATCAGTTCGGCGACGCCCCGGCGGGCGCGCTGAAAACCATCAACGCGAAGTCAGTGGCCCTGACCGCCGGCGGCAGCGCCACCGAGCGCGGCGGCGCTTACCTCGGGGTGGGGGCCGGTAGTACTGTGATCAACGTGACCGGTGACCTGACAGTGACTGGCGGCGCCGGCGCCTTCAGCCTGAAGCCGCCGACCAACGCGGCGCAGGCCTATGTGCGCGACTTCGGGACGGCGGCTGGTGTAATTGCGGCAGGCAATCTCGATCTCAATGTCGGCGGCAACCTGATCATCCAGGGCGGCGGTGGCGCCAGCGGCTATGCCGGCATCGCCACCACCAGCAGCAGCGGTAAGCTGAACCTGGCCGTGGCCGGGGCGACCCGCATGCAAGGCAATGCCGGTCTGGCGGGGATCGACACCGGTCTGACCATGACGGAGGACTTATCCGGGGCTGCCAAGGCCGTCGTGGACCTCAGCGGCAACGACCAGTTCAGTACCGGTACCCTGGCCATCAGCGGCAAATATGTCGGCATTGGCGGCATCATCAACGTCACCAGTGCCGCGCCGGACGCCACGCTGGTGGGCGACTACGGCGGTGGCGGCTTGAACGCCCCCGGCTGGCGCGCGTTGGGCGCCAAGCCGATCGTGGCCGAAGTCTTCGCCAGCGAGGGTATTGACGTGGACGACAACACTGCCATCAACACGCCCAACGGCAGCTGGATCACGGTGCTGGGCAAGAACGCCGCCGCCGCAGCGGGCGCCAGCCAGAACACGCTGACCTACAACGCGCTGGCGTCGCACGGCTACCAATGGACCAGCGCCGCCTACAATGCCGGTAACGCCCAGGACTTCCGCTTTATCTTGCCGGACAACGCACCGATCGTGGAAGTCCACGCCGATGCCACGATCGCGCAAGCTGCCTGCACCACCAATCCCGCCCAGTGCGTGACGCAGCCGATTGCCGCCGCGACGCCCACCAGCGCGGTGGCGCCGGTGGTGATCGAGGTCACGCTGACGGGCGGCGTCGATGAAACGCCGCTGTCGGCGTCGCTGGCGCAGAACAAGGCCGATACGCCGCCAGCTGCGGTGGAACCGGCACCGAAGGTGCAGGGCCCGCGCGTGGCGCTGCGCGAGCGCGAAACGGCACGTTCGGAACAACAGAAAAAATCCACGTCCGACCTGAAACGCGAGGCGCGCGACGCCGCCGCGCTGGCCAAGGCCAGTCAGGATGCGGCGCGCAAGGCCGCGCTGGCGGCGCAGAAGGAAGCGGCCGAAGCGAAACGCCTGGCAGCCTCCACCGCCAAGACGGAAGTGCAGGCGGTGCGCGCCACGGCGGCGGTGGGCGCGGCCGAAGGCGATCTGCGTGCGGCCGAAGCCGATGCCCGCGACGCCCGCGCCGTGCTCGGTGCGGCGAGCACGCCGGCGCTCAAAAACCAGGCCCAGTTGCGCCTGGCGACGGCGGAAGCGGCGCGCGCCGGGGCGGAAGCCAAACTGGCCGATGCCCGCGCCAAGCGCTCGGAACTGGGCGCGCAGGGCAGCGAAGCGGGGGCCCGCAGTGCGCAGGCCGATGCGACGGTGCTCGATGCGCGCGCGCGCGAAGCGGCGGCGGAAGCGAAACTGGCCGACCTGGCGCATAAGGAAGCACTGGTGCGCGCGCGCGAAGCCAAGGACCCGCTCAGCCGCGTCGCGGCCGAGCGGGTCGCCGATGACAAGCGCATCGAAGCGACCCAGCGTGCGGCCGAAAGCGATGTCCGCAAATCGTTGGCCGATGACTTGCGCTTCGCCGCCGAGCAGGGCAAGGCGCAGGCCGATGCGCGCCAGGCGCAAGCCCAGGCGGCACAGGCGCTGGCGCAGGCGCGCCGCGATGAAGTGCGCCTGCAGCGCGCGCTGGCGCGGGCCCGCCAGGAAGATGTGCTGACCGCCGGCAAAGGCGGCGCGGGGCGCACCGCCCAGGGCGGCAAGGACAGCGCCGAAAAATTGGTGGCGGCGGAAAGCAAGCGGGCCGAGGCCAGCCAGTCCGCCGCCAATGCCAAGGCGCAGGCGGCCGAAGGCAAGCAGCGCCAGGCCGACAACGGCATGGCCGAAGTGGCGCGCCGCGACGCCACGCGCCGTGACCGTGCCGTGAAAGCCTTCGTGGCGGGCGCTAATGCCTCGATGACGGCCAGCCAGCTGGCGCAACTGGCGGCGCTGCGCCATGAATACAAGGGGGTGCTGTTCAAGGATGCCTTGAAGGTGCTGGAGCAAAATGGCCGCGCCGCCGACTTGCCCGCCTGCGGCGGCATGATCAGCAATACCTGCATGCCGAGCTTTGCCCAGGCGCGCATGGAATGGCCGACCGCGCGGCCATTGGTGCGCAAGCCGATCGCCGCGTCGCTGCCGCAAATCGAGCGCAAGGTGGCGATCGTGATCGGCATCAACCAGTACACCGACCCGAGCATTCCGCAGCTCGACAACGCGGTGCCGGATGCCGATGCGGTGGCGCGCCAGCTGGAAGCATCGATGGGCTATGAAACGCGCGTGCTGCGCAACGCCAGCCGTGGCGAGATCGTGGCGGCGCTGCAAAACGTGGCGCGCGAACTGGACCCGAATGACAGTCTGGTGGTGTATTACGCCGGCCACGGCTACCTGCGCGAGGTACCGAAAGGTCCGGCGCAGGGTTACTGGATCCCTGCCGACGGCCTGGCCAGCAACCCGGCCAAATGGATCTCGAATGCGGACGTGTCTAAGCTGCTGGCCAATATTCCGGCCAGACAGGTGATGCTGGTGTCGGACAGCTGCTATTCGGGCGCCTTCAGCAAGGAACAAAAGGTCGGCGCGGCAGCCGATCCTTCCAGCATCCTGGCGCGCCGTTCGGTGGTGGTGATGTCGTCCGGCGGCGAGGAACCGGTGGCGGACGATGGCGCCGAGGGTCACTCGATCTTTGCCTGGAGCCTGATGCAAAGCCTGAAGAAAGTGGGGCAGGTCGAGTCGGGCAGCCGCGTGTTTGATGCGACCCGCGAACAGGTCACGGCGGCGTATCCGCAAGTGCCGCAGTATGGCGCGGCAGTGTCGGCGGGCCACGCGGCCGGTGGTGATTACCTGTTCGAGACCCGGACCTATAAATAAAAAACCCGGCTTGCCACCCGCGTGGCAAGCCGGGTTTTTCAATCCCAAGAGCTACTTCAGGTTGATGGTGATCGCCCCCGGTGCGCACGTCGACGCATATAGGCCGGCCTGTGCATTGAAGGTGGCGCCGGTGGCGGCATTCTTGATGGTCACGGTCGCACCGGAGACATTGTCTTTAACAATTGAGCCTGCTACCACTGAGGCGGTGGTGGTGGTGGTGGTGGTGGTCGTGGTGGTGGGAGGGACCGGGATGGACCGCTTGTCGGAACTGCCGCACGCGGCCAGCAAGACGACAATCGAAACGGTGGATATACGCGCTATCTTTGTCGAAAGCATCGCGATCCTCCCGCTAATGGTGGCTATTTTTATCTGGACAGATTGATTGCATCCGTTCATTTGTTGTAGCAGCCGCCTTGCCCGCTTTCAAGACAAACAATCTTTTTCTCGGTTTGCGTTGCGAAACGACCAGCGGTAGCCTGTCTGTGGCGCTAATACCACTTGCATTGAAAAGTGAAATCGGCAGTGCGTAACAAAATTGCATGAAAGTGTTGTTTTTTATGTGGCCGCAACCGTAAAGCATGGCTGTATAGACGGATTCGCTATATTTTCTTTGTTGCATGCAAGGATGTACCCGGACCACGCCTGTCGTTGATCACGCTAGTCGTTCACAAAAAGAGAGATAAGTACATGAAGAAGAAAAGTATTCCACTTGCAGTAATGATGCTGTGCGCCAGCCAGTTTGCCTTTGCTCAATCGGGCGATGCCGCAGCACCTCAGTCGATCGATCCTGCGGCGTCGGGGGCGGCAGGCGAAGACGTCCAGAAGGTCGTCATCGTTTCCACCGGTAGCCGCGGTTCCCAGCGCTCCATGATCGACACCCCGGTGCCGGTCGATATCCTGGGTTCGCGCGAGCTGACCAAGACCGGCCAGGTCTCTCTCGACAAATCGATGCAATTCCGGGTGCCATCGTTCAACACCGTGCAGACGCCGGTCAACGACGCCACGTCGCTGCTGGATCCGTATGAAATCCGCAATATGGGCCCAAGCCGCGTGCTGGTCCTGATCAACGGCAAGCGCAAGAACGCCAGCTCGCTGATCTACACGCAGACCTCGCCAGGCCGTGGTGAAAGCGGCTCCGATATTTCCGCCATTCCGGCCGACGCCATCAAGCGCATCGAAGTGCTGCGCGACGGCGCCTCGGCGCAATACGGTTCCGACGCGATCGCCGGCGTGGTCAACATCATCCTGAAAGACAATGCCGAAGGCGGCTCCGTCACGGCGCGCGCCGGCATCACGCACAAGCGCGATGGCAAAATGGGCGGCCTGTCGCTGAACCAGGGCGTGGCACTGGGCGACCAGGGCTTCATCAATTACACGCTCGATGTGTCGAACGTGGGCTTGTCCAACCGTCCGGGCACTGTGAACGGCTTTGGTGAGGCGGCCGACTTCGGCCCCGGCGCCGCTGGCTACAGCGATTTCTACAAGAACCAGGTGCTGCCCTTCCTGACCGCCAAGCCGGACGCGGGCAACATCAATGGTTCGCCCAAAACCGAGGCCTTCAAGGGTCTGGTCAACGCCCGCTATGACATCAGCGAAGGCACCAGCCTGTATGGCAATGCGGCGTACGTGCGCAAGAACGTCGACAGCTACGCCAACTACCGTACGCCGTACTGGCGTCCGACCGACTACGGCTTGCTGCACAAGGCCGGCACCCCGTACATGGGCTATGTGCCGACCTTTATCGGTACCCTGGATGACTACAACGCCACCGGCGGCATCAAGCTGGACCTGAATGGCTGGAGCACCGATGTCAGCCTGACCTACGGCGGCAACGAGCAGAAATACCACGTTGGCAATTCGGTCAACCGCGGCATGGCGGCCGACTTCGCGTCCGGCGCCAGCAAAGTCCAGTCACCGACCGAGTTCTATGCCGGTGGCGTGCGCTTTGAACACTTCGTGCTGAACGGCGATATCTCCAAGCAGATCGCCCCGGATGTCAGCGCCTATGCCGGTACCGAGATGCGTCACGAGAAATACGCCGTGCTGGCTGGCGAGGAAGCGTCGTATATCAAGGGCGGCGCTGATTCGTTCGCCGGTAACGCGCCGGAAAATTCGTTCCCGTCGTCGCGCTCGAACTATGGCGTGTATGGCGGCGCCACCTGGGACATCACCAAGCAGTGGCTGATCGACGGCACCGGCCGCTACGAGAAATACACCGACTTTGGCAGCGCCTTCGTGTGGAAGGGTTCGACCCGCTTCAAAGTGTCGGACAGCATCACGCTGCGTGGTTCGGCATCGACCGGCTTCCGCGCGCCATCGCTGGCGCAGACCTTCACGCAAAAAGCCCAGTATTCGTTCGTGCCGGGCTCGGGTATCCAGGTGTCCGGTCTGGTCAACAACGTGTCGCCGCAAGCGGCCGCGCTGCAAGTGCCGAAGCTGCGGGCGGAAAAGTCCAACAACATCACGCTGGGTCTGGGCCTGAAGCCGGACGCCGATACGTCGATCACGTTGGACTACTACAAGATCAAGGTCAAGGACCGCATCGTGCTGGGCAAGGAAATCGTTCCGACCGGCGATCCGACCAAGGCGCTCGACAAGGAACTGGCCAAAGCCGGCATCGTGTCGGTCAGCTTCTTCGTCAATGCACTGACCAGCGAAACCCAGGGTATCGACTACGTGCTGTCGCGTAAGAACATCAACGCGCTGGGCGGCAAGATGACCTTGAACCTGTCCGGTAACGTCTCGCTGAAAAACGAG
>JAIENA010000296.1 GCA_019751755.1 Burkholderiaceae bacterium | reverse complement strand
CCGAGGAAAATCGTGCCCTGCTCCTTGACGATGATCGATTCATCGCTCATGGCGGGAACGTAGGCGCCGCCCGCCGTACAGGAACCCATGACGACGGCGATTTGCGGGATGCCCTTGGCCGACATATTGGCCTGGTTGAAGAAGATGCGGCCGAAGTGGTCGCGGTCCGGGAACACATCGTCCTGATTCGGCAAGTTGGCACCGCCCGAGTCCACCAGGTAAATGCACGGCAGGTTGTTCTGGTCGGCGATTTCCTGCGCGCGCAAGTGCTTCTTGACCGTCATCGGGTAATAGGTGCCGCCTTTGACGGTGGCGTCATTACACACGATCACGCATTCCTGGCCCGAGACGCGGCCAATGCCGGTGATGATGCCGGCCGCCGGGGCCGCATCGTCATACATGCCGTACGCGGCCATCTGCGACAGTTCGAGGAACGGGGTGCCGGGATCGAGCAGCATTTGCACGCGGTCGCGCGGCAGCAGTTTGCCACGGGCGGTGTGCTTGGCGCACGCCGCTTCGCCGCCGCCCTGGGCCAGCTTGGCGACCTTGGCGCGCAGGTCGTCGACCAGCGCTTGCATGGCGGCCGCGTTGGACTTGAAATCGTCGCTGCGCGGATTGAGTTTGCTTTCGATATGCGGCATTCGGGTTCCTCTTCTCGACGCGGTGTCTCGGGCCGCGTCACAGTGGTCACTGGTTATTCGGGAAAAGTACCGTCAACGTAAAACCAGCGCGGCCCCTCAGCCGAAGGTTCGCGCAAAAAGCGACTCAGTTCGTGCAAGCGCTGGCCACGGCCATGGACGCGAAATCTTGCCACGAATTCAACAAAGTCTTCATGCCCTGCTTTACGTTGACGTAAACGTAAAGCAGATTTTACCTCAAGTCCCAGCCATTGCAATTTTTCATTGGGGCTGATCACAGGCTCCGCCGGCCGGGTGCTGGCGTGCCACGTGGCCTGCAGATAGGCCTCGTTTTTTTGCGTGTAAGCGGTGTAGCGCGAGCGCATCAATTGCTCCGCGGTAAGCGGGATCGCAGCGCCGTCGATATACGGGCCGCAGCAGGTGGCAAGGGCGGCGCCGCTACCGCAAGGGCAAGGGTTGGCAAGGGTCTTGGATTTGGCCATCAGGAGACAAAAAGGCAGCGGAAATCCGGACATTATCCGCCATATTGCACGTCCGGTCTCATGTTGCCTATATCGCAAGACCATCGATGGCGCTTCAGGCGGCTTCGTGCATGAACATCTTCACGCCACCGTCATCGGCATCCGACTTCAGCAACTGCATCTATTTCCAATAGACATTGTTGTTTGATCGCAATATCAACCAGCGCCGCAATGTGACACTGCCAGTTCCCCCACATACAGGAGGCACAAGCTAATGAAGCGCTATACCCTGACCCTGGGCGCCACCACCAGTGCTGGTGGCAAAGTCATTGCGGCATCCAGCCGTGGCCGCATTAATGGCGCCGCGATCGCCCTGGAAGGCGATGCAATTAGCTGCCCCGCATGCAAATCCACGGGCAACATTGTGTGCATTGGCGCCCGCATCCCTGAACACTGGCATGGCAAGCCAGTCGGGCTCAGTGGCGACCTGTGCGATTGTGGTTGCCGGCCACCACCCCGGCTGTACGCATGCCAGACCGTGCGCTACCAGACGCTGGAAGACCATCATCCAACGCCCACGCCTGCGACAGGTCCCGTGCAGCCGCAGGCATTTCAAACCAGTAGTGAAGAAGCAGAGGCAATGCCTGTTTGCTTTCTGCATGAGCATGACGGGACGCCAATTGCACGGCAACCGTACCGCCTCGAGTTCGCCAGCAGGAACACCATCGAAGGCACCACCGATGCGGATGGTTGCACCATCGCGCTCACGGCGGCCGACCGCGCCACATTGCTTGCATGGCATGTGGTCACGCCATCCTGATCTTGTGCGCAATTTCTGATCCGAGGTTGACGTTACGGAGGTTCAGCCATGTCCCGAGAAACCGCCTTTACAGTACATCAGCATGACGACGTGCCGCTGCACCGCAATATCACGCCCATCGCCGAATGCAAGGTGACATCGGGCACCGTCAATGGCAGGCAATGCCGTAGCGTCGACGTTCCCATCCTCAGTTGCGCCAGCGTTTGGCTGCGCTGCCAGCAAGAAGCCCAGGAATGGATTGCACCTGGCGGCAAGCTGATTACCGACCCAATTACACGCAATCGCCATATTAATCGTGCCTATGCCCAGTTATGGCTGGCAGATCAGCGTTTCCAATGGGCCGGACTGGCCGCGTTCGCGTCTAAACAAGTCGGATGTGGCTTGCTGCATTCTGCCCAAAAGGTGACGAACGCAAGGCAAGAGATCGAAGACATGGCAGCCAGCGGTACTTATAGCAGCAACACCGAATTGGCCTACGCCAGCACCATGCCCGCCGGAACCAGCGCGGGTGCAGGTTATATGTTTAGCCAGTTAGGACTGGGCAATATGGCCCTGTTCCTGGATATTTATCCTCTGCACCGGTTTTTTATGCTGCGGGGGTATCAGCATTTGGCCGAGTGCCTGGAAACGCGGCAACGCATTGGCGCGAAAGTACTGTGGCCAGTCGACAAAAAAGTGCTGGAATTCGGCAAGCCATTCAAGGAAATCAAAGACGGCTTCAAGACCATTGAAGAAAACCAGGTCGCTGCCAGCGTACTGCACTTTGCGCGGCATGAACAAGTCAACATCCTGCAAGCGGTGATCTATAACGACTTCGCCATGCGGCGGGCCCTGGACGCCAACCAGTTTGCCTGGGCCACTGGCTTTCCCTCCGGCGTCGCCGAAGCCATTGAACTGACCCTGTCCGCCCGCTGCCGGCCTGATCATGCCGGGCCGTTGACAGTGGTCTTCTCCAGGGATAAGCGTGCCAAGCTGTACGATAAGGAACAAAGGATGGTCTTCGTACGCCAGGCCGCCGAGCGCTTCGACCAGTTGCTGCGCGGCCGCGAACGGCCGGCCATGGTGGCTGCCATTACCGCCATTGCGGAAGGAAATGTCGCATGGTAAGCCGCAAACTGCTGCGCGCCACAATGGCGCTGATATTGGGTTATTGCGCCTGGCAATATTTCTACGAGCCCGAACCGACCATCCTGTCGGCACATGTCGGCAAGACATTCGAGCACGTCGCGCGCGATTCAACCTACCCGGTTTTGGCGCGCTCCGGCGGCTCGCCAAAAGACATGCAATGGACTGATATCACGGAGCCGTCCGTGATTATCCGTTTCAGCGACCCTCAGCACGGCTTCACGCTACCACCCACCACATTCGCTGTCGTAACTTATATGTACGGCAAAATCACCACGATTTCCACCTCTCCCATGCTCAAACCACTGCCCTTTGATGAGGCGGTCGAAGTCCTGGCCCAGTTGCAGAAGCAATTCCAGGCCGGGGGCTGGCAACCTTGGACAAACAGCGCCAGCCGGTGGTTTGATTTAACGCCCGAAGGGCGCCGGCGTTTGCATCAAGCCATGCATGAACCGGGCTGGGCGGAGGGACAGGAACTGGTGGTTCCTGGCAAGTACGCGATGATTTTCCGGCTGAAATGCACAGCTGGGTGTGCTGACGTTCCCGGTCCGGAGCGCTACCTGATCGATGTTGGCTTGGGCCGTGCTGACGATGCGCCGCATGAATATGGCCCGGCGACGACGCCCGCTCAGGCAGACCAGCGATAGCAACGCCGCCCTGACATCGCTGCTTGCGTCCATTTAAGGGGGGCGGCGGCGGGAGCGGGACGGGGACAGATGCCCGGCAACTGACCGGCGAAACGCGCCGTGTGCGGCACATCACCCCGCCTACAGCAAAAAATGGACGCCAAAGCGCTGCGCCGATTACACTGGAGGCCTAGGAGAAACCCGTATGAGCCAGACCAGCGTTGAATTCCACGCAGACGTATCAGACAATTCGCCGCTGTATATGCAGATCGCGCGCAAGCTTAGTGACGACGTGCGCAATGGGCGCTACCAGGTCGATCAGGCCTTGCCGTCCGAGCGCACGCTGTCGGAACTGTTGAACGTGTCGCGCGTCACCGCGCGCAAAGCCATTGACCAGCTGGTAGACCAGGGCCTGGTGGTGCGCCGGCGCGGCTCGGGCAATTACATTGCGCCCCGCATCGAACAGCCGCTGTCCAATCTGACCAGTTTTTCGGAGCAGTTGCAGCAACGCGGCTATACGCCGAAATCGCGCTGGCTGAGCCGCGCCATCGTCACCGCCTCGGCGGACGAGCAAATGAGCCTGGCCCTGTCACCCAGCAGCAAGGTGGCGCGGCTGGAGCGCTTGCGTATGGCCGACGATGTGGTGATGGCCTATGAAGTATCGGTGCTGCCGCAACATATCGTGCCCAAGCCGGACGCCATCGGCGATTCGCTGTATGCCTTCCTGGACTCGACCGGCAAAGGGCCGGCGCGCGCGCTGCAGCACATCCGCGCCATGAATGCACCGGCCGAACTGGCGCTGCAGCTGGAAGTGCCGGAAGGACAGGCGGTGCTGTTCATCACCCGCATTGCCTACCTTGATTCCGGCGAAGCGGTGGAACTGACCCATTCGTATTGCCGCAGCGATCATTACGACTTCGTGGCGGAAATGCGACGCGCCCCCGCCTAGCCATTCCCCCCCGCCACCAGGCCGAGCGATGCTGAAAACTGAGACCCCCAGTGTTCGCCACGCACAACTGGACCAATACGCGGATGCGGACTTGGTCGACGCCCTGGTGGACGATCAGCTGCAAGCGGTGCAGGCAGTAATCCGCGCCGCGCCACAGATTACCGCCGCGCTGGCCGCCGCCGTGCCCCGCCTGCAAGCGGGCGGACGCTTGCTGTACGTCGGCGCCGGCACCTCCGGCCGCCTCGGTGTGCTCGACAGCGTTGAACTGTATCCCACCTTTTCCTGGCCCCGTGAGCGCGCCGTCGCCTTGCTGGCGGGCGGCGCGGGCGCCATGTTCCAGGCGGTGGAAGGGGCCGAGGACGACGCCGCCCAAGGTGCGGCCGACTTGCTCGCCGTGGCGCCCGGCCCGCAAGACGTGGTATTGCTGCTGGCCGCCTCGGGCGCCACGCCGTATGTACTGGGCGCGCTGGCGGCGGCGCGGGACGCGGGCGCGCTGACCATCGGCATCGCCAACAACTGCGACGCCCCGCTCGCCATGCAGGCCGACATCGGCATCACGTTGGACACCGGCGAGGAAGTCATTTCCGGCAGCACCAGGCTGAAAGCGGGCACCTCGCAAAAAATCGCCCTCAACACGATTTCCAGCGCCCTGATGGTGCGCCTGCATAAAGTGTACGGCAACCTGATGGTAGACTTGCAGGCCACCAACGCCAAGCTGGTGCAGCGCGCCGTGCGCCTGACCATGCACGCGAGCGGCGTCGACGACGCCAGCGCGCGCGCCATGCTGGAACAGTGCCACTACCACGTCAAAACCGCCATCGTTGCGCTGCTCAACGGCCAGACCGCACAGCAGGCCGACGCCGTGCTGGCGCGGACCGGCGGCAGTGTGCGGGCGGCGCTGGCCTCTGACCGAACCAACTGAAAGTCCACCTTGCAAGCAACCGAACAACGCAGCGCCTGGCGCTGGATCCCATCGCTGTATTTTGGCCAGGGCATTCCCTACGTGGTGGTGATGACCCTGGCCACGGTGATGTACAAGAACACCGGCTTTTCCAATACCGACATCGCGCTGTACACCGGCTGGCTGTATCTGCCATGGGTCATCAAGCCACTGTGGTCGCCGCTGGTGGAAATGTTCGGCACGCGGCGACGCTGGGTGGTGGCGCTGCAATTGCTGCTGGGGACCAGCATGGCGATGGTGGCGCTGACCACCCACCTGCCCTTGTTTTTCCAGGCCAGCCTGGCCGTGCTGTGGCTGATGGCCTTCAGTTCCGCCACCCATGACATCGCGGCCGACGGCTTTTATATGCTGGCCCTGGGCAAGCAGCAGCAAGCCGCGTTTGTCGGCGTGCGCAGCACGTTTTACCGGGCCGCGACGATCCTCGGCCAAGGCGCGCTGGTCGCCCTGTCCGGCGTGCTCATTGAGCGCTACGGTGACGCCCATACCGCGTGGGCGATCGTGTTCCTGGTGCTGGCGGCGCTGTTCCTGGCGCTGTTCGCCTGGCACGCGCTGGCTCTGCCGCGCCCGGAAGCCGACCAGCCGCCCGCCGCCGGCCACGGCGGCGCTGCACGCCAGCACCTGTACCGTGAATTCATCGACACTTTTGCCGCCTTTTTCCGCAAGGACGGCATCCTGGTGATCCTGGCCTTCCTGCTGCTGTTCCGCCTCGGCGAAGCGCAGTTGCTGAAAATGGCGACGCCGTTCCTGCTCGATCCGCGCGAGCTGGGCGGCTTGGGCCTGTCGAACAAGGATTACGGCTTTGCCTATGGCACGGTGGGCATCCTGGCGCTGACCCTGGGCGGTCTGGCGGGCGGCGTCACGATTGCCCGCCTGGGCCTGAAACAGTGCCTGTGGCCGATGGCGTTTGCCGTGCACGTGCCGGACCTGGTGTTTGTCTACCTGTCGAGCGCGATGCCATCGAGCCTGCCGCTGATCACCGGCGCCATCGCGCTGGAACAGTTTGGCTATGGTTTCGGCTTCGCGTCCTACCTGATGTTCATGATCATGGTGGCCGACGGGCCGCACAAGACCGCCCATTACGCGATTTGCACCGGCTTCATGGCGCTCGGCATGATGCTGCCGCAAATGGCCAGCGGCTGGATCCAGCAGCAACTCGGTTACCAGCATTTCTTCATCTACGCATGCCTGGCGACCATCCCCGCGTTTGCCGTGACGGCGCTGCTGAAGATCGACCCCGCGTTCGGACGCGAAAACCAATAACCCGGGCGCAGAGCCTTCGGGCCGGGCATCTGCAGACTTTACCGCTACAATACCGGCGCAATCACTGACTCGAGGTATGGTTTTGAATCCGAAAAAGCGGCTGACCCTGACCGCCGGCGCTGCCGCCGCCCTGGCGGCGCTGATGAGCGCCTGTTCCACCACGCCGATGGCGCCTCCCCTGCCTGGCGCAACCCCATCGGACCCGGCCACGGTGCCTGACACGTCAGGCACCGCCGGCAATGCGCAGGCTGCCGCCACCGCGCCCGCCGCCAACGGCTTGCAGCCGCCCCCGGCGCCGCGCGAGTTCCGCGCCGCGTGGGTGTCGACCGTGGCCAATATCGACTGGCCCAGCCGCGGCAATTTGCCGGTCGCCAAGCAGCAGGCCGAAGCCATTACCATCCTGGACCGCGCCCGCGCGCTGAACTTGAACGCCATCGTGCTGCAGGTGCGCCCCAGCGCCGATGCGATTTATCCGTCCGAGCTGGAACCGTGGAGTGAATTCCTGACCGGGCAGCAGGGCAAGGCGCCGTCGCCGGCCTATGACCCGCTGCAATTCTGGATCGACCAGGCGCACGCGCGCGGCCTGGAATTGCACGCCTGGTTCAATCCGTACCGGGCGCGCCACGCCACCGCGAAATCGCCGGCGGCGCGCAGCCATATCTCGGTGGCCAAGCCGCACACGGTGAAAACCTATGGCCGCTACCAGTGGATGGACCCGGGCGAACAGGAAGCGTCCAAGCACACGCTGGACGTGGTGCTCGATGTGGTGCGCCGCTATGACATCGATGGCGTGCATATCGACGACTATTTCTATCCGTACCCGATCGAGGCGCCCAGCGCCACCGGCGCGGAAACGGCGGCGCTGGACGCGCCGTCGGGCGGCGGTATGAAGCCGGAGCTGGAATTCCCCGACCAGCCGGCATGGCAGCGCTATCTCGCCGGCGGCGGCAAGCTTGATCGCGCCTCGTGGCGGCGGCAAAACGTCAACCTGTTGATCGAAGCGATGTATACCGGCATCCACCGCGAAAAAGCGTGGGTCAAGTTCGGCATCAGTCCGTTCGGCATCGGCCGTCCGGACCGCCGCCCACCCGGCATCGTCGGGTTTTCCCAGTACGACAAGCTGTATGCGGATGCCGAACTGTGGCTGAAAAACGGCTGGCTCGATTACCTGGCGCCGCAGCTGTACTGGCCGATTGCCCAGCAGCCGCAAGCGTTTGACGTGCTGCTGGATTACTGGCTGCGCGAAAACACGCGTGGCCGCCACGTGTGGCCGGGGCTATATACGAGCAAGATCGACAACACGGCGAAATCGTTCGAGCCCGAGGAAATCGGCAAACAAATCGGCGTCACGCGCAGCCGCCCCGGCGCCAATGGCCATGTGCACTTCAGCATTGCGGCATTGATGCAAAACCGCAAAGGCGTGGCCGACCTGCTGCGCGCCAGCAGTTATACCAGCGCGGCGCTGGTGCCACCGACGCCGTGGCTGGGCAATACAGCGCCGGCGGCGCCGCGCATCGTGGCCCGGCGCGGCGCCGCCGGCCTGGACCTGAGCCTGTCGGCCGGTAAAACCACGACGCAATTTGCGATCTGGGCCAAATATGGCAACGAATGGCGCTTTATCACGGCGCCAGCGAACCTGACCGACGTCACCCTGGCCGACGACGGCGCGCTGCAGCCGATCGTCGCCGTGGTCAGTGCCGTGGACCGACTGGGCAATGAAAGCGAGCGCGTCACCGCGCAACCCTGACGAATCAACGAGTCGACATTATGGTGCCTGGCCCCTTTTCGAAACTAATCGACATTACGGTGCCTGGCACCTTTTTTACTATCGGTTGGCTTTGAATGATCAATAAAACGGATAGCGGCTTGGGTTTGGGCATCGATGCCGGGGGTACGCAGACGCGCTGGGCGCTGGCGGGCGCCGATGGCGACATCGTGGCCGAAGGCAGCGTGGCCGGCCTGTCCGCCTTGCACATGAACAGCGCCAGCGGCCAGGCGGCGATGCAGGCGACCTTTGCCGCGCTGGCGCAGGCCGCGCTGGTCCATGGCCAACCACAGCGGGTCTGCGCGGGCCTGACCGGCTTTGGCGGCGACAGCGCCTTGCCGGTGCAATGGCTGGCGGCATTGCTCGGCATGAAGACCGACAGCGTCACCATCTCGAACGACGTGGAAATCGCCTACCTCGACGCTTTCCAGCCCGGCGCAGGTTATCTGGTGTATGCCGGCACCGGCTCGATCGCCGCCTATATCGACCCGCAAGGCGCCTTCCACCGCGCCGGCGGCCGTGGCGTGGGCCTCGATGACGGCGGTGGCGGCTACTGGATCGCCCGCGAAGCGCTGCGCCACATCTGGCGCCGCGAAGATGAAGCGCCGGACGCGTGGCGCGATTCGCCGATGGCGCACGCGGTCTTCGATCATGTGGGCGGCAGCGACTGGTCATATTCGCGCCAGTTCATGTACGGCAGCGAACGCGGGGTCATCGGCCAACTGGCGCTGGCCGTTGCCGCCAGCGCCGACCAGGACCCTGCCGCCCATGCCATCCTGCGCCAAGCTGGCCAGGAATTGGCGCGCATCGCCATGGCGCTGGTGGCGCGCTTCGGCGTGCGGCCGGTGGCGCTGTCCGGCCGCGCGGCGACACTGCATGCGCTGATCGAACAAGCCATGCGTGCCACGCTGGCGCCCCATGTGCCCTTGCAGCGCCACACCGTACAACCCCATTATGCGGCGGCCCGCCTGGCGGCGCGGCACCGCCTTGCCCCCGGAGAATCGCCTTGCTGAACAAGCTGCTACTGCCCCTGATTGCCGCCTTGCTGGCCGGCTGCGCCACCGCACCGCCAGCCGCGCGGCTGGACAACACGTATACCGCCCGCAGCCAAAGCAGCCGGGTGAAATTCGTGATCCTGCATTACACGGTGTCCAACCTGCCCGGCTCAATCAAGACTCTGACCGAACAAGCGGTCAGCAGCCATTACTTGCTGACCGATGAGGCGGAACCAAAGTTTTATGTGCTGGTCGATGAAGCACGCCAGTCCAACCACGCCGGCCTGTCGAGCTGGAAAACTTTTTCAAATTTGAATCCCGCCTCGATCGGCATCGAGATCGTCAATCGTGGCTATATCGACCATGCGCGCGGTGCCTACGCGCCTTTCAGCCAGGCGCAAATCGACCAGTTGATCTTGCTGTTGAAAGACATCGTCCAGCGCCACCAGATCGCGCCGCAAAACATCCTCGGCCATGCCGACGTGGCGCCCCAGCGCAAACAAGATCCCGGCCCCATGTTCCCGTGGCGGCAACTGGCGCAAGCAGGCCTGATCGCCTGGCCCGATGCGGCGCAGGTGGCGGCGCAGCGCGTCGTGTTTGAAACGCAGATGCCCGATATCACATGGCTGCAGAAACGGCTGGCCCAGCATGGCTATGCGCTGGCGCAATCCGGCGTGCTCGATGACGCCACCCGCAACGTGCTGTTCGCCTTCCAATCGAAGTACCGCCCGGCCAAATATGATGGCGAACCCGATGCGGAAACCGCCGCCATCCTCGATGTGCTGACCCGTCCACAGGCGGCGGTGCCGGTGCAGGCGCCGGTGCAGGAACTGCACTAAGGGGCATCATGATGCAGCCCCGCCACCGCGAGGCGACCACCGTGCGGGAATCCGCCATGGGATGATCCGGGTGCGGCAGACTGATCCGCACGCGCTATCCATTTATTTCAGGCCGGCGACCCACTCGATCAGCGCATCGCTCACCTTGCGGCCATTACCGTTGCCCACCAGGTCGTGGTTGATGAACGCGACGACAATGCAGAGCTCGCCATTGGCGTCGGGCACATAGCCGGCAATCGCCGCCACGTTTTTCAGCACACCGGTCTTGATGCGCGCCCGCATCGCGGCCGGCGTGCCTGCCAGGCGGCGGCGCATGGTGCCATCGACCGCCGCAATCGGCAGGCTGCTGAGGAATTCCGGCTGCCACAAGGAGCGCTGCGCCGCTTGCAGCAGCGCCGCCATTTGCGCCGGCGTGATCCGCTCACTGCGCGACAGGCCGGAACCGTTCTCGAGCACCAGACCCGTGTCGTCGATCCCCTGGCGGCGCAGCCAGCCCCGTATCGCCTGTTCGGCACGCGCGGCGGTCGGCTCCGGTGCGGGCGCCACTGCCGCTCCGGACAACGCCGTCGACGCGACAGGTACGCCGGCATTGCCCGGGCCCGCCTTGGCATCGGCCGCCAATGACCCGCCGCCGATCACGGGGATGCGCGCCGTCGGCACGGCCAGCGGCCGGCTGCCGAGCCAGGGATCCGCTTCCAGACTGCCCAAGCTCAAAAACAAGGTACGCGCCAGGCCGTTATCCGACGTCTTGTTAATATCGCGCAGCACCTCGGCCAAGGGCCGCGACACGTGTTCCGCCAGTACCTTCGACGACGCTGGCGTGGCATGCTCCGCGACTGCATCGCGCGCCACGCCGCTGAACGCACCACCCAGTTTCGACCATGTGCTGCGGAACAGGCGCTCCGCATAATCGCCGCGGTCCAGCAAATTCAGGTTGACGCTCTTGGGTCCGCAATGGCGGGGGAATGTTCCGTGCAAAGTCACGCTGATGCGGGTACCCTGGCGCGTCCATGTAGGCGGCTTCCACAGCTCATCCCATTTGGCGCAATCGGCATCGACCAGCGCCATCTCCGACGTCAGATGGACGTTGTGCAACTGCGGCAGCATATCGAGCCGCAGCTTGCCGCCAGTGGAATCGAACGTGATGCGCAGCATGTTCATGTTCAGCAGCAGCGCGTCGGGCACCAGGTTGTAGTAGGCGTCCGGATATTCATCGAATGGCGCCGCGCCGAGGTCAGGCCGGGACGGCTGGAACAGCGTGCGGTCCAGGATCAAATCGCCGTCGATCTTGCCGATGCCCGCCGTGCGCAGTTTTTCCAGCATATGCACCAGCGCGTCCTCATTAAAATCCGCATCGGCGCCGCCGCGCAGATACAGGTCGCCTTTCAGCACGCCGGCCGTCACCTCGCCACTACTGCGCAATTCGGTGCGGCCCCGGAACACGGGCCCCAGCACATCGAGCCCCGCCAAGGTTGTCACCAGTTTCATGGTCGATGCCGGCTGCATCACCTTGTCGGCCTGGTGCGACAGCAGCACGGCGTTGCCACGCAAAACCACCAGGCCCAGCGCCTCCTCGGGAATAGCGGCGGCCTGCAACTGCTTCAGTACCGGTTCAGGCAATGCGGCCTGCGCGCCATGCAGGCCGGCGCATGCCAGCAATGTGGAAATCACCAGGCGGCGTATCATGCGTGCCCCTTAGTGGAAGAACAGGTAAGCCACCGCAATCGCGGTAATGACCCCGGCGAAATCGGCGATCAGGCCGCACGAAATCGCATAGCGCGTCTTGCGGATGCCGACCGAACCAAAATACAGCGCGACGATGTAGAACGTGGTGTCGGCGGAGCCCTGGAACACACACGCCAGGCGGCCAACGAACGAGTCCACGCCATAGGTCTGCATCGCATCGATCATCATGGCCTTGGAGCCGCTGCCGCTCAATGGCTTCATCAGCGCGGTCGGCAAGGCCGGCACGAAATCGGTGTTGAAGCCCAGGCTGGAGAAGATCCAGTTAAAGCCGGTCACGACAAAATTGAAGATGCCGGCATTGCGCACCACGCTGATCGCCACCAGCATCCCGACCAGGTAGGGAATCACCGTCAGCGAGGTCTGAATGCCGCCCTTGGCGCCTTCGATGAACGCTTCATACACGTTGACCTTCTTGCGCAGCGCGCCGACGATAAACACGGTGATCACGCCGATCAGCACCAGGTTGCTGAACACCTTGGAAAAGGTTTCGATTTCAGGCCGCGTCAGGTGCTGCGTGAAGTAGTAGATCATTGACACGATGGCGGCGGTAATCCCGCCCAGCCACGACAGCACCACGCTGTCGAACAGGTTGATGCGCTGGCGGATCGAGACCGCGATAATGCCCGTCACCGTGGCGACATAGGTGGCGATCATGCACGGAATAAAAATATCCGATGGATCGGCCGCGCCCAGGATCGCGCGCTGCGCCATGATCGCCAGCGGAATCAGGGTCAGGCCCGAGGTATGCAGCACCAGGAACATGATTTGCGCATTGCTCGCCTCATCCTTGTTCGGGTTCAGCGTTTGCAGGCTTTCCATCGCCTTCAGGCCGAATGGCGTGGCCGCGTTGTCGAGGCCCAGCAAGTTGGCGGAAAAATTCATCACCATATGGCCGGTGGCCGGGTGGTCTTTCGGCACGTCCGGGAAAATGCGCGAGAAGAACGGTGAAATGATTTTCGCCAGCCAGCCAATGGCGCCGGCCTTTTCCCCGATATTCATAATCCCCAGCCACAAGGTCATCACGCCCGCCAGCGGCAGCGCGATATCCATCACCCCCATCCGCGCCGACTCGAAGGTGCCGTCGATGATGCGCTTGAAGATCTCGTTGTCGCCAAGGAGTATCCATTGCGCCAGAGCGGCGGCGAAGCCGACCAGGAAAAAGCCGGACCAGATGTAATTGAGGGACATGACGGATGCGCGGGATGCAAAGTGTGAAAGTATAGGCCCGTCCGTAGAAATACGGGTAGCCCGCATGGGCGCCGGTGCCGTATCCTGATGGTCGCCCCCCGATCTTCGATAAAAATGGCACGTTTCCGACTTTCCGCGATCGCCGCCGCATGGACGGCCGCACTGACCACTGTATTGGCCTGCCCGGGTGCGGTGGCGAACGGCGCCACCCCGCTGAAACCGGCCGGACCGCATGACAAGGTGTTGCGCACCTTCCTGTCCACCGGTGAAACCGCGCTCGATCCGGCCACCGCGTCGGACCTCGCCACCCTGGCGCTGCTGGAAAACCTGTTTGACCCGCTGCTGCGCTATGCCTACCTGGCGCGCCCCGTCAAACTGCAGCCCAATACCTTGCGCGACATGCCGAAACTGGACAAGGATGGCGTCACCTATACCTTCCACCTGCGCTCCGGCGTCTATTTCACGCCCGATCCCGTGTTCAAGGGCAAACGGCGCGAAGTCACGGCCGAGGATTACGTCTACAGCTTCAAGCGCCTGTACGACCCGGCCTTGAAATCCCCGTGGCTGTTCCTGTTCGACGGCAAGCTCGCGGGCGACGCGGCGCTGAAGCAGCAATTCGATATCAACACCGCCATCCCCGGCCTGCAAGCAATCGACCGCTACACGCTGCGCATCCGTCTCAACCAGCCCGACCCGAATTTCCTGTTCTACCTCGCCGTGCCCGCCACCAGCGTGGTGGCGCGCGAAGCGGCGCAAGCGTATGGCGCGCAACTGGGCAACCATCCGATCGGCACCGGTCCCTTCATGCTGGGCGAATGGCAGCGCAGCGACAAGATCACCTTGCTGGCCAACCCCGGCTTCCGCGACACCGTGTTCCACGCCGGTCCCGATACCCCGCCGGAAACGCGCGGCTATGCGGCAAAGCTGGAGGGCAAACGCTTGCCGCTGGTGCAGCGCATCGAAGTCAAGGTGATGGAAGAGTACCAGTCGCGCGTACTGGGCTTTTTGAACGGGGAATTCGATTACATCGAGCAGGTGCCGGAATCGATGCGCGAGCTGGTGCTGACCGATCATCCCACTCCCACGCTGAAGCCGGAACTGGCCCGACGCGGTATCGAACTGTCGCCCTTCCCCGTGCTGCAAACGTATTACATGTGGATGAACATGGACGATCCGGTCATCGGCGGCTATGGCAAAGACAAGATCGCGCTGCGGCGCGCCATTGCGCTCAGCTACAACGGGCCGGAAGATATTGCGCTGCTCAAGAAAGGCCTGGCACTGCCGGCGCAATCGCCGTTGCCGCCCAATGTGCGCGGCTATGACCCGGCCTACCGCAGCCCGGTGGCCTACGATCCCGCGCTGGCGCGCGCCTTGCTCGACCAATTCGGCTACAAGGCCGGCAAGGATGGCTTCCGCACCTTGCCCAATGGCCGTCCGCTGCTGCTGACGATGCACTCGGACGCCACCACGGTGGGCCGGCTGCGCGATGAGCTGTGGCGCAAAAACCTGCAGGCGGTCGGCTTGCGGGTCCGGTTCAAGAGCGACAAGAAAACTGAGATCATCAAGGCATCGCGGCTGGGCAAAGTGATGATGTACGAGACCAACTGGACGGCCGATTTCCCCGACGGCGACAATTACTACCAGTTGCTGTATGGCCCCAACAGCGGCCGCGCCAATTACGCGCGCTTCAACCTGCCCGCTTACAACCAGCGCTATGAACAGGCCCGCAGCATGGACGACACGCCGGCGCGGCGCGCCCTGTACCGCGACATGAACCAGCTGATCCACGCGTACACGCCGTGGGTGGTGCTGACGCATCCGATTTCCGCCGATCTCCGCCAACCATGGCTGAAAAACTACAAGCGCCATCCGGTCGAGCAAACCAGCTGGCGTTACGTCGATATCGACGTGGCCGAAAGAAACCGCGCGGCAAAACGCTGAACAACGCCAGGGTGTGACACGCGTTACCGGATGCGGGACGCCGTGGCACGGTTGGGCTGCGTACAATGGACGCATGCGTATACTCAACCGCAAGGCTGCCGCCTGGGTTGCCGCCCACCCCGTGGCGTTCTTGCTTCAATGCATCAAAGGCTTCCGCGCCAACCAGGGCTTGCTGCTGGCGGGGGCGGTCGCTTATTACTCGCTGTTATCGATCGTTCCGCTGCTGATGCTGGTGGCGGTGGTGCTGTCGCACTGGTTCGACGATGCGGAACTGCTGCAAACCATCGGCCGCTACCTGGAATGGCTGATTCCCGGCCAGTCGCGCGCCATCGTCCACGAAATCAGCCTGTTCCTGCAACAGCGCAGCGTGATTGGCTGGGTGCTGGCGGGCACCATGCTGTTTTTCAGTTCCCTGGCCTTTACCGTGCTGGAAAGCGCCATGTGCGTGATCTTCCTGCACCGCGTGGCGATCCGGCGCCGCCATTACCTGGTCTCGGCCATCCTGCCGTACTGCTACATCCTGTCGCTGGGCATCGGCGCGTTGCTGGTGACGGTGGCGGCCGGCGTGCTGCAAGTGCTGGGAGAAAAGGAAGTGGTGTTGCTGGGCCACGCGTGGTCGCTGCAGGGCGTCTCGGGCTTGTTGCTGTACCTGCTGGGCGTGGCTGGCGAAGTGCTGGTGCTGACGTCGATTTACCTGGTGATGCCGGTCGGGCGGCTGTCGTTTTCACATGCGCTGATCGGCGGCGTCACCGCCACCGCGCTATGGGAAGCGGCGCGCCATGTGCTGGTCTGGTATTTCACGACCCTGTCGCAGGTCAACATCGTCTATGGCTCGCTGACCACCGCGATTGTCGTCATGTTCAGCCTGGAGATCGCCGCCACCTTGCTGCTCTTTGGCGCGCAAGTGATTTCCGAATTCGAGCGGGTCGGGCGGAATCAGTACCACCCGGTCACGGCCCGTTTTTAAAGCGTCACCGGCAAGCGCACCACAAACCGCGCCCCGCCCAGCGGGCTGTCTTCCACGTGCACCGTACCGCCATGCAGCGCCACCGCCTTGCGCGCAATCGACAGGCCCAGCCCGAAACCACCGGTACTGCGGTCGCGGCTGCGGTCCAGCCGGTAAAACGGTTCAAACACCTGTTCCCGCTGATCGGGCGGAATGCCGGGACCATCGTCATCGACCGTGATGTCGACCCGGTCCGGCCAGCGCGCCGCCGCCACCGTCACTTGCCGCGCCGCATATTTGCGGGCATTGCCCGCCAGGTTGCCCACGGCGCGCATCAGCAGCCGCGCGTCGCCCTCCACCATGCCCAGGTCGTCCACCACACACAAATCAATCGCAGTACCTGGCGGCAGGCCCGCGATACAGTCACGCAATGCGCCGGCCAGGTCAACCGGTTGGCGCTGCAAGGGCTGCCCGCTGTCGAGCCGCGTCATGCCCAGCAATTCGCCAACCAGCGCATTCAATTCATGCAGATCCTGTTCCATCGCTACGATACGCCGCTCCAGCGCCGGATGGGACGGGGCATCGGCCGCGCCACGCAACAATTCGAGCCCGAATTCCAGCCGCGCGATCGGCGTGCGAATCTCATGCGACACCGAATGCAGCAGGCTGCGCTGCGCGTCCAGTAATTGCCCGATGCGGGCCGTCATCGCGTTCATGCGTTCGGCCAGCGGATAAATACTGGCCGAGCGGGGCATGACGGCGCGGGCTGACAAGCGGCCCGCGCCAACCTCGTCGGCCACCCGCGACAGTTGCTGCAGCCCCTGCCAGTGCGCGCGTGACCACCACGCAATCGGTACCAGCAACGCCAGCGCCACCACCGCATAACGCAAGGCTTCCTGCCACAGCGCCTGCGAGGTATCGATCGGCAACCCCTGCGCGTGGATCACGTCGTCCTCGCTGCCGACATAACGCTCGCCGGTCCGGTCGACGCGGCGATAAAACGCCTTGTGTGCCACGTCGATCACGACGTCGCCCTGCGCCAGCGCCGCATGGCGGCTGTCCGGCAGCGCGGCACGCACCTGGACCAGCGGCACCAGGTCATAGCGCACGTCTGACACTTCCCGCACCTTGTTCAGGCGCGCCAGCCATTCATCAGGCGGCGCCTGATCGACGTAGTGCTGCAACAAAAAAATCTGGGCCGCCGCCTGGCGCCGCGCAATATCGTCGAGCGGATCGCCATACAGCCGGCTGATCGCAAAATGCACGGCAAACGCCGCCCCGGTGATGGCCAGCATCACCAAAACGAAGAAGCGGAAGAACAGGCGGTTCATGGGGGCCGATTGTATAAGAGGGAACCATCGGCGTTCACTTCGGGCCAGCCAGAAATTACAAATTTTAGACAATTCGCGTACATTTCGAAGCGGAAGTTCGCCGATCCGGCGCCTAAAATGGTTGTATTGAAGGCAAAAACATCCACTCAGGAGGCATCGTGATCAAACTGGCTACACTCAGGCATTCTTCGCTGCGACTCGAACCGCTGGCACTGGCGCTGGCGGCTGTCATTTCACTGAGCGCCTGTGGCGGTGGTGGTGGTGGCGCGCCCGAACTCCAGGCTGCGGTGGTGCCGGGCCAGGGCATCGCCGTCGGCGAACCGAATCCGTCCGCGCCGGTGGACAAGAACGTCTTTATCAAGATGGCGCAAGGCGCCGCCTGCAGCGACAAGCTCAATCGCCTGTACATCATCGACAATGCGCAAGTGTTCTGGGACGTGGCCGGCAACTGCGCCGATGCCTCGTATTCCCAGGTGCTGTATGGCGCGACGCCGGAATTGAAACGCTGCTCGTCGGCCGACTCGATCGCCGGCCCGCGCACCAGTTGCACCGATGAACGCGACCGCGCAACCTTCGACACCATCGTCAAGAACCGCGACAAGGCCGACCTGGGCCTGGGCGCCGCGCACAAGATCGAGGTGGTCGATTTGACGCCGCCAGTCAAACTGGGCAATGCCGTGCAATACGAACAGTTGATCATCAACCAGCATTCCGGCAACAGCAGCACCGAAAACCTGACAGTGCGCGATGCCAAGCAATGGTCCGTACTGTGGAAACGCCTCAATGCCAACCTCACCGACCTGCCGCCCGAGCCGTGGATCGATTTCAGCAAGCACATGGCGGTGGTCATCTTTGGCGGCAGTGCACCCAATGGCTGCTCGGGCGTGGCTGTCAATCGCCTGTCGGAACAGGATGGCGTGCTGCAGGTGGACTATGCGTATGCACCGCCACCCGGCCCGGACGTGGTCTGCACCCTGGCAGTCACCTACCCGGCCACCGCCGTGGTGGTAGACCAGTACGACCAGGTCAAGTTTGAACAGATCAAGGCCACGCCGGTCAACTTCAAGCGCATCGACACCAAACTCGGTAGCACCGATACCACGCCGCCATTGAATGCGGTGGTGACCGATGAACTCAAACTGCGCAAGCTGTGGAACCAGTACATGGATGCCAACAGCGTGATGCCGTCGATCGATTTTTCAACGCAGACGGTGCTGTTTGCCTGGGGCGGTCTTGGCATGACGTGCCAGAGCACCACGATCACGGGCGTGTCGCGCGCCGGCGGCAAGCTGGTCGCCAGCGTGCAAAACCGGGTGCCCGGTCCGGCCACCGATTGCATCATGGGCATCGCAGGCGCCGGCGACGTGGTCATCATCGAGCGCAGCGACGAGCCGGTGGTGTTTTCCACCAGCGTGATGAAGTTTTGACGGAGACGGATGGCAAGCAGGGACGCTAGAATGACGGCCTGTCCCGTCATCCGACTTTGACTGTCCATCCACTATGCGCAAGTCCTTCTTCCTTCTCCTGGCCGGCGCCGCTTGTTGCGGCGCCGTTTCCGCTTGGGCGCAGGCGCCCGCCCCCGGCCTGATGCCGGACGGCAGCTATGACATGTATGCCGGCCTCGGTGTGCGTTCGGCGCCGAACTACGAAGGGGGCGACGAGCGCACGGTGCGCGCGATGCCGGTGCTGCAAGTCGGCTGGGGCAATGGCATGTTCATTTCCGGCATGAGCGCGGGATGGCACCTGTCGGCCACGCCGGGCATCGAGTATGGCCCGCTGCTGTCGCTGCATGCCGCCCGCAGCAAGCATGGCGCTTCGCTACTGGATACGGCGGTCTCCATCACGGGTGGCGACCAGATGGGCATCACGCTGCCGCCTGGCATGACCAGCGCGGCCGGGTCGCAATTCAAAGTGTCTTACCGCCTGCGCCATATCGGCGCCCGCGCGGAAGGCGGCTTTTTCTTCAACTATTACCTGGCGGAGCGCCTGCGCCTCACCAACAGCGTGCTGTTTGGCGCCAGCGCCGAGCGCAATGGCTTGCGCTGGACTGCGGACCTGCAGCGCGGCGCGATCGAACTGGCGCCGCACCACACGCTGTCGCTGACGGCCGGCGTCACGCTCGGCAACCGCGCCTACAACACCGGTTACTTCGGCTTGCGCACCGACGATGTGCTGCAAGTGACGCCATTGGCAGCGGGCATGGGCGGCAAGCCGCAACAGGCGGCGTCCAAGTGGGCGTACGCGGCGGCGGGCGGCGTCAAGGATCTCCACCTGGGTGCGCGCTGGAATTGGGCGCTGTCGCCGGCGTGGCTGCTGACCACCAACGTGCAGATCACGCAATTGCGCGGCGGCGCGAAAGCCAGCCCCCTGACCGAGCAGGCCACCGGCGTGTCGGTCTCCACCGCGCTGGCCTATCGCTTCTGACCATGAAACCGATCCAGTCCCTGACCGCATGCATCGCCCTGGCCGCCATGGTGGCCGGTGTGCCGGTGCGTGCACAGGAAGGCGACTGGCTCAGTTACCGCGATGCGTATCGCGGCATGGTGGCGTTTGAAAAATACGGCAAGCCCAAACAATTGCTGCAACAGCATTACCAGGCCAGTATGCGCGACGGCAGTGCGTTGCCGGCCGACTTCAAGCTGGCTCTGTCGGGCAAGACCATGCAAGTGAACTTGCCGCTCGACGCGCTGGGCCGCGCAGTGTTCCCACTGTTAAAAGCCGCGTATGACGAAAACGCGGTGTTGACCATCAACCGCAAGCTGGACGCTTATGTCTTCCGGCCCCGCATCTCGATCGTGGTGCGGCCCGATGGCGTCTATGAAGGCGCGGAGCTGCGTGCCGCCTGCGAGCAGGCGCTGGCATTCCAGCGCACGGTGAACGCCGCCACCTACCGCGACAAGCATTGCGTCGGGGTGCGCTTCACGTTTGCAAAAAAGCTCGACGCCGACGTGCGCTGGAAAGGTGGTGCGGCGCTGCCGGCGGTGGCCGGCCCGGCGTTCCCCGATGACGCGGGCAACGCCTACAGCGTCGTGATGGTGCGCTTCGATGCGGTCAGCGACAAGGGCCAGGTGGTGAGCCAGAATGCGCCACTGGCGGTGGCGCCGGTGTTTGAATAATCGCGTCCTCAAGGCAGGCTGTAGCTGAAGCCATTCAACTCGCTAACCATCACTCCCACGCCGACGGCGAAAACAAATACCCTTCGCCCCACACGGTCTTGATCCGCTCGCCGTCGTGATCATCGAACTTCTTGCGCAGCTTGGAAATGCTGTTGTCGATGCTGCGGTCGAGGCCATCGAATTCGATGCCGCGCATTTTTTTCAGCAGGGCGTCGCGCGACAGGACGGTGCCGGCCGATTCCGCCAGCACCAGCATCAGCTTGTATTCGGTATTCGACAGCGGTACCGGTTTGCCATGCCAGGTCACCACGCGGTCGCTCAGGATGATCTCCAGCGCGCCAAAGCTCAGCAAGTGGGTAAGCGTGGCGGCTGGCGCCGTGGCGGGGATGGCGCGGCGCAGCAGGGCGCGCAGGCGGGCCAGCAGCACGCGCGGCTGCACCGGCTTGTTGACGAAATCATCGGCGCCGTATTCCAGCAGCGCGACCTGGTCGTAACTGTCATCGCGCGCCGTCAACACCAGGATCGGCACCTGGCTGACCGCCCGCAACTGGCGGCACACTTCATTGCCCGGCAGGCCGGGCAACATCAGGTCCAGCACCACCACGTCCGGCACGAACGCATGGAAACGCGACAGCGCTTCATCGCCGCGCGCCACCACGTGCACGTTGAATTCATTTGCGGCCAGGTATTCGGCGATCAGCGACGACAGCCGTTCGTCGTCTTCCACCAGCATCAGTTTGGTCATGGCACCTCCTGGCCGGTATTGTACGCAGCAAGGCCCTGGCACGCCATGGACTGCAAGCCGTAGCGGATCGTCGATCAGCCTGCCGGAAACCGCAGGATCGCGATGACACGCCAGCGTAAGGCCACCTCAGGCTGGCGTGCGGCCATTCAACCGTTCCAACTGCTCTTCCAGCCGGTCGAGGTTTTCAGCATTGGCGTTAATGACGAAGTCGCGCATCCGGGCGCACGCTTCCGCCGAGGGGAAACGCATGGTCCAGTGCAGCAGGGTTTTGCCGTCCCGCTCGATAAAGGCAAAGATGGCCTTGAACGGTGTGCCCAGCACATGGTCGAATTCAATGCGTTCCGGCCGCGCGATGTGCGAGAACACCGATTCATTGGGATAATTGACGCCGTCCGGGCCATGCATGGTGAATTTCCACAGGCCGCCGGGTTCAAAATCGAAGACTTTGAAGGTATTGGTGAAACCGTCCGGGCCCCACCAGCGGGCCAGCACGGAAGGGTCGCTAAAGGCGCGAAAAACGCGCTCACGCGGTGCATCGAAGATACGCTCAGTGATGACATCGCAATCACTCATCGCAACCTCCCTCATAATGTCGGTTTTGGCATTTTAATGCGTTAAATATATTTCTTCCGGAGTTATGATGCAAAACAGGCTAGTTTCACTGCCGCCCCTCGATGCTTTGCGCGGATTCGTTGCAGCTGCGCGGCGTTTGAGCATCACTGCCGCGGCGGCGGACCTGTGCCTGACCCAGTCCGCCGTCAGCCGCCAGATCCAGGCGCTGGAAGAGCGGCTCGGCGTGCAGTTGTTTATACGTAACAGTCGCAGCATCGCGCTGACCGAAGCGGGCGAGCAATTGTTCCACCTGGCGTCACCGTGGCTGGACAAGCTGGCCGAGCTAACTGATGCCTTGCAGCAAGAAAAACGTATCAAGCCCGTGACGATTGCCGCCAGCATCGGCGTGGCGTCGCTGTGGATCTTGCCGCGCCTGGACGCGTTCCAGGCCGCGCACCCGCAGATCGACATCCGCCTGGCCACCAGCAACCGCCAGGTCGATCTGAAACAGGATGAAGTCGACCTCGCGATCCGCTATGGCGGCCGGACCCAGGTGCCGGACGATGCGCTGCATTTGTTTGGCGAGGCGGTGGTGCCGGTGGCCAGCAGGGCGCTGGCGGCCAGTGCGTTTGCCCAGCCGGACGGCGTGCTTGATCACATGCTGCTGGACCTGGACGACCATGGCCGCACCTGGCTGCACTGGACGCCCTGGCTGGCAGCGCACGGCATGGACCGGCGCCAGCCCAAGGGCTACCGCCACTTCAACCAGTACGACCAGGTGATCCAGGCCGCCGTTGACGGCCACGGCGTGGCGCTGGGCCGCCTGGCGCTGGTGCTGCCAATGCTGAAAGACGGCCGCCTGGCCGCGCAGATGGACCAACGCATGCAGGTCGAGGGCTACGGCTACTGGCTGCTGCAGGCCGCGCCGCACCCGCGCCCGGACGTGACGGTCTTCCGCGACTGGCTGTTGCAGCAGGTGGCGCAGACGTCGCAGCAAATGGCGCTGGCCTGAACCTTGCCGTGGCTGCGCGCCACGACGCTAGGCCGCGACAGTCGGTTTCGGCGCCATGGCGGCGGGCGGTGCCAGGCGGCCCGTCTCGAAGCATTTGCAGTATTGCGTGCAGCGGTGGCAACCAGGTGGAGGCATATCGTGCCGTCCCAGCTTGTCACCCAGTTCGCGGAAAATAAAGCGCTTCCATTTCAAGTCGGTCACGTTGCGCAGGAATAGCGGTTGGAAGTACAGCTTCATCAGCGCGGCCACTTCATGCCGCCCGCTCAGGCCCAGGTCTTGCCACAGCATGCGGTGACCCAGGCTGGCGGCGGCAATCGCGCGCGCCAGCCAGTTGACGTGCTCGGCATCGGCTTCGGCCGTGCGCGACGCCATCAAATGCGCCACCACGTCATGGAACAACGGCGGTACCGTGGCCACCACCACCGCATATTTGAGCTCGGAAATCGGCACATAGGCTTCAGTTGGACGGCAGCATTCCAGCGCCGCCATCAGTTCCGACTGGGCCAAGCCCAGCGTGCGCACAAACGGCGGCAACACATCCACGCTGGCATGCCGCAGCACACCGGAGACAGCCTTGGTCAGCAACTCATAACCGGACCGCATGGGCGACAGTTCAGACGCTGGCCACAAGGGGAAAGTCGGACTCATTTACAGCGATACCTCCGAGGTTCCCGGTAAAAAACGGCTTGCTACATGCTTGCTTCAGTGAAGCGATATCAACAAGAGCCTTGTTACTTTGATACGATTATTGATTTATACGATGGAATAACTATTCGTTGCACAATATGGCAATTATTCCCCCACCACGCTGGACAAGCACGTGCGCGGCAGGCGTCAGCGCATGAAATTGCGCGCGAAATAACGGCCTGTTTGCACTTTTAAGCCGGACCATGCCCGGTGTATCCTGTCGCGATGGAAAGAACCAAACCTACCGCTACTGCTGCTACTGCTGCGTCTGCTCCGGCGCCACGCAAGCGCGTCAAGGTCGCGCGCTCCACCCGGTTGCTGGGCCGCGTCGCCTGCGCCGTGCTGGCCGCCGCCTTTGCCTGCTACGTGGCGGTGTCCAACCCGGTGCTGCTATCGCACGGCACGCCGGCGGTGGCGGCGATGTCGCTGCTGGGCGGCGCCATCGGCTTTTTTGTCAATGAAATGAGCGTGATGGTGGTGGCCGTGGTGGCCGGCATCATGCTGTATTCGCTGCTGCAATGAGATTGAAACATGGCGGAAATAAACAAGAAATAAGCGGGAAATAAGCCAGACATAGTCATCAAATAATCGTAAATATGAGTAATTCTCATTTACGAATCATTCTCATTGGGACTATGCTGGTGGTTTTTGGCATCATTGCGGCGCCGCCCGCCGACTACCATGACCCGCACTCCACGTTTCACCAGCATCGCCCTTGCACTGCTGTCGGCCACGCCTGCCGCCATGGCGCAACTCTCGAGCGCACAGCCGGCCGCGCCCGCCGTCACCATCAGCGGCAAAACCGCGCCGCCCAAGGAAGCCCCCAAAACGGCGCCGCCGGAACCGGTGGCCGTCACCTCCGTCACGGTGGCGGCGGAGCGCCCCACCGGCCGCATCGACCGCCAGGTGTACGACGTCAAATCCGATATCGCCAGCAGCAACGGCACGGCGGCCGATGCGCTCAACAACGTGCCGTCGGTGGCGGTCGATCCGGATGGCACGGTCTCGCTGCGCGGCAGCACCAATGTGCAAATCCTGATCGACGGCAAGCCGTCCGCCATGCTGCAGGGCGACAACCGGGGCGCCACCTTGAGCGCGCTGGCGGCCGAAGACATCGATTCGATTGAAGTCATCAACAACCCCGGCGCGCAGTTCGGCAATGAAGGCGGCGGCGGCCCGATCCTGAACCTGGTCATGCGGCGCAACCGCAAGCCGGGCGGCTTCGCCTCGGTCAACGCCAACGCCGGCACGGCAGGGCGCTACAACTCGTCGGTAGCGGGCAGCTACAACGAAGGCTACTGGGGCTTCCAGGGCAGCGCGCACGTGCGCCACGATGGCCGCAATTCCCAGGGCGAGTCGGTGCGCGACCGCATCGACAGCCGCAACGGCGCGCCCACCCACAGCGAACAGCAATCGACCACGGCCGGCCTCAATAACTCGGCAGGCGTCAACGGCGCCGTCAGCTACAACCACGGCCTGCGCGACACCTTCCATGCCAGTCTGTCGTACATCCAGCGTGACAACGACCAGCGTGGCCGCGACCATTACCTGAACACGGGTCCGGGCCAGGCCACCATCAGCGATTACGTCCGCACCTCGCTGCGTCAAGGCGAGAACAAAAACTACGCGTGGGGCGCGCGCTGGGACCACAAGGGCGATGCCGATGGCGAAACGCTGAAACTCGATTTGCGCGTATCGTCGGCCGACAATGCCAGCGCCAGCGACTACACCAGCGTGTACGCGGTGATGCCGCCGGGCCGCGTCGATACCCATAGCCGCCAGCGCAACGACAGCGACAACCGCATCGTTGATTTCACCGGCGACTATGAAACGCCGGCATGGGGCGGGATGCTGAAGGCGGGCTGGAAGGCCGCGCATAACAGCAACCGTTTCGATGCCTACTATGCCGACATCCTGTCGAACGGCACGGAAATCATCAACCCGGCGCGCACCAACCTGTTCGAAGTCGATGAAACGGTAACGGCGCTGTATGGCTCGTACCAGGTGCGCCTGAATGAACAATGGGGGGCGCAGGCCGGCCTGCGCGCCGAACATACCAGTATCGACCTGAACCAGGTGACCGGCGCGATTCGCGCCAGCAATAACTATATAAACTATATACCCAGTTTCTTTGCGACCTACAAGGTATCGGACGACGCCAACCTGCGCTTTTCCTATGCGCACCGGCTGCGCCGTCCGAGCGCGGGCGACTTGAATCCGTTCGTGGTGTACCGCGATGAATTCAATGTGTCGTCCGGTAATCCGCAATTGAAACCAACCCAGACCGATTCGTTCGAGATCGGCTATGAAACCCGCATCGCCGGCCTGGAAACCGCGCTGCGCGGCTACTACCGCAAGGACGATGACGCGATCCTGGAACGCAAGGTGTTTCTCAGCGACACGGTGCTGCTGACCACGCGCGGCAACGGCCCTGGCAGTGCCTCCAGCGGCCTGGAATTCACGCTCAATGGCAAGCTGATGCCCGGCTTGACGTTGAACACCAGCGGCAACCTGGCACGCAGCGAACAGCGCATCCTCGACAGCAGCGGCTTGCCGACCGGCGCCAGCCGCAGCGCCGCGTCGCTGAGCGGACGGGTGCGCCTGAACTACCAGCCGACGCCGCAAGACCAGCTGCAATTCATGGTGCAGGCGCAGGGCAAGACACTCACCGGCCAGGGTTACCGCGAACCCAACACCACCGCCAACCTCAGCCTGCGCCACACGCTGACGCCGGCACTGTCGCTGGTGCTGAACGTGACCGATATCTTCAATTCCAACAAAATAGCGTCCGTCACCGATACCGACTTGCTGAAGGAACGGTCGCTGCGCCGCCTTGACGGACGCATTGTCTATGTCGGGCTGTCGTTCCGGATTGGTGGTCCCGGCGGCAGCCGCGCACCGGAAGGGCGCGGGCCGGGTGGGCCTGGCCCCGGCGGCCCGGGACCGGGCGGGCCGGGCGGCCCGATGTAACCAGCGCGACGCTTACGGCAAGCGCGTCAGCTTGGCGTCGGCCAGCACCAGCTGCTCGACGTCGAAGAAGCGCAGGTTGCCCGTGACAATCGCCTGGCGCTGCCCCATCAGCTTGCGCGCGGCGTCGCGGTCGAACGGCACGTCGATGGCGACGTCGCCGACTTTGACGGAATAGGTCTGGGTATCGGCGTTATAGCCGACCAGATGGGCCAGCGCGCTGTAGGGCGAGCTCCAGTTGCTCATGCGCTTGTGGTATTCCGCGCTCGATTCAAACTGGTCTTTGACCAGCTGGTTGGCTTCGCGGATGTCCGGCAGCGCCCACAGCTTGGCCACGTTGTCGGTGCCGACCGTCACCAGGCGGCGGCCGTCGTCCGAGAACAGGGCGCCGGTGATCGCATCGAGGTGGCCTTTCAGGTGGCCGATGGCGTCGCCATTTTCCAGACTCCACAAGGTCAGCAAGCCGGTTTCCGTGCTGGTCACGAACAGGCCGCCCTTGGACGACATGTAGGCGCTGACCTGGCCCGGCATGCGCGCCAGCGGCGACAGGGTCTGCACATCGACCAGGCGCACGCCTTCGGTGCCCTTGACGATGGCGCGGCGGCCATCCGGCGACACATGCAGCAATTCCGCGCCGGACAAGGTCGACAGGCGCTTCAGGCTGTTCATGTCGAACACGTACAGGTTGCGGTCGCCGGCATTAACGAACAGGCGCGAACGGTCCGGCGAGAAGCGGTAATTACGGACCGTGATGCCATCACCGAGCAGGGAAGCAACAAAATTGCCGCTGGCGCTATCCCATACTCCCAAGTGCATGACCGCGCCCAGTTCCTGGCGCGCGCTGCGCAGCACATACGCCAGCACGCGCTTGCCATCCTGGAAGAAGTCGGCAAACTGCGGCACCGGGTTGCCGTCACCGAAACTGAAGCGGCGCACACTGTCGCCGTCGGACATGCGGAAAATCACCGCCTTGTCGTTGGCCGCCGCGCTCACCAGCAGCGCGCCGTCACGGGAAAAGCGGGTCAGCGCGACCGGATCCCAATGGTCGCTCATGCGCGCCACTTTGCTGCCCGTTTCGCTGTCCCACAGTTTCATTGCGCTGTCACGGCTGCCCCAGGTCAGCAAGCGCTTACCAACCGGCGCAAAGTCAAAGCGCGGTTCGCCGTCCACGCTGTCGAGCTTGGCCATGCGCTGGCCGCTTTCGGCGTCGTACAGCATAAAGCCGTCGTCCCGCGTGTGAATCACGAGCCGGCGCCCGTCCGGCGACAGGCCGGCCTTGGTGATGCCGGCCGGCAGGCCGGTCAGCACTTTCGGCGCCGCTTCGTTGTGCAAGTCCGTGATCGTGACCTTGCCGTTGTCGGCCAGGCCCAGCAAGTAGCGGCGGTTGGCCGACATCGACGACACGCCATAGCCGGGCTCCGTCACCGTCGCTATGCCGGTATCGGTATTCCACACGTGCAGGGTCTTGTCGCCGGTGACCAGCGCGAAATGGTGGCCGCTGGCGGAAAAACCGCCCTGCGCCGCGCCGGACTGGATCGCGAAGTTGCCGGCCAACTGGTAGTTTTCAATCAGCTTGCGCGGGATCAGCGTTTGCGACGAATTGCGCGCCATCGCGCCCACGCGCGGCACGGCCACGGCGCTGACCACCGGCTGCGATTGCTGCTCGGCGGTCGGATTGAAATAGAAATTGCCGGTAATCGACGACATTTCCCACGGTGTTTGCTTGCCTTCCGATTCCGACAGCACGCCTTCGCGCACGCGCTTGAACACGTCTTCGACTTTCACGCCCGGTTCCGCCATCGCGGCCAGCAATTGCGCCGTATATAAACCGTTGGAGCCGCTGCCATCGGACGCGGTGGAGCCGGGCGAGGTGGCATACGCCACCAGCGTGCCCTTAGGCGTCGAGTCCATGCCGGCCAGGCCGCGCGCACCGGAGCGGAAGCTGCGCGCAAACGGATTGTCGCGGCAGGCGTCGAGCACCACCAGGTTGATACGGTTCTTCGCCGTATCCATCTTTTCCAGCACTTCGTTGGCGTTGTAGGCGCGCGTCGCCAATTCATCTTCGCGCGCGATGTTGGCGTCGACCGGCACCAGGTAATTGACACCCTTGGCCTGGATGCCGTGACCGGCGTAATAAAACAGGCCGACACCGCCGTTTTTCAGCTGATTGCCGAATTCGCGCACCGCCGACATCATTTCTTCCAGGCTGGCGTTTTCGCGCTTGATGACGGTAAAGCCCAACTGCTGCAATTTGATCGCCATGGCGCGCGCATCGTTGACCGGGTTGATCAGCGGTGAGGTCTTGTAGCCCGAATTGCCAATCACCAGCGCCAGGCGCTGTTCGGCGCCCATCGCCACGGTTTCCGGTCCGGCCGGGGCGGAGGGCGCCTGCGCGTCCGGGGTGGCGGGCGTGGCCTGCTCGGCGCCGATGGCCACTGTGGCCGACATGGCCGCCGCGCCTTGAGCCGGCAAGCCCGGCGTCCCTGGCGCCGCCGTGCCGCGCATCAGCGCCGACGGCGACAGCGTTGGCGCCGCCAGCGCTTCCCTGATACGGGCCTGGCGCTCGCCTTCCGCTTTCGCCGCTTCAATGGTGCCGGTGGTGGCATCGCCCTTGGCGGCATTGGCCGCCGCGATGGCGGCCGCGACTTCCTGTTTCAACTTGTCGGCCGCCGACATTTTCTGCGCGTAAACGGGAAGGGCGGTCAGGGCCAGCGACGCGCACACGGCAGGCAAGCCGGTACGCACGAACGATTTCAGGGTCATGGTGGTTCTGGGGAAAGTGCCATGTCGGGAAGACATGACAAGGCTTACAAGTCTGGAACGGCTAAACCCCTCACTCTAAAGGGTTTTTTGGTGTGTAGCAATCATTGTTGCATTGCATAGAGGGTATGGATGTAGTTAATTTGACACGTCACTGGCGACATCATGCGCCAAACCGCGCCACCACAAATTCCACAAAACTGCTGAGCTTGGGCGTGGCCTGGCGGTCGCGCGGGTACAGCAAGTGCATCGGCCTCGGCGCCGGCATGTAATCGCGCAGCACCGGCACCAGCCTGCCAGCGGCGATATCGTCCGCCAGCACCACTTCGGCCTGCATCACCAGCCCCAGTCCGGCCAGCGCGGCTTGCCGCAGCGCCGGCCCCTGGTTCGAGCGCAGGCGCGAGGTCGGCAGCGGCGCAGCGGGCCCCATGCCGTCCAGCCGCCAGCGTACGTCACGCCGCCAGTGCTGAAAATCGAGCGAATCATGCTGGCCCAGGTCGGCCGGCGTTTGCGGCGTGCCGCGCCGCGCCAGGTACGCGGGGGCCGCGCAGATCACCATGCGCGTCGGTTGCAGCGGCCGCGCCACCAGCGCAGAGTCTTTCAGGTAGCCGATGCGGATGGCGGCGTCGAGGCCATCGTCCACCAGATCCGACAGGCGGTTCGACAAATCCAGTTCCACGCTGACGTCCGGATAGCGCGCCAGGTACTCCGCCAGGGCGGGCGCCAGGCAATGGCCGCCAAAGGCGGCCGGGGCGCTCAGCTTGATGACGCCGCGCGGCGTGGCGCGCATCGCTTGCGCGCCGGTTTCCGCCGCCGCCACCAGGTGCAGGATGTGGCGGCACTCGTCGCAATAGCGTTCGCCGATTTCCGTCAGGCCCAGGCTGCGCGTGGTCCGGTGCAACAGGCGCGCGCCCACCAGTTTTTCCAGCGCGGCGATGTGTTTGCTGACCATCACGGTGGAGATGGCCAACTGGCCGGCCGCCGCCGTGAAACTGCCGGCGTCCACCACCCGCACGAACACTTCCATACTGCGCATCTTGTCCATGATTATTAATTCTGAGTTCACGATGTTGTAAATATTACGGGATTTATTCCTTTTCATTTCAGTGTGATACTGGGGATTCCCTCCCCCTGATCGTTGACGCCATGCTCAAAATCCTTGGAAAAGCCCCGTCCATCAATGTCCGCAAAGTGCTGTGGACCTGCGCCGAAATCGGCTTGCCGTATGAACTCGAAGCATGGGGCCAGGGCACCGGCCGCCCCGCGCCGACCCCGGACTTCCTGGCGCTCAATCCGCACGGACTGGTGCCGGTGTTGGTCGATGGCGATGCCGTGCTGTGGGAATCGAACACCATTTGCCGCTACCTGGCCGGCCGCCACCAGCGCACCGACCTGCTGCCGGCCGATCCGCTGGCGCGCGCCCACGTGGAAAAATGGATGGACTGGCAAGCCACGGACTTGAACGCGTCATGGCGCTACGCCTTCATGGCGCTGGTGCGGCGCCATCCCGATTTCACGGATGCCGCGGCGATTGCCGCCAGCACGGCCGCATGGAACCGCCAGATGGCAACACTCGACGCCCACCTGGCCGCCGCCAACACCTTTGCGACGGGCCAGTCCTTCACGCTGGCCGACATCGTGCTGGGCGTCTCCGTGCAGCGCTGGCTGGCCACACCGATCGCGCATGCCGAGTTGCCCGCCGTGCGCGCCTATTACGAACGGCTGCGCCAGCGCCCCGCCTTCCTCAGCCACGGCGCCACGCATCCCTGAACACTGCGGACGTTCACATGTCGTTGTCGCTCTGGCTGTCCTTTGTCGCGGTGGTGCTGGCCGCCACCTTCAGTTCCGGTCCCGGCGTGCTGCTGGCGATTTCCACCACGCTGACACTGGGTGCGCGCCGCACCTTATACAGTTCGGCCGGCAATGCCGCCGGCGTGTTCCTGGTGTCCTGCGTCGCGGTCAGCGGCGCCGGCCTGCTGTTTTTCCGCAGTTCCTGCCGCTGCAGCAGCTGACGGGCGCGCGCTTCCTGCTGCTGAGCCTGACCTTCGTGGCCTGCATCCTGGTCTCACACGTGACCTACGTGGTGCTTGCCGCCAGGGCCGGGGCGCACCTGCTGCATGGTGGCGGCATGCGGATGCTGCGGCGAGCCATGGGTGCCTTGTTCGTGCTGATGGCGGCGGGCCTGCTGCTGGCGAAACTGTAAGCAATTTCATCAATTGTAAGCACGTGTAAAGACCGTCAACGGCGGTCATCCGGGGACCGTTTTAGGCTCAAGTGACACAGATCAGTGCACGAAACGAAAACCGCAAAACAACGCAAGCCCATCACAGAAAGAGAACTGAACCATGAAAAAAATCACCGCCGTTCTGATCGCCAGCCTGTTCGCCAGCGCCGCGTTTGCACAGTCCCCATCTTCCGCACCGGCCACGCCTGCACCAGCAGCCCCGGTAGCCAAGGCTGAAGTCAAAGCAGCAGCCAAGCCGGAAGTGAAAACCGAATCCAAAGCCAACGTCAAAGCCAACGTCAAGGCAGAAGCAAAAACGCAGGAAGCAAAGCCGGCCGCCGCGCCAGCCAAGTAATACATAAATAATTAATACCGAATAAACCGTTTATATCTAATTTAATAAATTCAAGGAAAACATATCATGACCAAGACCATCGCCACCCTGATCGCCGGCCTGTTCGCTACCGCTGCTTTCGCTCAATCGCCAGCCCCTTCCGCCACCACAACGCCAGCAGTGGCGCCGGCCAAGGTCGAAGCCAAAGCGGACGTGAAAGCTGAAGTCAAAGCGCCGGTGAAAGCGGAAGCCAAGGATGCCAAGGCGGAAGCCAAAGTGGCGGCCAAGGCAGAGGCCAAGGAAGTGAAGGCCGCAGCGAAAGAAGACAGCGCGAAGAAAGAAGTGAAAGTGGACAAAGCGGCAGTCACGGGCAAGGAACACAAAGCGAAGGAACATAAAGCCAAGGAGCACGCCAAAGCGGACACCAAGCCGGCCGAGAAAACCGCCGCAACGCCTGCACCGGTCGCCGCACCAGCAGCACCAGCGGTTGCCGCCACCACCAAGTAATCCGCTCCCCCTCCTCGAAAGCTCCTGTCACGGCAGGAGCTTTTTTATTTCCCATCACACACTGCGGAATTGCTTGCGGTACGCCGCCGGCGACACGCCGAACCTGGCCGTGAAATGCTGGCGCAGCGAAGCCGCCGAACCAAAGCCGACCAGGTCGGCAATATGGTCGATCGCCTGGCCGCCGGTTTCCAGCAAGCGCTGCGCGGCCGCCAGCCGGTAATTGATCAGCCATTGCGCCAGCGTGGTGCCGGTCTTCATCTTGAAACGGCGCGTGAAATTACGGCGGCTCATGGCCGCGCGTGCCGCCAGCGTATCGACACTGATCGGCTGCGCCAGGTTGCCGATGGCCCAATCCAGCGCCTTGCTGAGCGGATCGCTGCCGCTATTTTTCGGCAGTGGCTGTTCGATGTATTGCGCCTGCCCGCCGTGGCGCACCGGCGCCACCACCATGCGCCGCGCCACCCGACTGGCGACCTCCGCGCCATGGTCGACGCGCAGCATGTGCAGGCAACAATCGATCGCCGCCGCCGTGCCGGCCGACGTCAGGATCGCGCCGTCGTCGACATACAGCACTTTCGGATCCAGCTTCACCTTTGGGTACCTGCGGGCGAATTCCTCGGCCCATACCCAGTGGGTCGATGCCGTGTGGCCATCGAGCAACCCGGCTTCGGCCAACACGAACGCGCCCAAACACAGGCCCACCATCCGGGCGCCGCGCGCATGGGCCGCGCGCAGCGCCTGCAACAGCGGCGCCGGTGGCGCAACGTCAGGATCGGGCCAGGCCGGGACGATCACGGTATCGGCCTGCGCCAGCGCCGACAGATCGCGCTCCACCACGATATCGAAGCCGGACATGGTGGCAATCGGACCAGGCTTTTCGCCACACACCACCAACGTGTAGCGGGGCACGCCAAGGCGTGACAAATCATCGCCGAACACCATGCAGGGAACCGACAAGTGAAATGGGCTGACGCCCTCGAATGCGACGACCGCCACTGTATGGGCCGGGCCGGGGGATGAATTCAACATGGCCCGATCCTAGCATAGCTTGTCTTGTCCGGCGCTTTCGCGCCAACCGCCGCAAGCCGATACTGGACCCGGTTCTGCCACCCATCGTTCACTCAGACGTTGACTCAAACATTCACTCAAACAGGAGCCCATTATGCACCACCCAACCTTGCGTACCCTGTCCGGCGCCGTTGCGCCCAGCAGCCTCGATACCAGCCACACCGCGCTGCTGGTGATCGACTTCCAGAATGAATACTTCACTGGCCGGTTGCCGATTCCGGATGGCGCCAACGCGCTGCGCAATGCCCGCATGCTGGTGGCCCATGCCGACCAGCACGGCATCCCGGTATTCCATATCCAGCACGTGACGCCGCCCGGCAGTCCGATCTTCGCTGAAGACAGCGCCACGGTTCTGCAGCACAGCGAGCTGGCGCCCGCGCCGCACCATGTCATCGTGAAAAAAACCATGGTCAGCGCATTCCAGGGAACGGACCTCGATGCGCGCCTGAAAGCGGCGGGTATCGAGCAGCTGTTGATCACCGGCCTGATGACGCACATGTGCGTCAGCGGCGCCGCGCGCGATGCCGTGCCGCTCGGCTATGGCGTGCTGGTGGCGGACGATGCCTGCGCCACCCGCGACCTCGATACCGGCGACGGCACCGTATTGCCGCATGCGGCGCTGCACCGCGCCTCGCTGGCCACCATCGCCGATGCCTTCGGCGCCATCCTCGCCACCGAAGACATCCTGCGCTTGCCGACCGTGTAAGCAGTCATTCTCCTGGCTTTTTCAATGCAGGCCGCACCGGGCATGACGCCGGTGCGGCCTGCTGGCGTTGACGCGCCAATTGTAAGCAAGCTCATCAATTGTAAGCACGTGTAAAGGCCGTCAACGCTGGTCGTCCGGCGTCCGTTTTATGCTCAAGTGACACAGACAAGTGCACGAAACGAAGCAAACAAAATACAAGCAAGCACATCACAGAAAGAGAACTGAACCATGAAAAAAATCTCCGCCATTCTGATCGCCAGCCTGTTCGCCAGCGCCGCGTTTGCACAGTCCCCATCCGCCGCACCGGCCACGCCTGCAACAGCAGCCCCGGTCGCCAAAGCCGAAGCGAAAGCCGACGCCAAGGCGGAGCTCAAAACCGAATCCAAAGCCGACGTCACGGTGGAAGCCAAGACGCAGGAAGTCAAGCCAGCAGCACCAGCCAAGTAATGTACGTAAGTAGTAATGCACGAAACAAGTAATACTAAATAAACTGTTTATATCTAATTCTTTACATTCAAGGAAAACATATCATGACCAAGACCATCGCTACCCTGATCGCCGGCCTGTTCGCTACCGCAGCTTTCGCCAATTCGCCGGCTCCAGCCGCCGCCCCTGCGGCCGCCGCAACGCCTGCTGCGGCAACCGCGAAAGTCGACGCCAAAGCTGATGTGAAAGCACCGGTGAAAGCGGAAGTCAAAGCGGAAGCCAAAGACACCAAGGTGGTCGCCAAAGCCGACACCAAGGAAGTCAAAAAGGAAGAAGTTGCAGCGAAGACCGACGCCAAGGCGGACGTGAAGGCCGACGTGAAGGCCGATGCCAAGACCGAGAAAACCGCTTCGCACACCAAGCACAAAGCCAAGGAACACGGCAAGAAAGACGAAGCCAAGCCGGCTGAAAAAGCCGCGGCGGCACCGGCTCCAGCAGCAGCAACGCCTGTCGTCGCCACCACCAAGTAATCCCCATCGCCGCCTTGCACGCATCACGGTGCGGCAAGGCGGCTTTGTTTTACGACCTGACCGGCAACCAGCCAGGTTTGGTGTCCACGTGCAGTTCCTTCACCACCGTCCCGGTATACGCCGGCTCCAGCGTCCCCAGCGTGACCGCGATGCGGTCCTCCGATTGCGTACTGCGCCAGTACAAGGTCGAACCACACACCTTGCAAAAGCCGCGCCGGCCATGATCGGACGATGCGTACTCCGTCACCAGCGCCTCGCCCCGCTCAAAGACGAACGTGGCGCGCGCCACGTTCGCATAGGTGCCGGACGCCGCGCCGTGCTGTTTCTGGCACATCGTGCAATAGCAATGGCTGGTGTGCCGCACCGGGCCCTCGGCCCGGTAAGCCACGCCACCGCACAAACAGCTGCCATGCAATACCTCGCCGTCCATCATCGCCTCCGAATCAGCAGCAGCATCAGCATCAGAACTTCGCCGCGACACTGACACCAATGGCGCGCGGCGTCACGCGGTAACCTTGCACGATCGACGCCACTTGCGGGTGCTGGATCACGGTATCGTTGTCGAACAGGTTTTTCACATACGCGGTGAACTTGTAGCGGTCCACCGACAGGCCCGCGCTCAAGTCGGCCGTGTGGTACGCCGGGCGATCATAATCGGTGCTGGCCGGGTTCAGCGATCCCTTCGATGGCCCCACCCATTGCACGCCGGCCGCCACGAACGCGCTCTTGTCGCCAAACAGTGCAAAGTTGTATTGCGCGCTGACGGCCGCGTTATATTTCGGCACCCCCTGCACCTGCGCGCCGCGCACCGCGCCCAGCACACCGTTGTTGACGCCTTCATCGTTCGACAATTCCGCCTGCACGTAGCCGCCCGAGGCGGACAGGGTCAGGCCGGACAGCGGCTTGGCCTTGATGTCGAATTCAAAGCCCTTGCTGACGGCGTTGCCGGCATTGGCGTTGTAGGTGTAGGCGCAGGTCGGCAGGTAGACGCCCTGCTGGATGTTTTTCCACTTGATGTAGAACACGTCCGCATTCACCGACAGGCGGTTGTTGAAGAAGCGCGACTTGCTGCCCAGTTCATAGCTCCACAGGCTGTCCGACTTGTAAGTTTCAGGCCCAGCCTTCAAGCCATTGGCTTCCAGGTCTTCGCCGCAGGTGGTCGGCGGCACGAACACGTTGGAGCCGCCCAGGCGGAAGCCTTTCGCCGCTGTCGCGTAAATCGTGTGCTGCGGATCGACTTCCCACGTTACCGCATACTTCGGCGTAAAGGCCTTCGACGACAGGCTGGTGCTGCTGTTATTGCCCGCGCCCGCCAGGTACAGGCCGTTGCGCTGGTCCAGCGTCGAATCGCCCTTCAGGTAGCGTGCCCCCACGGTCGCATGCAGCGTCGGCGTGAAGTAGTAATTCGCTTCACCGAACACCGAGCTTTGCTTTTCACGGTAGCGGAACACGCCCTGGAACGAGTTATCGCCGGGGAACGAGCCGCTGTTCCAGCCCGGCAGCAAGTCCGGGTCCGGCGTGGTGTAGCCGAAGCTGGCAAAGGTCGCGTTGACGCCAAAGATCGGGTCGTTTTCATCGATGCCGGTATGCTGGTTCGACACATACACGCCGCCCAGCCAGGTCCACGGCGATACTTTCTCGTCATACGGGCGCGACGCCAGACGGAATTCCTGCGCCACCTGGCGCACGCGGTTGTTGATCAGCACCGCCGACGGCAGGCCGGCAATCGCCTCGATCAGTTCCGGCGGCGCATTGCCGCCATCGTCGATCGAAGTCAGGAAGGTCGACAGCGAATAGCTGTTGTAGGCCGAACCGTTCTGGATGCGGTCGAACTTGCGCTTGAAGTAACTGGTGCTCGACACCAGATCGGCCCAGCCCAGGTCCCAGTTCACCGCCAGGTTGGCCGTTTGCAGCACATCCTTCGATGGTTCACGCACCTGCTTTTGCGCCTGGTAGCGGGGCCAGTTCGACGGCAGATCGATATTGAAGGCGGCGATATCCTTGGCATCGACCTTCTGGTAGTAGAACGACGGCGTGACGGTCACGCTGCGCAGCGGCTTCCATTTCAGCGCCACGCGCAACTCCTGGTCATCGATCCGGTTGATGTCGTTGGCCAGCACCTTGCCCGCGCCATCGACCTGGTTGATAAAGCCGCCCGCGCGCTGCGACTGCACGCCAATGCGCAGTGCCAGTTGATCGTCGATCAGCGGGAAGTTCGCCACCGCGTTGGCCGAGTAGCTGGCGCTGCCGCCTTTCAGCGCCGACACGTCGGCATAGGTGGTGAATTCACGCTCTTTCAAGTCCGGCTCGTTCGGCACGAACTTAATGGTGCCGCCCATCGAGCTGGCGCCATACAGCGTGGCCTGCGGGCCGCGCAGCACCTCGACCCGGTCGATGTCGAAGAACTTCGGTTCCACCGTGCCCATGGTGTAGACATTACCGACGGTCAGCGAGACGTCGCCCAGGTAAATGCCAACCGTGGCGGCGCCGGCGGCGGAACTGATGCCGCGGATTTCAATGTTGGAGGTGCCGGGACCGGCGCCGCCATTGCCGGTGGCGGCGGTAAACGAAATATTCGGCACCACCCGTGTCAAGTCCGTGAAATCGGCCACGTGCTGCGATTGCAGCTGCGCACCGCTGACCGCCGAGATGCTCATCGCCACCTTGTTCGGGTCTTCCTTGCGCTTTTGCGCCGTCACGGTGACCACTTCGAGTTGATCGGCACTCGGGTCCACCTTCTGCTGCGCCAGGGCGGTCGGCGCGATGAAGACCGCCTGGGTGCAGGCGGCGGCGATGGAGTACGCTAAGACGGTAGGGCGGAGATGGCGGCGAGCAGACATGGATGGCGTCCCTTGATCAAAGAATTAACTTTTTATATTAATAATTCCCTATTGTAACCACGCCGCTTACCCCGGTTGCCATTCCGGTAAAGATAGATCTTCCGTGACTTTTTCACCACGATGAGTCTTGCATGACCGTTGATGCGCAGGCGCCTTGTCGCTGCGCCACCGCATAAGCACTATCAGCATCGGCCCACCCAAACCGTTGAGCCTTGTGGCTAACTTCCAGCGGCGTCGATGAAAGGAATATCCATGACACACGAGCGCGCCTGCCTGCGTGTAGCCTCTGAAGCGGACCATTCCGCCCCATCCAGCCGACCCACCACCGTTCCCGCCGTCGTGCTGCTGGCGGCGATCGCTGCGGTCGCGCTGAACCTGCGGCCCTTCATCACCGGCATCGGGCCACTGGCGCGCGATATCGGCGCGCAAACCGGGCTGAATTTAATAGGCCTGTCGCTGCTGACGCTGGTGCCGATGCTGCTGATGGGCGTGTGCGCGTTCGGCGGCCCCTGGCTGCAAGCGCGCATCGGCGCGCGGCGCGCCATCCTCGGTGCACTGGGCTTGCTGGTGCTGGGTTCTGCGTTGCGGCTGTTCACGGCGACCGGCTGGCAACTGGTCGGCACCGCCGCCTTGCTGGGACTCGGCGTCGCCGTGCTGCAAGCGGTCCTGCCGGGCATCATCAAACGGCAATTCCCGCAACAGGTGGGCGTCGTCATGGGGCTGTATTCGGCGATGCTGATGGTGGGCGGCGCACTCGGCGCGCAACTGGCGCCGCTGGCCGCCAACGCCGGCGGCGACTGGCATAGCGGGCTGGCCTGGATGGCCTTGCCGGCAGTGTTGGCGCTGGCGCTGGCCGGCGTCAGCCTGCCGCGCGACACGGCGCCGCCGCCGGGCCAGCTGGCCCTGATGGATTATTTGCGCCAGCCCCGCGTGTGGCTGCTGATGACGTCCTTCGGCCTGATGAATAGCGGCTTTTCCACCGTGGTGGCCTGGCTGGCGCCGTTTTATCGCGAGCACGGCTGGAGCGCGGCGGCCAGCGGCGGCCTGTTTGCCGCGATGTCGGCATGCCAGGCGTGCTGCGCCTTGCTATTGCCGGTGCTGGCCCGCCAACACCCCGACCGGCGGCCCTGGCTGTGGCTGACGCTGGCGTTCCAGGCGGCCGGTTACGCCGCGCTGGCCTTGATCCCTGACGTGGCGCCGCTGGCGTGGGTACTGTTGCTGGGCGCGGGGCTGGGGGGCTGCTTTTCACTGTCGCTGATCGTCGCGCTCGATCATTTGCCGGATCCGGCGCAAGCCGGCGCCTTATCGGCCTTGATGCAGGGTGGCGGTTTCCTGATGGCGTCGCTGCCACCGTTGATCGTGGCGGCGCTGCGCGATGCGACGGGCGGGTTTGCCATCGGCTGGCAGTTGCACCTGGTGTGCGTGGCAATGGTCGCTGTGCTGTATGGGCGGCTCCATCCGGCCGGCTATGCCAAGGCCATGGCGGGGAAGGTTTGAATCGGCTTGCATTAGTCAGAATTATGTGTAGGCTATAATTATAGCCAATCCATAATTCTGGGTAATTTCATGAGCCAATATTTTGCCCGCGCCGACCTGGCCTCCCAAATGGCCCGGCAACTGCTTCATCCCGGCATCCTTGATGAGGGATTGCGTTCTGGTTTGTTTATTTCCGGCCAACGGCGTACCGGCAAGACCACGTTCCTGTTGCGCGACCTGATTCCCGCCCTGGAAGCGCAAGGCGCGCTGGTCATGTATGTGGACTTATGGAGCGACATCAAAGCCAATCCTGCGCAACTGGTGCGCACGGCCATCATCGAGGCGCTCAAGGACCTGCAAAACCCGGCTTCGGCGCTGCTCGCCCGCTTCGGCCGCATCCGGCAACTGGATCTGGCCGCCGGCCCCTTCAAATTCGGCTTCAAGGTGGAAGCGGTCGGCGCACCAGACGGGGCGACACTGGCGCAAGCCATGACGGAACTGGTCGACCAGGCCCGGTGCAACGTGGTGATGGTGGTCGATGAAGTGCAGCAAGCCATCACCACCGACGAGGGCAATGAATTATTGCTGGCGCTGAAGGCCGCCCGCGATGCCGTCAACCCACGCCCTGGCACGCCGGGCCATTTCATCTTCCTGGGCACCGGCTCGCACCGCGCACTGGTCAGTGAACTGACCACTCGGCGTACCCAGGCGTTCAATGGCGCAACGTCGATCCCGTATCCGGTCCTGGCGGCAGACTATGTGGATTACCTGCTGCAACGGCTGGCCGCATCCGGCGCGCCGCATCGGCCGTCACGCAAGGCAGCCATCGACGCTTTCAATGCGCTGGGCAACCGGCCGGAAGAACTGCTGCGGGCATTGCGCCAGTTACAGGCGGCGCATCCCGCTGACGACAGCACGGACGCCGCGCTGTCCATCATCGCCATGACCTTGCGCTCGACCGCTGCCGACCTGGAGCTGTCCAAAGTAGAACAGCTGGGTGTGTTGGCAACGGCCATTTTCGAACGGATTGCCGCCACCGAAGGCGATGCGACCGGCCTGTTCTCGAACGAGACCGCCGCCGATTACAGCCAAGTCGTGGGGCGCAACGTCAACGTGGAAGACATCCAGCCCGTGGTCAATGAACTGATGGCCGCCAACCTAGTGATGCGGCGCGGCCATGGCCGCTATGCCATCACCGATCCCTTCGTGCAGGCGGCATGGCGGGAAAAAAAGGCACTGTTGCAGTTGGCGGGTTAAACGCCATCCACAAACGCCTGAATCAAGCGGTTGAACGCTGCCGGGTTGGTGACGTTCATGCCATGCGACGCGCCGGCAATCGTCTGTTTTTCCGCCTGTGGAATCCATGCCAGCAGCTGGTCGATATTGTCGCGGTACATGCGCGGGCTCTTTTCGCCGCCGATCAGCAAAGTGCGGCATGACACGTCGCCCGCCGCGGCGCGGCTATAGGCCGGCAGCGGGTCGCGGAACTGCTTGGGCAAGGTGGCCGCGTTGTTGATGGCCATGGTGCGGAAGCTGCTGGAACTCTTGTTCCAGATGCCCGGCATGCTGACCGAGTCGACAAACATTTCCAGCCCCGCGTCCACCTCACCGGCCTCGATCAATTCAGCCGCCCTGGCGCGCACGGCCAGGGTTGCCGCCGGCAACACGGCTTCCGGCATGCCGTCGATCTGCAGCGGGCCGCCCGGGTCGGCCAGGGTCAGGGTTTTCACCAGATTCGGATATTGGCGCGCCAGCTGGAACGCCACACAGCCGCCGCGCGAGTGGCCCACCAGGTGCACCGGGCCAACGTGCATGGCGCTGATGAACTCGGCCAGTTCATCGACATGCGCCTGCCAGCTGAATTCGCCGTGGGTACGGGCATCATCGGCCGGCCAGTAGTGACTGAGGCTGGTGGAAACGCAAAAATAATGCTTCGACAGCACATTGACCTGGCTGTTCCAGTAGCGGTAATCGCACAAGGAGCCATGCACGAAAAACAGCGGCTCACCGGTGCCGGACGCCACGTACGGCACGCGCATGCCGGACAACAGCGTGGCGAAGTACAGTTCGGGCGAAGCGAAGATCGATGGGTTGGTGCGTGCGTTCATGTGTGGGCTCCTTTCCGATACTATGCCCGACGTGTTAGCCTAAGAAAATCGCATAATATTGATTGCATTGATCAGTTTTTCTGATACCAAGACACCATGAAAGCACTCGACCTTGACGTTTTGACCATGCTGGTCGCGGTGGCCGATACCGGCAACATCACGCGCGCGGCGGAAGTCGTGCACCGCACCCAATCGGCGGTCAGCATGCAGATCAAGACGCTGGAAACCGCGCTGGGCAAGCCGCTGTTCGTGCGCAAGCCGCGCAGCGTGACGCTGACCCAGGATGGCGAAGTGCTGCTGACGTATGCGCGGCGCATGCTGGCGCTGCGCGATGAAGCATGGGCGGCGGTGGTGCGGCCGGACATCACGGGCCGCGTCGTCATCGGCGTGCCGGACGACTATGCGTATTCGCTGCTGCCGTCGATCCTCAAGAAGTTTTCCGCCACCTACCCGAAGGTCGAAATCCAGGTGGTCGGCTTGCCCAGCGTGGCGCTGGCGCCGATGGTCAAGGATGGCTCGGTCGACCTGGTGTGCGCCACGCGGGTGAAAGGCCTGTCGGGCGAATTCATCCGCTTTGAACCGATGGTGTGGGCCGCCACGCCCAGCGCGAAAGATATCTGGCGCGAGCGACCATTGCCGATCGCGGTGTTCCTGCCGGGCAGCGTGGCGCGCGAGAACGCGATCCGCAGCCTGGAGCGGGCAAAAATACCTTATCGCACCTCATATGAAAGCCCCAGCCTGATGGGCTTATTGAGCATGGTCGAAGCCGGGCTGGCGGTGGCGCCGCTGGCGCGCTGCGCGGTGCCCGCGCACCTGGCGATACTGGGCCAGGCGCAGGGCTTGCCGGAAATCGATGCGCTGGAAGTGATCCTGGCGCGCAGCAGTAAATCGAAGCGGCCGCCGTGTGATTTCCTGGCCGAGAAAATCATGTCGGAATTGCGGCGCTGAGGTTCCGCAACCTCACCAGCCCCCGCAGCGCCCGCTGCCAAAGAGGCCAGGCAGCCATGCCGCGCCAGTACAGTGCGCCCCAGGCCGGCGATACTGTACTGGTCACGCAATGACAAATTGTTCCGGTGCCAGTGCGCCCCTGGCAGGTAGACTGCTTGCAGCCCGCCGCCGGCCGTCACGCCGCCCGGAAACCGTCACTTTTCCCGCAGATAAAGGCCCGCATGCCACGCGTACCATTCAAGACCGTCGACGTTTTCACCGCCACCCCATTCAAGGGCAACCCGGTTGCGGTGGTGCTCGATGCCCAGCACCTTTCCACCAGCCAGATGCAGCAGATCGCCAGCTGGACCAACCTGTCGGAAACCACCTTCGTGGTGCCGGCCACGGTGGACGGCGCCGACTACCACGTGCGTATTTTTACGCCGGGCGCGGAACTGCCGTTTGCCGGCCATCCCACCATCGGCACCGCCCATGCGCTGCTGGAAGCCGGCGTGATCGCGGCACGGAACGGCAAGCTGGTGCAGCAATGCACGGCCGGCCTGGTCACGCTGCACGTTGAGCAGGCCGATGACGGCCAGCGCTGGATCGCGTTCGAGCTGCCGCCACCGCAATTGACGGTGCTCGACGCCGGCCAGATCGGGGAACTGGAAGCGATCCTCGGCACGCCGTTGGACCCGCAGCGACCACCGCACCTGGTCGACGTCGGCCCACGCTGGGTGGTGGTGCAATTGCCCTCGGCACAGGCGGTGCTCGACTGCCAGCCGGATTTGCAGCGCATGAAAGTGCAGGACACCCAAGGCGGGCATACCGGGGTTACCATCTTCGGCCCACACCCCGCCGGCGCAGCGGCAGCGATCGAAGTGCGCGCCTTCGTCCCGGCCCACGGCATCAGTGAAGACCCGGTGTGCGGCAGCGGCAACGGCTGCATCGCCGCCTACCTGCGCCACACCGGACAGACACCCGCGTTTGGCCAGGACTTGCTGGCGACGCAAGGCGCCGTGCTGGGGCGGGCAGGGGTGTTGCGGCTGTCGATCCGGGATGCCGCCATCCGGGTCGGGGGCAATGCCATCACCTGTGTCGATGGCGCACTGTCGCTCCCGGCGATCCGCTAGGCGGCAGGGGCCGGTGAGCACCGCGCCCTCGCCATTTGGTGCTTGGCGGCTACGCTACAATACCGGCCCCGCCCCTCGCCTCAGCCGCCATGCACTTCACACAGGACGATATCCGCCGCCATTTCGATGCCCGCACGCTGGAGCGGGGCATGGATTACATGCGCCGTAATAAAGTTGAACTGCATGATATCGATCCCGACTACATCAGTGCCGGCGTCAGTGGCAGCCATGGCGAAGTCTACGAAGTCGGCATCGCCATCAGCGTCAAGCGCCATCAAGTGGTGTTTGGCGGCACCTGCAGTTGTCCGATGGATTACAACTGCAAGCACGTCGCCGCCACCTTGCTGACCTGCCTGCGCGATACGGGTCCCGTCACCGCGCCGGCGGATGCGAACGGCTTGCCCTACGAGTGGTCGGCATGGCTGCAACACATCGAAACCGCAGCCCAGTCTCAGCCGGTCAAGCGGCCGTCCAAAGCCAAGGCAGGCCAGCGCCTGGTGTTCGTGCTGGTCCCCGGCAGCAATAGCGATCCACGCACCCGGCTGTACGTGGCCAAGGCGCGCATGGCGGCCGACGGCGCCCTCTCCGGCGCGACCGTCTGTTCCAATGTGTACGATCTGGCCACCCGTCCGCCGGCGTTCCTGCGCGAACACGAACGTTATCCGCTGCGCTTGTATGTGGCCGCTTGTGGGGAATCGCTGTTCCTGAGCGCCAACCTGGAACCACAGGGTGAACTGGGCGGGCAATTGATGCGGGTGCTGCTGGAACGGCAATGCCTGCTATGGGCCGATAGCCGGACCGACTTGAACGCGGGCCGTGTGCGGCTCCTTGCCGCCGGACCGGCGCGCCGTGGCGCGCTGCACTGGCGTCCGATCGGCGGCGGCGTGGTCCGGCTCGGTTGGCAGGACGGCGAAGGATTGCCGTTGGACGCTGTGCTGGCGACCGAACCCGCCTATTACGTGGCCGATGGCACGATGGGGCAAGTGACGCCGGACGCCTTGCCGCTGCCGCTGGCGCAAATGGCGCCGCTGGTGATGCAAGCGCCCCAGGTGCTGGAAGAGATGGGCGCCCAACTGGGGCATCATTTGCGCGCACGCGGCGTCGGCCATATTGTGCCGCCACCGCCGGCGCCCACGGCGCGACTGCGCAGCGATATCCGGGCCAAACCACTGCTCTTGCTCGGCAGCGCCTTTGGCGCCGCCACGGCGACCGACCAGCCCACCTGGCACGATTACGCCATCCTGGCGTTCGATTATGACGGCCTGCACGCGCCCATCGCGCCCGCCGGCAACCTTGGGCGCCAGGGCGCCGGCGGCTATGAAACCATCGTACGCGACGGCGCCGCCGAAGCGGCCGCCTGGGATACGCTGGCGGCGCTGGGCTTCCGGCCGGCGCCGCCGGGCCACTGGACGCTGCCGGCCATCCCCGGGGTGCTGCAACTGGCCGCGCAGGGCGCCTGGAGCGACTTCGCGCAGGGTGCGGTACCGCGCCTGCGCGCGCAAGGCTGGCGCATCGACACCACGCCGGACTACCGCTACGATTTAACGGCGATCGACGACTGGTATGCGGAGGTGGCAGAGCCGGGCGCCGACAACGGCGACTGGTTCGACCTGGCGCTGGGTATCCTGATCGAACAGCAACGGGTACCGCTGCTGCCGGTGCTGCTGCAACTGATCCGAGAAGCGCCGCGCGACTTTGCGCCGGACGCGCTGGCCGCCCATGCCGACACCGACCATCAACTGGCCCGGCTGCCCGATGGCCGCCATGTCGCCTTGCCATGGGGCCGCATCAAACCCATCCTCACGATCCTGGGCGAGCTGTATTTCACCGACCGTATCGGCGAGGCGATCCGCCTGCCCACGCTCGACGCGGCCCGGCTGGCGGAGCTGGAACAGCAGGCCGGCCTGCGCTGGCTCGGCGGCGAGCGCTTGCGCGCACTCGGCGCCCGGCTGGCCAGCTTCGGCGGCATCGCTGCGATCACGCCGCCGGCCGGCCTGCAGGCGACATTGCGCAGCTACCAGCAGGAAGGATTGGCGTGGATGCAATTCCTACGCGAATTCAACCTGGCCGGCATCCTGGCCGACGACATGGGACTCGGCAAAACGATCCAGACGCTGTCGCATATCTTGCTGGAAAAGGAAGCGGGCCGCCTCGATCGCCCGGCGCTGGTGGTCGCGCCCACCAGCCTGATGGCCAACTGGCAGGCCGAAGCGGCGCGCTTCGCGCCCGGGCTGCGGGTGCTGCTGCTGCATGGCGCCGAGCGGCAAACGCAGTTTGAGGCGATCGGCCAGGCCGACCTGGTGCTGACCACCTATGCCTTGCTGCCGCGCGATGAAGCGGTGCTGCGCGAGCAGCGTTTCCACTTGCTGATCCTGGACGAATCGCAATACATCAAGAACAGCCGCGCCAAGGCGGCGCAAACCGCGCGCCTGCTGCAAGCGCGGCACCGCTTGTGCCTGACCGGCACGCCACTGCAAAACCACCTGGGCGAGCTATGGTCGCAATTCCACTTCCTGTTGCCGGGCTTGCTGGGCGACGAGGCGCGGTTTAACAGCGACTTCCGCAAACCGATCGAACGGCAAGCCGATACCGCCCGCAACGCGCTGTTGATCCGCCGCATCAAGCCGTTCCTGCTGCGCCGTACCAAGGACAAGGTGGCGACCGAGTTGCCGGCCAAGACGGAAATGGTGCGGGAAGTCACCTTGACCGGGGCCCAGCGCGACCTGTATGAAACCGTGCGCCTGGCGATGGACCGCAAGGTGCGCGAGGCGATTGCCACCAAGGGCGTGGCGCGCAGCCAGATCGTGATCCTCGACGCCTTGCTGAAGCTGCGGCAAGTGTGCTGCGATCCGCGGCTGGTGAAAACGGTCGGCAAGAAGGGCGCGGCGGCGCCATCGGCCAAGCTGGCCGAGCTGATGGACATGCTCGATGCGCTGCTCGACGAAGGCCGCAAGGTACTGGTGTTTTCCCAGTTCACCAGCATGCTGGCGCTGATCGAAGACCAGTTGCGCGAGCGCGCCGTGCCGTATTCACTGCTGACCGGAGACACGCTTGACCGCGCCGCCCAGGTGGACGCGTTCCAGCAGGGTCAAACCCCGGTATTTCTGATCAGCCTGAAGGCGGGTGGCGTCGGCCTGAACCTGACCGCCGCCGACACGGTGATCCATTACGATCCATGGTGGAACCCGGCGGCGGAAAACCAGGCCACCGACCGCGCCTGGCGCATCGGCCAGGACAAGCCGGTGTTTGTCTATAAACTGATTGCCAAGGGCACGCTGGAGGAAAAAATCCAGGACATGCAGCGCCAGAAGGCCGGCCTGGCCGACGCCGTGCTGGCGGCGGGGGAAGGGCAGGGGATACAGATCACGGCCGAGGATTTGCAGGCGATTTTTGCGCCGTTGTGATGGGGGTGCCGGCAACCGCAGCGACATCATGGCTTAGCTTTTGTTCCTCTTGCCGGATTTTGGCAGAGCCTTGGCGGCATCCTCCAAGGCTCGTACATTGGCCTCGGCGCCTTCCGCTTCCAGCAGTACCCGCCGGCGGGCGGCAAACTGCTCATACTGATCTTCAGCGTGGGCGTCGGCCTGTTTCTTGGACATCCGTCCCGCACCTTCAAGTACGTCACGGTCGTTGAATTTCAGGAAGGCATCCAGCTTTTCGGTCCAGTCTTTCAGGAAGACTTCTTTGCGGCGGCGCGCCTGATCCTCCGCGAAATCCAGCCACATCGTTACGACGCGATTGAGTTCCCCGATCTCAGACTCATACAGGTAATTTTTAGCGATAGTCACATCCGCTTTTTGCACTTTGTCCGATTTCCAGGTGGTCAAGCCCATGTTCGGCAGGTCGCTGCCAGCGCGCTCGACGATGAGCTCGGCGGCGGTTTTACCGGTGATAGCGAAATGCAGCTTGTTCTGGATAACCCGGAAAAACTGGGTAGTTTCCGACAGCGAGGGCGAATAGTCGGCCGCCATCGCAAAGATCTCGCGTACCCGCAAGTACATCCGGCGTTCACTGGCCCGGATGTCGCGGATACGTTCCAGTAACTCGTCGAAACGGTCCGGTACGGCCGAGTCGCCAACAGGCGGGTTCTTCAGGCGTTCATCATCGAGAACAAAGCCTTTGAGCAAATACTCGCGCAACCTCTCCGTCGCCCACCGCCGGAACTGGGTACCGCGTGCCGAGCGGACGCGATAGCCCACGGCCAGGATGGCGTCGAGGTTGTAATACTTGACGTTGCGCCGGACCTGCCGCTCCCCTTCAAATCGAACTTGTAAGTAATCCTTACAAGTTGCCTCCGGGGCGACCTCACCCTCGGCATACAGCGCTTTCAGGTGCAGCGTGATGTTCTGTGGCGATGTCTGGAACAGCTCGGCCATCAACGCCTGCGTGAGCCACAGCGTCTCCTCGGCAAACCGGCATTCGACACGGATACGGCCATCTTCGGTTTCGTAGAGCAGGAATTCGCCAGATTGTGGGGTTGGGAGTTCTGTCATATCAATGTCTCATACTATCGGCGGCGAAAGTGAGATCCACGGCTCTGCTGTCATTACTCGCTCCAGCAGTGATGGTTCGAGTGGCACAAAGCCGGTTTGAATCGCGAAGAGTGCAATTTATCAGGTTTGCAGAGCCCGAGAAGCCATTCTGGCCGTGCGTGTCCACCGGGCACGCTTTGGTACACGGGTCATCGCCTCCATGACCAGTTGCGACATCCGCCTTGGCGATGATGGGGACGAGTGTTTCCATAGCCCGATTAACTGCGCTGCCTATGCTGCCGGAGGAGCTGTCGACTTGCTCAATTGCTGGTGCCAGCTTCTCAAGGAAATGCACGGCCCCCTCGGCGGCAATCACCGGTTCCTTCTTGGCTACTGCTTTAATTTCAGCAAGCGCTTCCTTGATGCGCAAGATTGGTATATCAGATTTCCAGCCGAACACGTTGCAACGAAAGCGTGGTGCGAACTGCCATGTGTATGTTGTGGCCATCTGTTAGAGCTTGCCCTTGAGATTGTCTTGAATATATATTTTTTCGGATATCGTATAAACGATTTACTTTTTTCTAGTCCTCGCCACTAGGCATTGCAAGCGTCGTCAGAAGTTTCACGATGTCCCCGAGCACTTCAGTGCCAGTGTTAAGGATGATGGGGAGGTGCGGCTTGCGGTCCTGGGCGCCAGGGATAGAGAGTCGGATAGGGCGGGCCCTCGAATAAGTCGCGGTCGCCTGCGCTGGTGCGCTTTGGTGTATCGGGCATAAAAAGCTACAACGCGGCGTGCGGGGTTGTCCACTTGGGAGCCGTTTTGGGGTTTCGGCCATGGCGCGCGACTTTATCTAGAACTTGAAAATTACCAAAGCGTGCGTTGCAGCGATCGACTGGCAACCCTTGCCATTGATGGACTGTAGCAATACTACATACAGAAAGCAGATCGGTTACCGATAGTTACAAGAACCCAATCATCATCCCACTCGAGTAGTAAAACTACATAACATTGGCGAGGCGGTGAAGTAACGGTAGCAACACCTGAAGATCGTCCCGATACTTGACCAGTCATCGCACATTGATAGCATCCACAGCCACGGCATCGGTGATTCCGGCTACCCGGTAAAAAGCCCATGTCGCCATACTATGACGTACATGGGCTATAAGCCTCCAGGCATCTTGCGTTAAATTTTATTGCCTTTATTGTCTTGTGTGAGACTTTATTGTTTATTGGCCGACTTTACTATTTTCCATAGTCGTGTCGGCCAACATCCCGCCCTTATTCCACCGTCACCGACTTCGCCAAATTGCGTGGCTTATCCACATCGGTGCCACGCGCCAGCGCCGCGTGATACGCCAGCAGCTGCAACGACACCACGTGCAAAATCGGCGACAGGTGGCCATAGTGTTCCGGCATGCGGATCACGTGCACGCCGTCGCTGGACTGGATGCGCGAGTCGACGTCGGCAAACACGAACAGCTGGCCGCCACGGGCGCGCACTTCCTGCATGTTCGATTTGAGTTTTTCCAGCAGGGCGTCGTTCGGGGCGATCGTGACCACCGGCATTTCCTCGGTCACCAGCGCCAGCGGACCGTGCTTCAGTTCACCGGCCGGATACGCTTCGGCGTGGATGTACGAAATTTCCTTCAGCTTCAGCGCGCCTTCCAGTGCGATCGGATAGTGCATGCCGCGGCCCAGGAACAGGGCGTTTTCCTTGCGGGCGAAGTCTTCGGCCCAGGCGATGATTTGCGGTTCCAGCGCCAGCACGGCCGAGACCGATGCCGGCAGGTGGCGCAGCGCTTTGGTGTGCGCGGCTTCCTCTGCTTCGCTGAGGCGGCCGTTGACTTGTGCCAGCGTCATCGTCAGCAGGAACAGGCCCACCAACTGGGTGGTGAAAGCCTTGGTCGACGCCACGCCGACTTCCACGCCGGCGCGCGTGATGTACGCCAGTTTGCACTCGCGCACCATGGCGCTGGTCGACACGTTGCAGATGGTCAGCGTGTGTTCCATGCCCAGCGAGCGCGCGTGTTTCAGCGCCGCCAGCGTATCGGCGGTTTCACCGGACTGCGAAATCGTCACCACCAGGGTTTTCGGGTGCGGCACCGAATCGCGGTAGCGGTATTCGGAGGCGATTTCCACGTTGACTGGCAGCTTGGCGATCGATTCGATCCAGTACTTGGCCGTCAGACCGGCATAGTAACTGGTGCCGCAGGCCAGAATCAGCACGCGGTCGATCTCCTTGAACACCTGGTAGGCGCCGTCGCCGAATAGTTCCGGCATTACGCCGGTCACGCCTTCGAGCGTGTCGCCGATGACGCGTGGCTGCTCAAAGATTTCCTTTTGCATGTAGTGGCGGTAAGGACCCAGTTCCGCCGCGCCGGTGTGGGCGTGCACGGTTTTGACTTCGCGCTCGACCGGCTTGCCGTCGGCGTCGACGATCCAGACGCGACCCAGTTGCAGGTCGACCACGTCGCCTTCTTCCAGGTAGATGATCTGGTCGGTGGTGCCGGCCAGCGCCATCGCGTCGGAGGCGACGAAGTTTTCACCCTCGCCCAGGCCGACGATCAGCGGCGAGCCCTGGCGCGCGGCCACCACGCGGTGCGGTTCTTCGCGGCAGAACACGGCAATCGCATAGGCGCCATGCAGGCGCTTGACGGCCTGCTGCACGGTGTCGTACAGGTCGCCCTGGTACATATGGTCAACGAGGTGAGCGATCACTTCGGTATCGGTCTGGCTCTGGAACACATAGCCGAGGTCTTGCAATTCCTTGCGCAGCTCGTCGTGGTTTTCAATGATGCCGTTGTGGACCAGCGCGATGCGCGCGTTGTCCGAGGTCGGCGAGAAGTGCGGGTGGGCGTTGTGCGAGGCCGGGGCGCCGTGCGTGGCCCAGCGCGTGTGGGCGATGCCGGTGAAGCCGCTGAGGCCGGTTTCTTCGACTTGCTTGCCCAGCTCCGCCACGCGCGAAGTCGAGCGCGAACGCTGCAACTTGCCATCGACATGCAGCGCGACGCCGCACGAATCGTAGCCACGGTATTCGAGGCGCTTCAAACCTTCAACCAAGATGGGGGTGATGTTACGTTGCGCTACCGCGCCGACGATGCCGCACATAGGGGGTCCTTGAATGGATGAGTTATTTAACAAAAGCCAGTGTAGAGTAGTGCTTGTGAAATATGCTTTCCAAATTCAATCATGCATGAAATATTATTTCAACACTGTATAGTGTAGAAATTAAATTTCATTTAGATGAGAAAAATGAATGAATCTTCCAACATTCGATGAAATTGACCGCCGTATCCTCAACGTGCTGCAAGACAATGCCGCGCTGACCAATGCCGAACTGGCGCAATTGGTCCACGTATCGGCCCCGACCTGCCTGCGCCGCGTCAAGCAGTTGACGGAGAGCGGCGTGATTGCGCGCCAGGTGGCGCTGCTGGCGCCGGACAAAATCGGTGCCGGCCTGAGCGCCATCGTGGAAATCACGCTCGATGTGCAGGCCGCCGAACGCATGGAAGAATTCGAGCGCCACGTGGCGAACGAAGCCGCCGTGCTGCAGTGCTACCGCGTGTCGCCGGGCCCCGATTTTGTGCTGGTGCTACAAGTGGCGAACATGCCGGCCTACCACGCGCTGGCGCACCGCCTGTTCGCCACCCACACCAATGTGCGCAACGTAAAAACCTATTTTTCCACCTTCCGCAGCAAGTTTGAAACCCGCATCGCCGTGTGAGTTGGCTTCTCGTGAGCATGCCGGTTATCCACTGCGGAAGCGCGGTTATACACGGCTTATGCAGCACTTATCCGCAGCCTGTACAACGCGTTCCCACAGGGTTACCCACATTGTTATACACACTTCAAGCGCGATGATGTGATTGAACTCTGTGGATAGTTATGCACCACTATCCCCAGCCTGTCCTCAGCTTCTACACAGTGTTATACACATGCCAAGACAACTTATCCCGACTTGTTAGCACCTTATCTCCAACTTATCACCTACTTGTGCAACACTTATTCAGGCGCTTACCCACAACGTTATACACAGCGCACCTTATGCCAGCCACGGCGTATACGCCACGCCATCCTGCAGCGCGCCCACCACGCGCGCCTGGTATTCCGCACTTTCGCTGAAGCCCAGCAGCACATCGGCACGGGTGGCGGCGCCGGACGCCAGTTGATTGTTCCACCACGCCAGGCCTGCCGCGTCGGGTGCGCGTTCCAGCGCGTGCGCATACATGGCGCTTAAAAATGCCGTGTTGTCGTTGTCGGCCCCATACAACGCGGTAAATTCAGCGCCCACCGCAAACTGGCGCGCGGCGTCGCGCAACACCATGCCGTCGTCCATGCGGGACAACCAGTAACCCAGGCCGCCCAGGTCGGGCGTGCGCCCCAGCGCGATGCCATACAGTCGGTACAACGCCGCCGCCGCCGTATCGAAGGCCAGCGCGCCATCGGCAAACAGCAGACGCTCGATGCCGGTCAAGGTGTCGCGGCCTTCGGCGCCGTTGACTTGCCATGCCTCGGCATCGGCATGGCGCAACACCTGGTAAGCGGCGCGCGCGCCGGTATATAGCGCCGCATCGGTCCCGGCGCCGCCGTCGAGGCGGTCGTTGCCACCCAGTCCCGCCAGCGTGTCGTTGCCGGCGCCGCCCTGCAGCAGGTTATCCACCGCATTGCCGGTCAAGTGGTCATGGCCGCTGCCGCCGATCGCGTTTTCGATCACACTGCCGAAATTCACCGTGACCTGGCCCGCATCGGTGATCAGGTGCCCGCGCGTGCCGATGTAACCCCAGCGGCCCGGCTCCAGGAACACCGTCAGGTTATCCGTCAGGGCGGCGCCGCTGATGGTGTCGTTGCCCTGGCCATCCCAAATAAAATTGTGCTGGTCGGGACGCGCCGCATCGAAGGCGGCGCTGGTCAGCACATAGGTGTCGTCACCGGTGCGGCTCTGGCGGCTGGGGCCATAAATGTATTGCAGCACCGCGAGGTCAAGCGGTCCCAGCCCGAGATGGTCGCGGCGGGTGTACGACATCATGGTGGCGTTGCTATGGTCTTCCGCCAGCGGCAGCATGCCGCCATCTTCCTGGTCGTGCGGGTGCTTGAGCCCCAGCGCATGGCCCAGTTCGTGCAACAGGACGTGGCGGGCAAACGGCGCCGTCGGATCGGCCACCGGCACCCAGACATCGGTCCCAAAGACATTCGGATAGGTCGCCAGGCCGGACGCCACGCTGGTGTCTCCCTCCGGCAGAAAATCATGGAACACCATGCCATCGCTGCCCTGCGATACGCCCGGCACAAACCGCACATCGATCACCGACGACAGCGTTTGCAACTGCTGTTCGATCAAGCTGCGTTCAGCGGCCGTATAAGCGCCACGCGGGGCGTCGTCAAAGGCGTACTGGATGGTCTGGCCCGGTCCCAGGAAGCCGCGGTTCCATTGCGCGGCCAGCGCGCCGCCGACGCCGCCGGTATGCAGCAAGGTATCGATCCAGTAGGGCAGGGGATTGGGCTGCAGCGCCACCTTGCTGACGGTGCTGGCGGTGTGCTCGCCATCGCTGAATTGCCATTGCAGCGCCACCTCGGTGGCGCTGCGGGCCGCCAGGTTTTCATAGGCAATCGCCGCCAATGCGGCATTGACCAGCTGGCCGCTGGCGCCCGCGCCAAACTCGATGCGCAGCGCGCCGCCGGCCTGCCACACGGCGCCGATATCGACCCCTTCGATCCGGACGCGGCCATGGTCGAAGTACAAGGCGCCGCTGGCGAGAAACACGTCGTCCGGGTTGGCGCCACCTTCGCGCTGCAACAGCAGCGCGGCGCCCGCGTAATCCCCCTGGCCCTGGCTTGGCGCCCGCGCCATTTCGCGGTCATACACGGCGATGGCGCTGTTGATCAGCGCATCCGGGCGGCCTTGCTGATAGCTGATGTGGCTGGGGCCGGTGTCCGGCAGCCAGCCCAGTTCCGGCTGGCCATCCGCGTCAAAGCGCGTCACTTGCGACACAAAGGTGATCGGCAACCTGGGCATGCCATCGGGACCGATCGGCATCTCAAACACGATGCCATCCAACATCACGCCACCGTCCTTGCCGACCGCCATGGTGAACAGGTGGTTGCCGTGCGGACTAGTCAGGCTGATCTGGCCAGCACTACCAAAGGCGGTATCGATGCCGCCATCGGGCAGCAGCCGCAGCACCTGCTGCTGCGACGTCAGCAGCGTGTCGCGGTAACTGACCGTGGTGCCCAGCACGATGCGGCCGGCCGCATCGATGCCGCTCAAGACCGGGGTATCGATGTGGCGCTCGGCCCGGTCCGGCATCGCCAATCGCGGCATGGCCCAGCCGTCGCCGCCAAAGCTGGTATCGAGCGTGCCATCCTGGTGGTAGCGCGCCACGGCCAGGCGGCCATCAAAGGCGCCATCCGCATCCGATCCGCCCAGCGCCAGCAGGTAGCGGCCATCGGCCTGCAGCACCAGCGACGCCGCGCCGCTGCCTTGCGCAGCGGCATCGGTACCTTGCAGCACAGCCCCCGTACCCTGTGCAGCGGCGCTTAAACCCGGTGTCGCCGCGCCCTGGCCCGGCAGGCGCACGGCCAGCTTGCCCTGCTCGCCAAACGCCAGGTCCGGCGTGCCATCGGCATGAAAGCGCAACAGCGCCGTGCCTTTCAGCGCGTGGGCGGCACTGTCCCAGCCACGCGCCGCCAGCACGATCGCACCATCGGGCAGCACCTGCATGTCGCTGGCCACCATGGCCGGACCGTGCGTGAGCACCACCCCGTCCTTGCCAAAGCCGGTATCCGGCGTGCCATCGGCGCGGTAGCGCGCCAGCACCACCTGCCGCGCATCGGTGACATCGCGACCATCCGGCGTCAGGCCGATGGTGGTGCCGGTCAGCACGATGGCGCCATCGGCCTGCACCCGCAAGGTTTGGATCGAGTCCATGCCTCCGATATCGGCGGAAAGTTTGCCGCCATCGCCAAAGCCAGTGTCGAGGCTGCCATCGGCCAGGTAGCGGCGCACCACGATGCGGCTGTCGACCTGGTCGCCGATCGACACATACGGATCGTTGCTGGCGGCGCCGCCGTCATGCCCGGCCACCAGGTATTGGCCCTCCGCGGTGACGGCCATGGCGGTGATGGCGCCATCGTTATAGTCGCGAAACAGTGCCACTTTGCCCTGGTTGCCAAATGCGCTATCGAGCGTCCCGTCGGCGCGGTGGCGCTCGAAACCCGTCATGGTGGTGGCCAGAAAGCCGCCATCGGGCAGCGGCGCCGTGCCGGTGATGGCCTGCGCCATGTCGCTGGACGCGGCGCGGTACACATGGGGCATGCCGGTGCGGATAACAGGGGCGGTATTGGCCATGATCAAACCCGGAAGTTAAAAAAATGATACTAACCCGGCTGTTTTTATGTATGGCGTTTCTTACAACTACTTACGAACTTATCCACTGCCACAGGGCAGCTACCCACAGCCTACCCCCTACTTAATCCCAGCTTGTGCGCAGGGTTTTCAACATCGTTATCCACAACGCAAGCGCATAAAAAATGGCGCCACCAGGGCGCCATCGCATGACCGCAGTGGGCAATTACTTCTTGATTTTTACCGGCCGCTTCCAGCCATCGAGTGACAGTTGCTTGGTGCGCGACAAGGTCAGTTGTCCGGCCGGCGCATCCTTGGTCAAGGTGGTGCCGGCGCCGATGGTGGCGCCACGGCCCACGGTGACAGGCGCCACCAGCTGGCAATCGCTGCCGATGAACGCGTCGTCTTCGATCACGGTGCGGAACTTGTTGGCGCCGTCATAGTTGCAGGTGATGACACCGGCGCCCACGTTGACCTTGGAGCCAATGGTGGCGTCGCCCACGTAAGCCAGGTGATTGGCCTTGCTGTGCGCCGCGATCTGGCTGTTCTTGACTTCCACGAAGTTGCCGATGTGGACATCTTCACCGAGTTCCGTGCCGGGACGCAGGCGCGCATACGGCCCCACTTGCGACGCCGCGCCAACGATGGCTGCTTCGAAATGGCAGAACGGCTTGATGTTGGCGCCGGCGCCGACCTTGGTGTTGACCAGCACGCTGTGCGCACCAACCGTGACGCCGTCCGCCAGTTCAACGGTCCCTTCGAACACGCAGCCGACATCGATCGTCACATCGCGCCCGCAAATCAACTCGCCACGGACATCGATCCGCGCCGGGTCCATCAGCGTGACACCGCGCTCCAGCAGGGCCTGGGCAATGTTCAACTGGTGGATGCGTTCGAGTTGGGCCAGTTGCACTTTGCTGTTCACGCCGGCCACTTCCCACTGGGCCGATGGCTGCGCCGATACCACCGGCACGCCGTCGGCGACGGCCTGGGCCACGATGTCGGTCAGGTAATACTCGCCTTGCGCGTTATTGTTTTGCAGCGCGGACAGCCATTTTTTCAGGTGGCGGGTCGGCGCCACGATGATGCCGCTGTTGATTTCCTTGATGGCGCGCTGTTCCGGCGTGGCGTCTTTTTCTTCGACGATGCGTTCGATGGCGCCATCGGCGTTGCGAATGATGCGGCCCAGGCCGAACGGATCATCCTGTTCCACGGTGAGAATCCCGAGCTTGTCGGTCCCGGCCGCTGCCACCAGGCGTTGCAGCGACGCCGCCGTGGTCAGCGGCACGTCGCCGTACAGGATCAACGTGGGATGGGCTTCATCGAGCACCGGCAGCGCCTGCATGACGGCGTGGCCGGTGCCCAGTTGCGGTTCTTGCAGCGCGGCGGACAGGTCGGTACCGGGGATCTGCTTTTCCTTTTCCAGATGAGACAGCACGGCTGCGCCTCCGTGGCCATAAATCACGCATAATTTGGATGGGGACAAGCCACGCGCGGTATGGATAACATGAGACAACAGTGGTTTACCGGCAATTGGATGCAATACTTTAGGCAAAGCCGATTGCATGCGTTTGCCCATGCCGGCGGCGAGGATGACAACGTTCATAGGCCAGAGAAATGAGAGTTGAAAATATGGAAAAGTTTAACACGCAGGCCCTGCCGCACAGGGGGGCACGCTATATTTTCGTCATCCTGCTGCTGGCGCTGCTAAGCGCGTGCAGTTCGCTGAAACTCGCTTATAACAATGGCGACACCCTGCTGTTCTGGTGGCTCGACGCCTATATCGATCTGACGTCCGACCAGAAACCCGGCGTCAAATCCGATATCGGCGACCTGTTGCACTGGCACCGCAAAACCCAGTTGCAGGACTATGTGCACATGCTGCGCACCGGCCAGCGCCAGCTGCAGGGCACGCCGTCGGTGGCGGAACTGCAGGCCGATTACCGGGAAGCGCGCAGCCGCGCCGAGACCGTGCTGATGAAAGCCGTGCCGGACATGGCGGAACTGGCGCTGAAACTGACGCCGGCGCAAATTACCGCCATGGAAACCAAGTTCGACAAGAACAACCGCGACTTCCGCAAGAAAAACATGAAGGGCGACCGCACCGAGCAAATGAAGTTCCGCTACAAGAAATCGATGGAACAGTTTGAGCTGTGGTTTGGCAACTTCAGCCGGGATCAGGAAAGCATGATCCGCAAGGCCTCCGACGCCCGTCCGCTCGATAACGAATTGTGGCTCGATGAACGCATGCGGCGCCAGCAGCGCATCGTCGAGCTGGCCAGGAAGATCCAGCAGGAACGGCCGCCCCTGGCCGTGGCGGAGGGGTGGATCCGGGAGCTGGTGAAGGACCTGTTCGACCGGATGGAAAAGCCGTCCGAGCGCAAGGGCTTCTTTGACGCCTACCTGGCCAGCAACGTGGAATTCGTGCACACGGTGGTCGCTCTGACGACGCCGCAACAGAAAGAACATGCGCATAAGCGTCTCCAGGGCTGGATCGACGATTTGAACGCGCTGGCGGCAAAATAAGGGGCAAATTAAAGCGCAAATCCGGCATGGTATAGTTCCACCCATGCAAAAGAAGTCACTTAAATCTCCTAAAGTCCCGGTCCACGGCCCGAAACAAAGCAACCAGGTGCGCATTATCGGCGGCGCGTGGAAACGCACGCCGTTGCCGGTGCTGGAAGCGCTGGGCTTGCGGCCGACGCCGGACCGCGTGCGCGAAACCGTGTTCAACTGGATTACCCACTTGCGCGACGCCAACTGGTCGCCCGTGAAGGTCCTGGACTTGTTTGCCGGCAGCGGCGCGCTGGGCCTGGAAGCGGCCAGCCGTGGCGCCGCCCATGTCTTGATGGCCGACAGCAATACCGCCGTGATCCGCCAGCTCGACACCATCAAAACCAAGTTGAATGCCACCAATGTGACCTTGCAGCGCGCCGATGCGCTGTTGCTGGCGCAATCGCTGGCGTCACGCGGCCAGCAATTCGACCTGATCTTCCTCGATCCGCCCTACCAGCAGGATTTCCTGGCCCGCACACTGCCGCTGTGCGTCAAGCTGCTGGCGCCCGGCGCGCTGGTGTATGCGGAATCCGGTTTGCCGCTGACGTTTGACGACGGCGACGGCGACGCGCCAGACTGGATGGCAGGCTGGGAAGTGGTGCGCGCTGACAAGGCGGGGATGGTGTACTACCATTTACTTCAGTACTGCGGCTGACGGCCATCGCCATCTGCTGCACTGCGGCAACGCCTGATTTTCAGGCATAATGCGCGTTCGATTGTTTGGAGTAACTGTAGGGAGCCGCAATGGTTGTAGCCGTTTATCCGGGAACGTTCGATCCGCTGACGCGTGGTCATGAAGATCTGGTGCGTCGTGCATCGGGGCTGTTCGACCAGCTGATCGTCGGCGTGGCGGACAGTCAGAACAAACATCCGTTTTTCTCGCTGGACGAACGCCTGTCCATCGCCAATGAAGTGCTGGGCCACTATCCCAACGTCAAGGTCGAGAGTTTTTCCGGCCTGTTGAAGGATTTCGTGCGCGAGCATGATGCGCGCGTGATCGTGCGCGGCTTGCGCGCGGTGTCGGACTTTGAATATGAATTCCAGATGGCGGGCATGAACCGCTACCTGTTGCCGGATGTGGAAACGCTGTTCCTGACCCCATCCGACCAGTACCAGTTCATCTCCGGCACCATCGTGCGGGAAATCGCCCAGTTGGGCGGCGACGTGTCGAAGTTTGTGTTCCCGTCGGTCGACCGTTGGCTGCAAAAGAAAATCGCCGCCAACCGCGGCACCGGGGTGTAAAGGGGTTCCGCCATGGCGTTGATGATTACCGACGAATGCATCAATTGCGACGTCTGCGAGCCCGAGTGCCCGAACGATGCGATTTACATGGGCCTGGAAATCTATGAAATCGATCCGAACAAGTGCACCGAATGCGTCGGCCACTTCGATGAGCCGCAATGCGTGCAAATCTGCCCGGTCGAATGCATCCCACTGCACCCCGACTGGAAAGAGTCGCAAGAACAGCTGTTTGCCAAGTATGAGCGCCTGACTGCGGCGAAAACGCCACCGCACGCAGAAAAGGAATAAGCGCTCGAATCCATGGCGGTGCGCCGGTGTTATAGTCGGCAGCACCTATATCAGTGGTCCCTGACACCGCCGGTGTCAGGCGCCACTTAATTGACCATGGAGACAGCATGCAATCTTTCCGCAGGACTATCCTGAAATCCGCCATGACGGCCGCAATGCTGGCAGCCGTCTCGTTCCCTTCGTTCGCAGCGGTGGACGTCGCCGGCGTGAAATTCGACGACACCGTGACCGTGGCCGGCCAGGCCCTCAAGCTCAATGGCGCCGGCGTGCGCACCAAAGTCATTTTCAAAGTGTATGCACTGGGCCTGTACCTGCAGGACAAGAAAACCAGTGTGGCCGAGGTGCTGGCCGCACCGGGCGCACGCCGCGTGCACATCCACGTGCTGCGCGAACTGACCTCGGAAGAATTCGGCAAAGCCTTCATGGCGGGCTTGAACGACAACACCGACGCGGCCGAGCGCGGCAAGATCGTGCCGCAAACCAAGCAATTCGGTGAAATGTTCGCGTCCTTCCCGGGCCTCAAGAAGGGTGACGTGCTGACGGTGGACTGGCTCCCGAACAGCGGCACGCAATGTTCCCTGAACGGCAAACCGGTCGGCGCGGTGTTGCCGGACCAGGCGTTCTATAACGCCATCCTGCGCATCTGGATCGGCGACAAGCCGGTGGACAGTTCACTGAAGCCGCAACTGCTGGGCGAAAAATAAGCCCCGTCCGCTTGGTATCTGCTTGGTATCCGCTTGGGGCCTGGCCCCTTTAGCACTATCGTTCGCCGCAGTGCTGATAGTAGAAAAGGGGCCAGGCCCCAAAGAAAATCGGCGCCGGCTGGGTAGCGGGCGCCGATTGACTGGCTGGATGCGGAGCGGTGGTCAGGCGCGGGCGGCCAGGGCGCGCAGTTCGGCGGCGTGGCTGGGGGCGACGTCCATCGAGTTCAACATGCGGTTGAGCACCAGCGCGTCGCGCATCTTGCGGCGCTGGGCGCGTTCTTCACGGCTGTGTTTAGGACGGATGACCAGCGCCAGCGCACGCACCAGGCCCAGCAACAGCGGTTTGAACAACAAGACCAGGGACAACGCCAGCAGGGCGCCCAAAACCGCTTGCAGCGCGGTCATCAGCGAGACTTGCAAAAGTAACGCTTGTACGGCAGAAATGAAGGTAGACATCGAAGTTCAGGAAACATTACAATCAAGCGTAACTATAGTGCGCTGCAACATATAAATCCAATTTCGTTTCTCGATACCAATCATTCGGAAAACGAATAAGTCCACCCAAAAATACCATGAGCTTTCTGACGCTGGACTTGAACCTGCTGCGTGTCTTTGACGCAGTCATGACTGAACAAAACCTGACGCGCGCCGCCGGCCACCTGGCCATGACCCAGCCCGCCGTGTCGAACGCCATCAAGCGCCTGCGCGAAAGCCTGGGCGACGAGCTGCTGATCCGCACCGCCTATGGCGTCAAGCCGACCCCGCGCGCCGAAGCGTTATGGCCGTCGGTGCGCAGCGCACTGGCCAGCCTGGAAGCGGCGGTCACGCCGGAAACCTTCGATGTCTCCAAAGCGCACGCCACCTTCCGCCTGGCGATGGCCGACGCCACCGCCGCCTTCTGGCTGCCATCGCTGATGCGCTCGATCGAACGCGAAGCGCCCGGCGTCAATGTGCGCATGGTGCCGCTGACCACGCGCGAACCGCGGCCGATGCTGCTGCGCGGCGATGTTGATCTGGCGGTGGGCTTCTTCCCCGGCGTGGCGGCACAGCTGTCGTCCGACACCAGTTCCCCGATCCGCCACGAGCGGCTGTATTCAGGCCACTATGTCTGCGTGATGCGGCGCGACCACCCGCTGGCGAAAGTCGAACTGACGCTGGACAACTATTGCGCCGCCAACCATTTATTGGTCAGCTTCTCCGGTCGCGCGCACGGCCTGGTCGATGAGGCGCTGGCGCAAATCCAGCGCGAACGCCGCATCCTGCTGACCGTCAACCAGTTCTTCACGGCCGGCCGGGTGGTGGCCAACTCGGATTTGATTACCGTGCTGCCGAAGCATTTGATCGCCTCGACCGGCATGACCGACGCGCTGGTGCACAAGGAATTGCCGTTCCAGCTGCCGGCCGTGCACCTCGATATGCTGTGGCACGAGCGCGACGCGCGCAGCCCGGCCCACAAGTGGCTGCGCGCCAACCTCGAAGCGATGAACACCGTGGTGCAAAAGACCGCGCCGGGCACGTACCCGCGCAGCGACCTCGATTAAGCCGCGCAAGCCACCCAAGCCACCAAAAAACGCGCCACGGCGCGTTTTTTTTATCGGCAAGCCCTGCCGGACATTACTTGATCGGCAGCTTGCTGGTATTTTTGACTTCTTCCATTACCGCATAGGTGTGGGTTTCCCGCACCCCCTTCTGTAACAGCGTCTTGCCCAGGAATTCGCGGTAAGCCGCCATATCCTTGACGCGCGCCTTGACCAGGTAATCGAAGCCGCCCGCCACCATGTGGCACTCCAGCACTTCGGGGATCAATTGCACGCTTTGTTTAAATGCATCAAAGACTTCCGGCGTGGTACGATCTAGCACAACCTCAATAAACACCAGCAACGAAACATCCAGCAATTGCGGATTGAGTTGGGCGGTGTAGCCCATGATGTAACCGGACTCGTGCAACTTGCGCACGCGCTCCAGGCAAGCAGCCGGCGACAGGTTCACGCGCGCAGCCAATTCCACATTGCTGATGCGCCCGTCGCTCTGCAGTTCCATCAGGATCTTCTTGCTAATCTTGTCCAGCATGGATAATTTCCTTTTCTAATTTTATTTGGTCAAATTCTCTCACCAAAAACAATGTATGGCTAGTACTAAGTAATACCAGAATTAATCCAGAAGAATTCCCTCTACAATCGAATCATCAGCAGCACACGGAAATACGCTCGCCCAGCCACAAGTCGGGCGGGCGTTTTTTTCACATTCCGTGCGGCGCGCTTCTAACAATCACCATCTTTGTAGAGAGTCCACATGCAAGCAGCTGCAAGCACCCCCCTTCCGTTTTCCGCGCTGTCGGCGGAAATCCTGCGCCAACCGACCCCGTTGCGCGCAGCTATCACCGCGGCTTACCGCCGCGACGAGACTGACGCCGTGCAATGGTTGTTGAGCCAGGTACGCGACGACGGCAGTACCATGGAAGCCCAGGCGCTGGCCCATACACTGGTGTCGTCGGTGCGCAAGGAGCGCACCCGCGCGTCCGGCGTGGATGCGCTGATGCATGAGTTCTCGTTGTCGTCGGAAGAGGGTGTGGCGCTGATGTGCCTGGCCGAGGCACTGTTGCGTATTCCCGACGCCGCCACCGCCGACCGCCTGATCGCGGACAAGATCAGCAAGGGCGACTGGCGCAAACACCTGGGCGAATCGCCGTCGATGTTTGTCAATGCCGCCACCTGGGGCTTGCTGGTGACCGGCAAGCTGGTGTCGTCGTCCAGCGAAGACGGCCTGGGTTCGGCCATCACGCGGCTGATCGCCAAGGGCGGCGAACCGCTGATCCGCAAGGGCGTGGATTTGGCCATGCGCATGCTGGGCAACCAGTTCGTGACCGGCCAGACCATCGATGAAGCCATCAAAAACGGCAAACCGAATGAAGCGCGCGGCTACCGTTATTCGTATGACATGCTGGGCGAAGCGGCGCTGACATCCAACGACGCCGACTACTACTACGCCGCCTACGAAACCGCGATCCACGCCATCGGCCGCGCCTCGAATGGCCGCGGCATCAAGGACGGTCCCGGCATTTCCGTGAAACTGTCGGCGCTGCACCCGCGCTACAGCCGCGCCCAGCGCGCCCGCGTCATGAGCGAGCTGCTGCCGCGCCTGACCGCGCTGGTGAAACTGGCCAAGCAATACAACATCGGCCTCAATATCGATGCGGAAGAAGCGGACCGCCTGGAACTGTCGCTGGACCTGATGGAAGCGATGGCCTTCGATCCGGCGCTGGAAGGCTTTGAAGGCATCGGCTTCGTGGTGCAGGCCTACCAGAAGCGCTGCCCGTACGTGCTCGACTACCTGATCGACCTGGCACGCCGCAGCGGCCGCAAGTTCATGGTGCGCCTGGTCAAGGGCGCCTACTGGGATGCCGAAGTCAAGCGCGCGCAGGTGGACGGCATGGCCGGCTACCCGGTCTATACGCGCAAGGTCTACACCGACGTGTCGTACCTGGTATGCGCGCAAAAGCTGCTGGCCAACACCGATGTGATTTACGCGCAGTTCGCCACCCACAATGCGCAAACCCTGGCGACGATTTACACCTGGGCCAAGCGCGACAAGGTGGCCAACTATGAATTCCAGTGCCTGCACGGCATGGGCGAATCGCTGTACGACCAGGTGGTGGGCAAGGACAACCTGGACAAGGCCTGCCGCATCTATGCGCCGGTCGGTTCGCATGAAACGCTGCTGGCCTACCTGGTGCGCCGCCTGCTGGAAAACGGCGCCAACTCGTCGTTCGTCAACCAGATCGTCGATGAAGCGATTCCGATCGAATCGCTGATCAAGAACCCGGTGGACGTGGCGCGCGGCCAGGGTGGCCTGCCGCACCCGGCGATCCCGCTGCCGGCCGACATGTTTGGCGCGACGCGCCGCAATTCGGCCGGGATCGACCTGTCCAATGAAGATACGCTGCGCCAGGTGGCGGACGTGCTGGCGCAGCCGCGCAGCTGGAGCGCGGCACCGTTGCTGGCCGGCGCCCTGACGCTGGGCCAACCTGCCCAGCAAGTGATCAATCCGGCCCAGCGCAGCGACGTGGTGGGCCAGGTGACGGAAGCGACGGCGACCGACGTCGATACCGCCCTGGAGGCGGCGGCCAACTTCGCGCAGGAATGGCAGGCCACCGAGCCGGCCCAGCGCGCCGCCGCCTTGAACCGCGCCGCCGACCTGTTTGAAACGCACCAGCTGGAATTGATGGCGCTGGCGATCCGCGAAGCCGGCAAATCGCTGCCGAACGCGATCGCGGAAATCCGCGAAGCGGTCGATTTCCTGCGCTACTACGCACAAGAAATCGTTGGCAGCCCAAATACGCTGGCACTCGGTCCGGTGACCTGCATCAGCCCGTGGAACTTCCCGCTGGCGATCTTCACCGGCCAGGCCGCCGCCGCACTGGCGGCCGGCAACGTGGTGCTGGCCAAGCCGGCCGAACAAACCCCGTTGATCGCGCACCGCGCGGTGGAATTGCTGCACCAGGCCGGAGTGCCGCGCGCCGCGCTACAATTCCTGCCGGGCCGTGGCGAAGTGGTGGGCGCCGGCCTGTGCAACGACGCCCGCGTGCGTGGCGTCATCTTCACCGGCTCGACCGAAGTGGCGCAACTGATCAACCGCACGCTGGCCAAGCGCGCCGTGATCGAGGGTGCCGACATCCCGCTGGTGGCCGAAACCGGTGGCCAGAACGCGATGATCGTCGATTCCTCGGCGCTGCCGGAACAGGTGGTGCAAGATGCCGTGTCGTCCGCCTTTGACAGTGCCGGTCAGCGCTGCTCGGCGCTGCGCGTGCTGTTCCTGCAGGAAGATATCGCCGACAAGACCATCAAAATGCTGAAAGGCGCGATGGGCGAACTGAACCTGGGCTCGCCGGACCGCCTGGTAACCGATATCGGCCCGGTAATCGACAGCGAAGCGCAGCAAAACCTGCTGGCGCACATCGAAAAAATGCGCAAATCCGCAGTGGCGTTCCACGCCTTGAGCGTGCCGGTGGGCGCCAATGGCACCTTCGTGCCGCCGACCGTGCTGGAAATCCGTTCGCTGGCCGAGCTGACCAAGGAAGTGTTCGGCCCGGTCATGCACGTGATCCGCTATCAGCGCGCCGATCTCGGCAAGATCGTCGACCAGATCAACGCTAGCGGCTATGGCCTGACCTTGGGCGTGCATTCGCGGATCGATGAAACGATTGATTTCATCACCTCGCGCGCCCACGTCGGCAATATCTACGTGAACCGCAATATCGTCGGCGCGGTGGTGGGGGTGCAGCCGTTCGGCGGCGAAGGCAAATCCGGCACCGGCCCGAAAGCCGGCGGTCCGCTGTACCTGAAACGCTTGCAGCGCGGCGCGCTGGTGGCTGGCCAGCCACAACGGGTGGCCAACCCGGCGCTCGACGCTCTGGCGGCCTGGGCAAAATCCTCCGGCCGTGAAAAAGTCGCGGCACTGACGGAACAATATGCCCAGCAATCGCTGCTGGACATGACCGTGGCGCTGCCGGGCCCGACCGGTGAGCGCAATACCTTGCGCTTTACCGCGCGCGGCGCGGTGGTGTGCCACGCGGCGACCCAGGCCGGCTTGCTGAACCAGCTGGCCGCCGTGCTGGCGACCGGCAACCAGGCCGTGATCGTGCCGCCATCAGCGAAAAACGCCAGCGACATCGTGCCGGCGGACTTGCCGGCGGCCGTCAAGGCCCGTATCGCGGCCGTAGGGGCCCTGGAAAGCTTCCAGGGGGACTTCCAGCTGGCCCTGGTGGAAACGCCGCTGGTAGCAAGCGTACGCGAGCCCTTGGCCGCGCGTGACGGCGCGCTGATCGGCATTATTGCCACCGACGACAGCGGCGCCATCCCGGTATGGCGCTTGCTGGCGGAACGCGCGCTGTGCGTCAACACCACGGCGGCCGGTGGCAACGCCAGCCTGATGACCTTGGGCGCTTAAAGTTCGTTGTGGAAAAGGGCAGGGTTATCCACCCGGCCCTTTTCACCTGGTCAGTCACAGGCGGTGACACGCCCGGCTGACCAGGAATGATGCAACTAAACCGGCTGTGGACAAGGTGCAGGTTATCCACCTGGCCAAATTCACGCACAACGCCGGACGGCACACCCGTCCGGCAGGCTGCAACAAGCTGGTTTAGTGACGTTGTGGAAAAATGCCGGGTTATCCACCCGGCATTTTTTTTCGCCGCGTCCATCGTGGCCATCTCTTGCGCCCTTGCACCGCTATTCCATGGGCATTTCAATGGGGCCTGGCCCCAAACGCACTATCGTTCGCATCAATTCGGCTCATAGAAGGCTATTACAGGGCCGTGGCGGCGTCCGCTGGCCTTTTTCATGGCGCGGTACTGGCCGCTGCTTAATACGCCGCAAACGGCCTGTGAGGCACAATGGCATGCTGGCAGGATGCCCCGTCTCCTTCGTCTTCCCTATACCGGTACACCACTGCATGTGGTGCAACGTGGCCATAACCGCTGCGATGTCTTCCATCGGGACAACGATTACCAGATGTACCTGGCAGCGCTGAACTGGGGATTGCAGCAATACCGCTGCGATTTGCACGCCTATACGCTGATGACGAATCACGTGCATTTGTTGATTTCGCCCATGACTTTGGACAGTTTGCCGCGCCTGTTCATGTCGGTCGGCAGTCGTTACAGCTACTATTTTAACCAACAATACCAGCGTTCCGGCTCACTGTGGGGTGGCCGCTATTACGCCTCGCTGATCTTGGACGATCAGCAAATGATGCGCTGTTATCGTTATATCGAACTCAATCCCATTCGCGCAGGAATCACGCAGGCGCCTGGCGCTTATCGCTGGAGCAGTTACCGCAGCAATGCCGAAGGGCACGCCGATGAACTGGTCGTGCCGCATGAACTGTACCTCGGCCTGGGCCGTGATCCCGCCGCCCGCCAGGCGAACTACCGCGAATTGTGCGCACAAGCGCTGCTGCCGCAAGAAATTGCGGCAATTCGACGTGCCACCAGGCGTGGCAATCCGCTTGAGTAACTTGCAGCCCTGTGGACAAAACCAAGGTTATCCACGTTGCCGATCTAATCGACAATTCAGGGCCTGGCACCAAATTTATGCGCAGACAGCATCGCGTCAGGCGACCTTGTGGACAAACCCCGTGAAATCCACAGGCCGATCTTGATCGACATAACAGGGCCTGCCACTCATGCCGAGAAATTGCGGCAATTCGACGTGCCACCCAGCGTGGCAATCCGCTTGAGTCACTTGCAACCCTGTGGACAAAACCAAGGTTATCCACGCAGCCGATCTAATCGACAATTCAGGGCCTGGCACCAAATTTACGCGCGGCAAAAGTTTTGCAGCACGCCGAAAGCGTAGCGCGAGGCGACCTTGTGGACAAACGTCATGAAATCCACAGGTGCATCTTCGTTGGCGTTATCCGAGATGGTGCGCATCACACCGAACGGGATGCCCAGTTCAAAACACACTTGCGCCACGGCCGCGCCTTCCATTTCCACCGCCAGTAAATCCGGCAAGGCATCCTTCAAGGCGCCGAGTTGCGCTCGGTGTTTGATGAATTGGTCGCCACTGGCGATCAAACCACGGTGCAATTGGGGTTTTCCTGGCTCTTCTTGCAAGAATTCGCGGGCCGCCAGCGCCAGCCGGCGGGTCAGATCACGGTCCGACGCGATATGCGACTGCCCGGTTAACGGGATTTCAAAGCGGGGAAACAGCGGACTGGCATCCATATCGTGCTGCACCAGCGATTCCGCCACCACGATATCACCAACGTTGACCCCAGCATCGCCGCTGCCGGCAACGCCGGTGAAGACGATGTGGGTAACCCCGAACTTCTCCACAAGAATACTGGCCGTCATGGCGGCGGCGACTTTCCCGATGCGTGACAGCACACAGACGGCGTCGATGTTCCACAACTTGCCGACCGTGTAGGCCCGCATGCCGTGGACGTGTTTTTCAGCGTGATGCATTGCATCGATCAAGCCCATTTGTTCTTCAGCGAGCGCACTGATGATTCCTAAACGCATGCTTCCCCCGTTTTTTATGGCTTTGGTTTACAAGATAAATATATAAAAAACATAGTAGTAGATAGTAAACCAGCCCTTTTTTGTGGATAAGTCTGTTAACAACTGAAAAATCAGCGGTTTACACGATTTAAAACCAGCTGGACAAGCATTGTATCGGCGCAGGAAGAGATCTGGACAACAAAAACGGTTCACCTAAATGGCCGGGTTTTCCACTATCGCTCCTGTGGATATGCAACAGGTTGTCCACATTCGTCTTTTTTCATGCGTTCACAAATGTCTGCAAACAGGTCTGCAAAACGTTAAGCATTACTTTTAAAACTAAAGTATTTATTTAAAATGATAGTAGTAGTAAACGTGCCTTTTTCTGTGGATAACTCAGTTAACCATTGAAAAATCAGGTGTTTACGTTAACGATAAGGAACTGGACAAGCGCTGTATCAGCGAGGGGGTAAAAACTGGACAACAAAATCGCACGGCACGATCGGCGGGTTTACTCACATGCTGTCCTGTGGATATCAATTGGCTTATCCACAGACGACAGCAATTCATCGAGCGCATCACTGGTAATCGGCCGCGAAAACGCGTAACCCTGCAGGAAATCACAGCCGGCGGCCTGCAATTGCGCTTGCTGGCGCTGGTTTTCCACCCCTTCGGCGATCACCTGGATGCCCAGTTTGTGCGCCAGCGCGATCACGGCTTCGCATAAATCCGCCGTGGCGTCGTTTTCCATCAGGAAGGATGGGTCGATTTTCAGGAAATCCAGCGCGTAGCGCTTCAGGAAGGCCACCGAACAGTAGCCGGTACCAAAATCGTCCAGCGACAGCGCTATGCCCCCCTCATGGAGCGCCTGCAGCTTGTGCGCCACCGTGTGGTCGGCGTCGAGCAGCAAGCCTTCCGTGACCTCTACGATGACGCTGCTGGGTGCCAGGCGCAGTTCAACGAGGTAATCGAGCCATTCCGCGACATTGAAGCCGCCTGCGCGGAACTGGCAGACCGAACTGTTGACGGAGACCTGGAAGTGATTATTGTGTAACAACTGCAGGCGCTTGGCGGTTTGCGCCGCTTGCCGGAACACCCAGTCGCCGATGCCGACGATGGCGCCGGTATGTTCGGCCACCGGAATAAACTCGGCAGGGCACAACAATCCCCGCGTTGGATGTTGCCAGCGCACCAGGGCCTCGGCTTTCACCAATTTTCCGGTGGATAACTCCATCACCGGCTGGTACAGCACCTGGAACTGGTTTTGCGCCAGCGCGTCGCGCATTTCATTGGCCAGGATCAGGCGCGCGCGCGTGGCTTCCTGCATGAACGGGGCGAAATAATTGAAGCGGTTGCGGCCCTGCTGCTTGGCCGCATACATGGCCTGGTCGGCATTTTTCAGCAGAGTATCGGCGTCACGGGCATCATCGGGATAGAAGGTGATGCCCAAACTGGCCGAAATGTGGACCATTTCCGCTCCCAGCTGGATCGGCGCCGCGATGGCTTTCAGGATTTGCTGGGCGATCCGCAACATATCGGGCGGATTGTTGAGTTCTCCCAGGATCACGGTGAATTCATCTCCGCCCAGCCGCGCCACGCTATCGGTGCCGCGCACGCAATCGGCCAGTCGTTGTGCCACTTGCTGCAGCAGCACATCGCCCATGTCGTGGCCCAGGGTGTCGTTGACCTCCTTGAAACCGTCCAGGTCAATGAACACCAGCGCCATCGGCAGCTGGGTGCGGTCGGCCTTCTTCATTTCCTGCCGCAGCCGCTCGCCGAACATGCGGCGGTTCGGCAAACCGGTCAGCGTATCGAAATTGGCTTGTTTCCAGACCAGCTCTTCCGACGCTTTTTTCTTCGTGATATCGGAAAACAGCGCCACGCGCCGGTACGCTTCGCCATTTTGGTCAAACACCGCATCAAACCGCAGCGCCACCAGGTAATGTTCGCCATGCTTGTTCTGGTGCCAGACTTCGCCTTCCCACTGGCCGGTATGGCGGATCGCATTGCGCATCTTGCGGAAAAATTCGTAATCCTGGCGGCCGGACGTCAATTCATACGCCCAATGGCCAACCACTTCCGCTTCGGTATAGCCGCTGATGCGGGTAAACGCGGGATTGACCGATAAAATCAAGCCTTCCGCATCGGTCACCATCATGCCTTCACTGCTGTTCTGGTACATCAGCGCGGCCAGCTTCATCGATTCATTGTTTTTACGCCGTTCCGTGATATTTTCCGCCATCACAAACAAGCCGCGCACCTGCTGATCGGGCCCAAAATCCGGCACATACGTGATGGCGTCCCAGCGCACCCCGTTGGGGGTTTGCAGCGGCCGCTCGAACTGCACCAATTCCCCCAACAATGCCCGCTGCAGGTAGCGCGCCGACAGCGCATGGGCCTGCTTTCCGATAATGGCTTGCACGGTTTTGCCCAGCGCGCCGCCAGGCGGCAGGTTGAACACTTCTTCAAAGCGCCGGTTGGTGAAGGTGTAGCGCTGGTTCCCATCGACATAGGTCACCAGCGCCGGCAAGTTATCGGCGATTAGCCGCAGTCGGGCTTCACTGGCCGCGAGTTTTTCTTCCATCTCGCGGCTCGACGCATACAGCAGGCGATAGCGTGCCTCCCGGTCTTCCAGCCGGGCATAGGATTTCAGGGCGAAATGCCCGGACAACATCATCAACACCAGCAACAGCGCCAGCCCGGATGTGCCAACCACGAATGCCGGACCGGAAAACCACAACATGGCCAGGTCGGAACTGCCGACCGCCACGATCAGCGGCAAGTTATCCATCGCGCGGTAGCTGAAAATGCGTGGCAATTGATCGATTTTGCTCAGCACCTGGTACGAGCCGACCGGGTTTTGCGCCAGGCTGCGAAACAAGATCGTGTCCGACAAATCCGTGTTGAACGCGCTGTCGAAATTCGGCGCACGGGCAATCACCCGGCCATTGCGGTGGATCAGTGCAATGGTGACATCCTGGGCAATCCGCGCATTGTCAAACACCTGGGCAAACCGGGTTGCATCGAGCGGCGCGATGATCACCCCCATAAAACGTCCGTCCGGCCCTTCGACCCGGCGCGCCAGGATAAAAACCCGTTGCTTGGAGACCCGCCCGCTCATCGGGCCGCTGACAAACAAGCCCCGGGTTGTGCCGTTTTTCAGTTCAACAAAGTAATCGCGGTCGGAATAATCAGTACCGGACAAGGGAAAGCGACTGGTGCTGGCGACCGCCTTGCCGTTGACATTGATAAACGTGATCCAGAAATCATGATTGAACGCGTCACTTGGCGAAGTCAGCAGCGCACGCATGGCCGCTTCCGATCGGGTGTGTTCAGCAGGTAACACCTTGATGGTATTGGCAAAACCGATCAGTGTCAGATCGACAAACTGGATCGCATAGTTGACATGGGCTTCCATGCCACGTGCGAAATGCTGGGTCTGCCGTTCCAGACCGGCCTGTCGTTCCAGTGCCGAGGAGCGGATTTGCCAGCCGACCAGGGCGGTGGCCAGTAACGCCATCAGACACAAACCCGCTAACAAGCGGCGGCGGAAACGCAGATAGGCGTTCGAGCGGAATTCCGTTCGTTTGCGCAGGTTGGCCAAGGCAACTCCGGCGGGGTCTGGGGAGGATGGTTGCCAGTTCAGTATAGAAGAAGTACATGCCGCCGAGAATCAGTTTCATCGGTGTCGCTGCTTTTCTTCGATGGCGTGTGGGGTTTTTCCGTCAGTGACGCGTAAGATGCCCTTGCTTTACTTTAATAAGATGTTTACACAATAGTAGTATTAGTTAACACACCCTGTTTTCTGTGGATAAGCCGGTTTACTGGAAAAAAATCAGCTGTTTACAAGCTGTACAAGCACCTGCGTAAACCCTGTATGTAAACAGGATGACTTTGGGACAAAAATCGGGGCCGGGATCACATCGCGGTTTACTCACATTTCATGCCTGTGGATATACATCGGGTTATCCACAGGCGTAAAGGGGGAAAAGATGACGTGGCTTTCGCTGTTTGACCATCCGATTATCCAGGGCCCGACCGCTGGCGGCGCCAACACGCCGGAGCAGGTGGCGGCGGTTTCGAACGCGGGCGCGCTGGGCTCGCTGGCTGCTTCCTTGTTGTCGCCCGACACCTTGCGCAGCCAGGTGGCCGCCATCCGCGAACGCAGCAATCGGCCGTTTTGCTTGAATTTCTTTGTCCAAAACACGCCATCGCCGACGCCGGAAGAGGTGGCGGTGGCTGAAACCTTGCTGCGGCCGGTGCTCGATGCGCTGGGCTGGGATCGCCTGCCGCGGCCGGCCAAGTGGTGTGAAGATTTCTCCGCGCAATTTGACGCGCTGCTCGCGCTGCGGCCGGCCGTGGCCAGTTTCACCTTCAATCAATTACATCAAGAACAAGTGCAACGCTTGCAGGCGGCTGGCATTGCCGTGCTCGGCACTGTGACGACGGTCGATGAAGCGCTGGCCTGGCAGGCGGCCGGCGCCGATGGCGTGATTGCGTCCGGCATCGAAGCGGGCGGACACCGCGGCACGTTTATCGGACCGCAAAAAGAAGCGCGCCTGACGACTTTTGAATTGTTACCGGCGGTGGCGGCGGCAGTCGCGATTCCCGTGGTGGCGGCCGGCGGCATCATGGATGGCGCCGATATCCGGCGTGCCCTTGATCACGGGGCGCAAGCGGTGCAAATGGGCACCGCCTTCCTGGTCACCGACGAATCGGCGATTCATCCCGCCTATAAACAGCGGTTGTTGCAGGCCGGTGACCAGCCGACCCGTCAGACCCGGGCGTTTTCCGGCCGTTATGCGCGCGGACTCGATAACCGTTTCATGCAAGTGATGGCGGCAGTGGAAGAGCAGGTGCCGGCCTACCCGGTGCAAAACGCCTTGACCGGCAGCATCCGGGCCGAAGCGGCCAAGCGCGGCGATACCGAATGGATGTCGCTGTGGTGCGGTGCGGAAGTGCGGCGCGCGCGCGCCATGCCGGCGGCGCAACTGGTGCGCACGCTGGTGCAGGAAATGCAGCAATCCCTGTCGCGATAAGGAGGGGCGGTTTGGAATCAGCTGGCGAGTTCGACTACATCATTATTGGTGCCGGTACCGCCGGCTGCGTGCTGGCCAACCGTCTCACGCGCGATAAAAACGTGTCCGTCCTGCTGATCGAGGCGGGCGGCAAGGATGATTATTTATGGATCCACATTCCGGTCGGTTACCTGCATTGCATTAATAATCCCCGCACCGACTGGCTTTACCGCACGGAATCGGAGCCCGGCCTCGATGGCCGCAGCCTGATTTATCCGCGCGGCAAGGTATTGGGCGGCTGTTCCTCCATCAACGGCATGATTTATATGCGTGGCCAGGCCGGCGATTACGACCGCTGGGCCGAGGCGTGCGGCGATCCCGGCTGGCGCTGGGATGCCGTGTTGCCGTTGTTCCGCCAGAGCGAAGATCACCACGGCGGCGCCAGTCCATTTCATGGCGCCGGCGGCGAGTGGCGGGTGGAACAGCAGCGCCTGTCCTGGCCGATTCTCGATGCGTTTCGCGAGGCCGCCGCCGAAACCGGCATTCCGACAGTGGATGACTTCAACCGGGGGGACAACTTTGGCTGCGCCTACTTCGAAGTTAACCAAAAGAAGGGGCTGCGCTGGAATACCGCGCGGGCGTTTCTCAAGACAGCGATGCAGCGCGGTAACCTGACGGTGATGACGGGCTGCCATGTGGAAAAGTTCGATCTTGTCCACACACCCGGCGGATTAGCGTGCCGTGGCGTGATTTTCACCGGCGGCGGCACGCGCTGGCAGGCGCGTGCCACGCGTGACACCATTTCCACGGCGGGCGCCATCGGCTCGCCGCAACTGCTGCAATTGTCCGGCATCGGCCCGGCCGACGTGCTGGCCCCGCTGGGCATCACACCCGTGTTGGATTTATCTGGAGTGGGCGCTAACTTACAAGATCATTTACAGCTGCGCATGATCTTTAAAATCCACGGCGCCACCACCTTGAATACGCTGGCGGCCAACTGGTTCGGCAAGGTCAAGATCGGCCTTGAATATGTGTTCAACCGCAGCGGACCGATGTCGATGGCGCCATCGCAGTTGGGCGCGTTTGCCCGTTCGCGGCCGGAGCTGGCCACGCCGAATCTGCAATACCACGTGCAACCGCTGTCGCTCGACAAGTTCGGCGAACCGCTGCACGGGTTTCCCGCGTTTACCGCCAGCGTGTGCAATCTGCGGCCCACCTCGCGCGGCCATGTCCGGCTGGCGTCGGCCGATCCGTACGCGGCGCCGGCCATCGCGCCGATGTACCTGGCCACGCCGGAAGACCGGCAAGTGGCCATCGACGCCATCGGTCTGACGCGCCGCATCGTGCAGGCGCCAGCGCTGGCGCGCTACCAGCCGCAAGAATTCCGTCCCGGTCCGTCCTACCAGACAGACAGCGACCTGGCGCGGGCGGCCAGCGCGATCGGCACCACGATTTTCCATCCGGTCGGCACTTGCCGCATGGGGCGGGCCGACGATGCGCTGGCGGTGGTGGACAGCCAGTTGCGGGTGCGCGGCGTCACGGGACTACGGGTGGTCGATGCGTCGGTGATGCCGAGCATCACATCCGGCAATACCAATTCGCCGACCGTCATGATCGCGGAAAAAGCCGCGCAACTGATCCAATCCGATAGAAACTGAGTACCTCCTGATCCCGCACAAAACAGGCGTTGGCTGTGGAAATTTTGCTGCACCCACTATGGTCAAACGTGCAAATTTGGCGCTAATAATACTGTATTGTTCAAGGTTTCCAAGCTGTGTATTATCGGAGCACAATTTATCGGTTTTACAAGAATAACCGGGAGACGCGATGTCCAACTACATCTTGGAAACAAGAAATTTGACCAAGGAATTCAAGGGATTCACCGCCGTCAACGACGTGAATTTGCGCGTGCAGCGCGGCCATATCCACGCACTGATCGGCCCCAACGGGGCTGGTAAAACCACCTGTTTTAATTTGCTGACCAAGTTCCTGGTGCCCACCTCCGGCCAGATCCTGTTCAACGGCAAAGACATTACCGCCGCCAAGCCGGCCAGCATTGCCCGCATGGGCATCATCCGTTCGTTTCAGATTTCCGCCGTCTTTCCCCATTTAACGGTGCTGCAAAACGTGCGCATCGGCTTGCAGCGCCAGCTCGGCACCAGCTTCCATTTCTGGAAAAGCGAACGCTCGCTCGACCAGCTCAATGACCGGGCAATGGCCTTGCTGGCCGAAGTGGACTTGACCAGCTTTGCCGACACCATTACGGCCGACCTGCCGTATGGCCGCAAACGCGCGCTGGAAATCGCCACCACGCTGGCCATGGAACCGGAATTGATGTTGCTCGATGAACCCACCCAGGGCATGGGGCATGAAGATGTGCACCGTGTCACGGCGCTGATTAAGAAGGTCTCGTCCGGTCGCACGATTTTGATGGTGGAACACAATATGAAAGTGGTGTCGGGGATTTGCGACAAGATTTCCGTGCTACAGCGCGGCGCCATGCTGGCCGAGGGCAGCTATGCGGAAGTGTCCGCCAATCCGCAGGTGATGGAAGCGTACATGGGCAGCGACGCGGCGGAACTGGCGGGAGCGCATTGATGACGACACCGGCACTCGACATTTCCGCCTTACAGGCATGGTATGGCGAATCGCACATCCTGCACGATGTGAATATCTCGGTGCAGCCGGGCGAAGTCGTGACCTTACTGGGCCGCAACGGCGCGGGGCGCACCACCACCTTGCGCGCGATCATGGGGCTGACCGGCGCCCGCAAGGGCTCGATCAAGGTCAACGGTGTGGAAGCCATCGGTATGGCGACCCACAAGATTGCCCACCTCGGTATTGGCTATTGCCCGGAAGAGCGGGGCATTTTTTCATCGTTGTCGGCCGAGGAAAACCTGATGTTGCCGCCGCAACTGGCGGGTGGCCCCGGCATGACGGTGGCCGAGATTTACCAGATGTTTCCGAACCTGGAGGAACGCCGCAACAGCCAGGGCACGCGCCTGTCCGGCGGCGAACAGCAAATGCTGGCGGTGGCGCGCATCCTGCGCACCGGCGCCAAATTATTGCTGCTCGATGAAATTTCCGAAGGCCTGGCGCCCGTCATCGTGCAGGGCCTGGCGCGCATGATCACGACGCTGAAAGCCAAGGGCTACACCATCGTCATGGTGGAACAGAATTTCCGCTTCGCCGCGCCGCTGGCGGACCGGTTTTATGTGATGGAGCATGGTCAGATTGTCGAGACCTTCGCTGCATCGGAGTTGAGCGCCAAGATGCCGGTGTTGACCGAGCTGCTCGGTGTTTAGTTTTCTCGGTATTCAACCAACAACAGGAGACAACATGAAATTCAAGACTATCGCCGCTGCCGCCGCGCTCTGCGCCCTGTCGTCCGCTCACGCCCAGGTCTCCGGGGACAGCATCAAGATCGGTTTCATCACGGACATGTCCGGCCTGTATTCGGACATTGACGGCTTGGGTGGCGCGGAAGCCATCAAGATGGCGATTGCCGACGCCGGGGTGGTTATCGCCGGCAAGAAAGTCGAATTCATTTCCGCCGACCACCAGAACAAGGCGGACATCGCGGCCTCCAAAGCGCGCGAATGGTTTGACCAGCAGGGCGTCGACTTGCTGATCGGCGGCACCAATTCCGGCGCCAACCTGGCGATGGCGAAAGTCGCGGCGGAAAAGAAAAAAGTCTTTATCGCGATCGGCGCCGGCACCAACCGCCTGACCAATGAAGAATGCTCGCCGTACACCGTGCACTATGCGTATGACACGGTGGCGCTGGCGCGCGGCACCGGCGGTGCGATTGCCAAGCAGGGCGGCAAGAACTGGTACTTCCTGACGGCCGACTATGCGTTTGGCCAGTCGCTGGAAAAAGACACGGCCGACGTCGTCAAGGCCGCCGGTGGCAAGGTCATGGGCAGCGTCAAGCATCCGCTGGCGGCCTCGGACTTTTCGTCGTTCCTGCTGCAGGCGCAAGCGTCGGGTGCGCAAATCCTGGGCCTGGCCAATGCCGGTGGCGACGCCATCAATTCGATCAAGGCCGCCAACGAATTTGGCATCGCGAAAAAAATGAAGCTGGCCGGCTTGCTGATCTTCATCAACGACATCCATTCGCTGGGCTTGAACACCACAGCCGGCATGTACTTGACCGATGGCTGGTACTGGGATGCGAATGCCGAGACCCGCGCCTGGTCGAAGCGCTACTTTGAAAAGATGAAAAAGGAACCGTCGATGCTGCAGGCGGGCGATTACTCGGCCACCGCCAATTACCTGAAAGCGGTCAAGGCGGTCGGCTCGGATGACGCCGACAAGGTCATGGCGCAACTGAAGAAAACCCCGATCAACGACATGTTCGCCAAGAACGGCGTGATCCGCGCCGATGGCCGCATGGTGCACGACATGTATTTGATGGAAGTCAAAAAGCAGTCGGAATCGAAATACCCGTGGGATTACTACAAGCTGGTGGCCACGATTCCCGGCGACCAGGCCTACCTGACCAAGGCCGAAACGCAGTGCAAGCTGTGGAAGTAAGGTAAGGCGTCAGCAAGCGCCGATGCGCTCGCATCGGCGCGGTGTTCCTCTCATCAGTCTGGATTGTTATGGACCTATTCGGCATTCCCTTTTCCGCCTTGCTGAGCCAACTGTTGATCGGCCTCGTCAACGGCTCGTTTTACGCCATGCTGTCACTGGGCCTGGCGGTGATCTTTGGCTTGCTCAACGTGATCAACTTCTCCCATGGCGCCCTGTACATGATGGGCGCTTTCCTGGCCTGGATGGGGATGACGTACTTCGATCTGAATTACTGGGTCATGCTGGTGCTGGCGCCGCTGCTGGTCGGCGTGTTCGGCATCATCATTGAAAAAACCATGTTGCGCTGGCTCTACAAGCTGGACCACTTATATGGCCTGCTGCTGACGTTCGGCATCACCTTGCTGCTGGAAGGACTGTTCCGCTCGTTCTATGGCGTGTCCGGCCAACCGTTTGAAACCCCGGCGGCGCTGCAGGGCGCCACCGACCTGGGCTTCATGGTCTTGCCGAATTACCGCGCGTGGGTGGTGGTGGCGTCGCTGACGGTGTGCCTGGCGACCTGGTTCGTGATTGAAAAAACCAAGCTCGGCGCGTACCTGCGGGCCGGCACGGAAAACCCGAAACTGGTGGAAGCGTTCGGTGTCAACGTGCCGCTGATGGTAACCCTGACTTATGGCTTCGGTGTGGCGCTGGCCGGCTTTGCCGGCGTGCTGGCGGCGCCCATCATCCAGGTGACGCCGCTGATGGGATCGAACCTCATCATTGTCGTGTTTGCCGTGGTGGTGATTGGCGGCATGGGTTCCATCATGGGCTCGATCCTGACCGGGCTGGGCCTGGGCGTGATCGAAGGATTGACGCGCGTGTTTTATCCGGAATTTTCGTCCACCGTCGTATTCCTGGTGATGGTGGTGGTGCTGTTGCTGCGTCCTGCCGGCCTGTTCGGTAAAGAAAAATAAGGGATTCCGATGAACAAGAAAATCGGCTATGGCATCGCGCTGGCGATGGCACTGGTGGCGCCGTTTTATGGCTACCCGGTGTTCCTGATGAAGCTGCTGTGCTTTGCCCTGTTCGCCTGCGCCTTCAATTTGCTGATCGGCTTTACCGGGCTGCTGTCGTTTGGCCACGCCGCCTTCTTCGGCGGCGCCGGTTACGTGGCGGGCTACGCGCTGAAGGAAATGCAGTTACCGTTCGAGCTGGGCTTGCTGGCCGGTGTGCTGGGGGCGGCATTGATCGGCCTGGTGATGGGATCGCTGGCGATCCGGCGCCAGGGCATTTACTTTTCCATGATCACGCTGGCGCTGGCGCAGCTGGTGTACTTCGGCGCGTTGCGGGCCCACTTCACCGGCGGCGAAGATGGCTTGCAGAGTGTTCCACGTGGAACACTGCTGGGGGTGGTGGACTTGTCGCACGACTTGACCTTGTACTATGTGGTGCTGGCGATTTTTGTGGCGGGCTTTGCGCTGATCGTGCGCACTGTGCATTCGCCGTTTGGCCAGGTATTGAAAGCGATCAAGGAAAACGAACCGCGCGCGATTTCGCTCGGCTATGACGTCGACCGCTACAAGCTGATGGCGTTTGTGTTGTCGGCCGCGCTGGCCGGACTGGCGGGCGCCACCAAGACCGTGGTGCTGGGGTTTGAAACCCTGACCGATGTGCACTGGGCCATGTCCGGCCTGGTGATCCTGATGACGCTGGTGGGCGGCATGGGCACCTTGGCCGGACCGATCCTGGGATCGATGCTGATCATCATGTTGGAAAACAAATTGGGCGATATCGGCAGCTTCCTCGGCAACATCACGGGGATCGCGTGGTTCAACACATTGGGGGAAGCCGTCAGCATGGTGACCGGACTGATTTTCGTGCTGTGCGTGCTGCTGTTCCGCAAAGGGATTGTGGGGGAGGTGATGGATCGGCTGGGACGAAGAAAGCCCGCCTGATTCACACCAGAATACGCCGGCCTAGTCCGGCGTTTTTTTCGGCTATTGAATAGTAACTGAGTGACAATCGAGGAGAATAAATGAAACAGATTTTTAAAATGACGGCGCTGGCATCGAGCCTGGCCGCGTGCGGCGTGCTGGCCGGTTGCGGCGACCCTGGCGATCTGCCGGAAGACATCAACCTGGCGCCGTCATACCTGGGCGCCATCAGCGTCACCAGCTATGACGGCCAGAGCGACGACCTGCTGACGGCGGGCCTGGGCAAGACCGGCTTGGCCGCCGCGACCGCGCCGGCCTATGCCGACCCGCGCAACCCGAGCGCGAAGGAATTGCGCCGCAACGCGATCTTCGCCAATTACCGCGCGGTGCTCGATATTGCCGCCAACAGCGGCTACGGCACCTTGTATGGTCCGAACGTGAATGCGGCCGGCGCGGCCACTGCCAGTGAAGGGCTGGTGGCGGGCAATGAATACATCGCCTATGCGGACGATGGCACGGGGCGCATGAACGTGACCTTGATGGTGCAGGTGCCCGCCACGTTCGATCCGGCCAATCCGTGCATCGTCACGGGCACCTCGAGCGGCTCGCGCGGTATTTATGGCGCGATCGGCAGCGCAGGGGAGTGGGGCTTGAAAAACAAGTGCGCGGTGGCCTATGCCGACAAGGGCAGCGGCACCGGCCTGTACACGTTTGATGATGACAGCGTGAACCTGCAAAATGGCGCGCGCGCGACGCGCACGGCGGCTGCCAAGAACGCCATCTTCGCCCCGGTGCTGACCGATGCGGAGCGCGCCAGCTACCACACCGCCTACCCGGGCCGCATCGCGTTCAAGCATGCGCACTCGCAACTGAACCCGGAAAAGGATTGGGGCAAGGTGACCTTGCAGGCGGTCGAGTTTGCGTACTACGTGCTCAATGAACGCTTCGGCACCCTGGCGGCCGATGGCAAGCGCCACCTGGTGCGCTTCACGCCGAAAAACACGGTGGCGATCGCGTCCAGCATTTCCAATGGCGCCGGTTCGGCGCTGCTGGCGGCCGAGCAGGATAGCAAAGGCTTGATCAGCGCCGTGGCCGCCACCGAGCCGCAAATCCAGCCGAAGACGGCGAGCGGCTACACGGTACGTCAAGGCGGCGCCGCCGTGACGGCACAGGGCAAGGCGCTGTTTGACTATGCGACCTATGCCGCGTTGTACCAGCCGTGCGCGGCGGGCGGCGCGGCCAGCGTGGGACGCTGCACGTCGCTGGTGGCGAAAGGACTGTTGACGGGCGCCAATGCCGTGGAGCAGCAAGCCAATGCGCTGGCCAAGCTGAAAGCCTATGGCTGGACCGCCGATACGGATCCGCTGCAGGGCTTGCATGCGGGCACCAATATCCTGGTGGCGGTGACCTATGCCTATGCATACGGAAAATTTTCCGTGATCGATAAAGTGTGCGGCTTCAGCTTTGCCCCAACCGATGCCGCGACCGGTGTGGTGGCGCCATTGACGGCCGAACAAAAGGCCGCCAGCTTCGCCACGCAAAACGGCATCGTTGGCAACGTCGTGTATGAAGACGGCGCCAATGGCGCGCGCCAGTACGCGTTCGGCATTTCCGCATCGACCGGCGTGGCGGACCAGTCACTCGATGGTTTCCTGTGCCTGCGCGCCTTGGCGACCGGCAGTGATCCCGTCACCGGTGGCGCGCTCAGTGCGCTGTTGGCGGCGCAAAGCGAACGGGTGCGGGCTGGTGTGGCGGAAGTGCAGGCGACTGGGAATTTGAAGGGCAAGCCGGCGCTGATCGTGTCCGGTCGCAGCGATGCGCTGATTCCCGTCAACCACGCCTCGCGCGCTTACCTGGGCTTGAATGCGGTGGCGGAGGGCAGTGCCAGCAAATTGCGCTATATCGAAGTCACCAACGCCAACCACTTCGATTCGTTCAGCAATGCGCTGCCGACCTTGATCGTGCCGCTGCACGTGTACCTGTTCCGAGCGCTCGATGCCGTGTACGCCAACGCCAGGAATAGCACCACATCGCCGCTGCCGCCATCGCAAGTGATCCGCACCACCACGCGCGCCAGCAACCTGGTGCCGATCACGGCGGCGAACTTGCCGCCGATGGTGACCAGTCCGGGCGGCAATGCGATCAACGTGTCCGGCACGGTGGTCGACGTGCCGAACTGAGCGGCTACTTACTCGACATGACGGTGCCAGGTCCTTGCGGGTATCCCTGGGAAGTTCGCCAGTGAATCGACAATACAGTGCCTGGCACCTGTGGGTAATCAATGTGTCCGGCACGGTGGTCGACGTGCCGAACTGAGCGGCTGCTTACTCGACGTGACGATGCCAGGCTCCTGTGCGGGTCTCCCGGAGGCATACCGCCAGCTACTCGACAATACAGTGCCTGGCACCTGTGTCATTCCAATCGACCGGGGCGGCTGTGTTCGCGCGGTCGGCGGGGAAGGGCGGGACTTGGTGCTCACACCGCTGCGGCCCCATTAAAGGGCTGCGGCGTAGATGGCGCGGGCATCGTCCCGTGTCACCTCGCGTGGGTTGTTGCCCAGTAAGCGGGTTTGCAGCATGGCGTCGTCCGCCAGGCGGTCGAGGTCGGCTTCGGTGATGCCGACCTGCTGCAACGTGCGTTCGATGCCGGTGGCGGCGGCCATCTGCTGCATGGCCACTGCCAGCGCTTCGGCGCGGGCTTCCACGCTGCCGCTGGCCTGCGGCACGACAATCCCGGCCAGTTCCGCGTATAGCGCACTGGCTGCCGGCGCATTGAAGCGCAGCACGTGGGGCAGCACCAGTGAATTCGACAAGCCATGCGGCACGTGGAAGATGCCGCCGATCGGGTACGCCAGCGCGTGCACCGCCGCCACCGGCGCGTTGGCAAAGGCCTGACCCGCCAGCATGGCACCCAACAACATGGCCTGGCGCGCCGCCAGGTCGCCACCGGATTCACAGACGCGCAGCAAATTGGCCGACAGCAAGGTCAATGCCTGGCGCGCCAGCATGTCCGACAGCGGGTTTTTTTTATGGCGGCTGGTATAGGCTTCGATCGCATGCACCATGGCATCGATGCCGGTGGCGGCGGTGACCGCCGGTGGTAAGCCCATGGTCAGTTCCGCATCGAGCAACGCCAGGTCGGCATACAACTGTGGCGCCACCACGCCCATCTTGGTGGTCTCGCCCGTGGTGACGATGGCAATATTGGTGACTTCCGACCCGGTGCCGGCCGTGGTTGGCACTTGCACCAGCGGCAAGCGTTCACCCCGCACATTGCCGATGCCGTAGATCGCGGGCAGCGGCTGCGCGGTGTCCGGCGCCAGCACGGCGATCAATTTCGCCACGTCCATTGAACTGCCGCCGCCAAAGCCGATGACGAGGTCGGCCTCAAATTCCCGCGCGGCGACCACGGCGGCCAGCACGATGATTTCCGGCGGATCGGCCACTACTTCGGCATGGATTTTCACGTGGAACCCGGCCGCTTTCAGGCTGGCGACCGGCGCCTGCACCAACCCGGTCCGCAGGAAACCGGGATCGGTTACTACGAAGGCGCGCGTCGCCGATGGAAAGCGGCTGCGCACATGCGCCCCCAGTGTACGGGCCGCGCCCAATTCAGAGACGATGTGGGCGACAGTGCTGAAGGCGAAGTCATGCATACTGGATTCCGGAAGGTGTCGGGCATTCCAGAGTACACCGCCCGCTGGCGGCGTGCAACGCTGCGACGTGGCAGGGGCAGGGGCCTCGCCCCCGAGCGGGGTCTGCGCTGGCGTGTCCGCAGCGATGCCCGCCTGACGCCGCTCGGACTGCGTGTTGCTGCGGAAGCGCGCGGCATCCGGTTTCCGTACAATGTTGCCTTTGCTTATACGGAGGCCGCATATCGGCGGCAGTTGCATGGTTGATTATTTGACGCTGGGTATTGCCGCATTTGCCGCCGGACTGGTAGATGCGGTGGTGGGGGGCGGGGGCTTGATTCAGATTCCCGCGATTTTTTCCGTCTTTAGCACCACCGCGCCGGCGACTTTGTTGGGCACCAATAAACTGGCCTCGGTGTTCGGCACCGCGGCGGCCGCCGTGAATTACGCGCGCCGGGTGCGCATCGCCTGGTCGACGGCCGCGCCGGCATCGATGGCGGCGCTGGTGTTTGCCTTCGTTGGCGCCTACACCGTGACCAAGATCCCGCCCGACTTTATGCGCACCTTGTTGCCGCTGGTGCTGATCGCGGTGGCCATTTACACCTTCATGCGCAAGGACCTGGGCAGTGTGCATGCGCCGCTGTTTGCGGGGACGCAGGAAAAGGTGTGGGCCATCGGCATTGGGTCGCTGATTGGTTTTTATGACGGGTTCTTCGGCCCCGGTACTGGCAGCTTCCTGGTGTTCCTGTTTGTGCGCTTCTTTGGCTTTGACTTCCTGTCGGCGTCGGCGGTGGCCAAGGTCGTCAATGTGGCGTGCAATATCGCCGCGCTGGCTTGGTTCGGCTGGAGTGGCCATTTGATCTGGCAACTGGGTTTAATGATGGCGGTGTGCAATGTGGCGGGATCGCTGATTGGCACCAAGCTGGCACTGAAACATGGCAGTGGCTTCGTGCGCCGCCTGTTCCTGGTGGTGGTGTCGGTGTTGATCGTGAAGACGACTTACGATGCGTGGCTGCGCTGGTGATTGGTTCCACGTGAAACAATCTGAAGGAAAGAGGGGGCGCTGCGGCGCCCTTTTTTTGTGCCCGGATTGTTCCACGTGGAACATCGCAACCGCCGCCAAGATGTTTCACGTGGAACCCAACCCCGATGAAAACCACTGTTCCACGTGGAACATTTCATCCAATCTGCGTGCCTAAAAAATTCGCAGCCGATAAAACGCTCTATAATCTCGGTTCAATCCTTCGCTTTTCTCACATTCCCCAATATGCTATTTCCAACTGAATTCGACGTAATCGTCGTGGGTGGCGGCCATGCCGGCACCGAAGCGGCGCTGGCTGCGGCCCGTATGGGCCAGAAAACGCTGCTGCTGACGCATAACATCGAAACCCTCGGCCAGATGTCCTGCAACCCGTCCATTGGCGGGATCGGCAAGGGCCACCTGGTCAAAGAAGTCGACGCCATGGGTGGTGCGATGGCAATTGCCACCGACGAGTCCGGCATCCAGTTCCGTATTTTGAACTCGTCCAAAGGCCCGGCAGTCCGCGCCACGCGCGCCCAGGCCGACCGCATACTTTACAAACAGGCAATACGTTCGCGCCTGGAAAACCAGCCCAACCTGTGGCTGTTCCAGCAGGCGGTGGACGATTTGATGGTCGAAGGCGACCGCGTGGTCGGCGCCGTGACGCAGATCGGCTTGAAATTCCTGGCCCCGGCGGTGGTGTTAACGGCTGGTACTTTCCTGGATGGCAAGATCCACGTCGGCCTGCAAAACTATTCGGCCGGCCGCGCCGGCGACCCGCCCGCCATCTCGCTGTCGGCCCGCCTGAAAGAACTGAAGCTGCCGCAAGGCCGCCTGAAAACCGGCACGCCGCCCCGCATCGACGGCCGCAGCATCGACTTTTCCGCCATGACGGAACAGCCGGGCGACCTCGATCCGGTACCGGTGTTTTCGTTCATGGGCAACACCGCCATGCACCCACAACAACTGCCGTGCTGGGTCACCCATACCAATGCGCAGACGCATGACATCATTCGTGGTGGCCTGGACCGCAGCCCGATGTACACCGGCGTCATTGAAGGTGTCGGTCCGCGTTATTGCCCGTCGATCGAAGACAAGATCCACCGCTTTTCCAGCAAGGAATCGCACCAGATTTTCCTGGAACCGGAAGGCTTGACCACCAACGAATTCTATCCAAATGGCATCTCCACCAGCTTGCCGTTCGACGTGCAAATCAACCTGGTGCGCTCGATGAAAGGCCTGGAAAACGCCCATATCTTGCGTCCCGGCTATGCCATTGAATACGACTATTTTGATCCGCGCGGCTTGAAAGCCTCGCTCGAAACCAAGGCCATTGGCGGCCTGTACTTTGCCGGCCAGATCAACGGCACCACCGGCTACGAAGAAGCCGCCGCACAGGGCATGTTGGCCGGTATCAACGCCGCCTTGCAGACCCAGGGCCGCGACGCCTGGACCCCGGCGCGCTCGGAAGCGTACCTGGGCGTGATGGTCGATGACCTCGTCACGCAGGGCGTGATGGAGCCGTATCGTATGTTCACCAGCCGTGCCGAATACCGCTTGAGCTTGCGCGAAGACAATGCCGACATGCGCTTGACGGAAATCGGCCGCCAGCTCGGCTGTGTGGGCGACGCCCAATGGGAAGCGTTTGAACGCAAGCGCGAAGCGGTGGCGCTGGAACTGGAACGGCTGCGTTCCACGTGGGTCAATCCACGCATCCTGGCGGCCGCCGAGTCGGAACGCGTGATCGGCCAGGCCATCGAGCGCGAGTACAACCTGGCGGATTTGCTGCGCCGTCCGGGCGTGGTGTACGACAAATTGATGACCTTGGAAGGGCTGGAGGGACAGGCGCTGGGCGGCCCTGGTGTGGAAGACCCCGCCGTGCGCGAGCAAGTGGAAATCACCTTGAAATACTCGGGCTACATCGAGCGCCAGAGCAAGGAAGTCGAGCGCCACGAACATTATGAAAATCTGAAATTGCCGGACGGCGTCGACTATATGGCGATCACTGCCCTATCGATGGAAGTGCGCCAGAAACTCACCAAAAACCTGCCGGAAACCCTGGGCCAGGCCTCGCGCATCTCCGGCGTCACGCCGGCCGCGATTTCGCTGTTGCTGGTGCACCTGAAAAAAGCCGGCTACGGCGCGTTCAGCGCGAAAAGCACCGAGCAGGAAGGAGCCGCGCAATGAGGTTCTTTGACCGGGCAGCACTGGCTGCAGTGTTGAAAAACGGCGTCAACCAACTACAACTGGCCTTGTCGGACGCCCAGCATGAGCAGTTGCTGGACTATCTGGCGCTGCTCAACAAGTGGAATAGTGTCTACAACCTGACGTCGGTGCGTGATCCGATGCAAATGATGACGTTGCATTTGCTCGATTCACTGGCCGCCGTGCCCGCATTTGCCGGCGCGAAGAATGTGCTGGACGTGGGGGCGGGCGGGGGCTTGCCGGGGATCGTGCTGGCCATTGCGCGACCCGACATGCAGGTGTCGATGATTGACACCGTGCACAAGAAGACCGCTTTCCTGACCCAGGTCAAGGCGCAACTGGGCCTGGCCAATGTGACGGTGTATACGATGAAGGTGCAGGAGCTGGCGGTGGCGCAATTGTTCGACGTGATCACGTCGCGCGCTTTTGCCGACCTGTCCGACTTCGTCAACTGGTCGGGGCATTTGCTGGCCGAGGGTGGTCAGTACATTGCGCTGAAAGGCACGGCGCCGCAGGACGAACGGGAACGGTTGCCGGCCCCGTGGCAAGCGACGGATTTACAGCCCCTGAAAGTGCCGGGGCTGGATGCGGAGCGCCACCTGGTTTACATCAAAAAAGCGTAAACCATTTTTTCGGCACTAACGGTATAAATGGTATAAAAAGTTTATATCGTATAAACCGAATAAACACTATAAACCATTTATTCGATATAAATCGTTTATTCAATTTAAGACATAACAAGAAGATTCATGGCCAAAATTTTTTGTGTAGCAAACCAGAAGGGCGGCGTGGGTAAAACCACCACCACAGTCAACCTCGCCGCGGGACTGGCCAAACTCAAGCAGCGCGTGCTGCTGGTGGACCTGGACCCGCAGGGCAATGCCACCATGGGCGCCGGCATCAATAAGGCTGGCCTGGCCGCGTCCACCTATGAAGTCATGCTGGGCACGGCCGATGTGGCCACGGCGCGCCTGCGTTCGGAATCGGGCCGCTTTGATGTGTTGCCGTCGAACCGTGAACTGGCCGGCGCCGAAGTGGAAATGGTGGAACTGGACAACCGCGAGCGCCGCCTGAAGGACGCACTGGCCGCGGTCGATCAACAGTACGACTTCGTGCTGATCGATTGCCCGCCGGCGCTGTCGCTGCTGACCCTGAACGGCTTGTGCGCCGCCAACGGCGTCATCATTCCGATGCAGTGCGAGTACTACGCGCTGGAAGGTTTGTCGGATCTGGTCAACACTATTAAGAAGGTGCATGCCAACCTGAACCCGGATCTGACGATCATCGGCTTGCTGCGGGTGATGTTCGATCCGCGCATGACGTTGTCGCAGCAGGTGTCGGCCCAGCTGGAACAGCATTTCGGCGACAAAGTGTTCAAGACCATCATCCCGCGCAATGTGCGCCTGGCCGAAGCGCCGTCTTATGGCATTCCGGGTGTGACGTTTGACCCGAGCTCCAAGGGCGCGCAAGCGTATATCGCTTTCGGCGCGGAAATGATCAAGCGCATCAAGAAGATGTAAGGACGAATCAACATGGCAACCAAGAAACTCAAAGGTCTGGGCCGCGGCCTGGACGCGCTGCTGGGCGGCGACCTCGATCCCGCCAACCCGGCCTCCCATCCTGGCGCACCGAACGGCCACACCACGCAGGACATGCCGGTCAGTGTCATGCAGGCGGGCAAATACCAGCCGCGCACCCGCATGGATGAAACCGGCCTGACGGAACTGGCCGCCTCCATCAAGACCCAGGGCATCATGCAACCGATCCTGGTGCGCCCGGTCGGCAAAAGTGGCGGCATGATGAAATATGAAATCATTGCCGGCGAGCGCCGTTTCCGTGCCGCGCAGATGGCGGGCCTCGACCACGTGCCGGTGCTGGTGCGCGATGTCGACGACCGCGCCGCCGCCGCGATGGCGCTGATTGAAAACATCCAGCGCGAAGACCTCAATCCGCTGGAGGAGGCGCACGGCATCAACCGCCTGATCCATGAATTCGACTTTACCCACGAACAGGCCGCCAACGCGGTGGGCCGTTCGCGTTCCGCCGTGTCGAACCTGCTGCGCCTGATGAACTTGGCCGGCCCGGTGCAAACCATGCTGATGGCGGGCGACATTGACATGGGCCATGCCCGCGCCTTGCTGGCGGTCGATGCCGCTTCGCAAATCACGCTGGCCAATGTGGTGATCGCCAAGCGCCTGTCGGTGCGCGAAACGGAAAAGCTGGTGCAGCGCACGCTGGAAGAAGCGGCCGGCACCGCCGAGCCGCGCCCGCTGCGGGAAAAGTCCGGCGATATCCTGCGCCTGGAAGAAGAGTTGTCCGATGCGTTGGCGACCCCGGTGGTGTTCAAGATGGGGGCCAAGGGCAAGGGGCAAGTGGTGATTGATTTCGCCGACCTCGATGTGCTCGACGGGGTGTTGGCGCGGTTGCGGGGCGCCCCGGCATAAATAATTTGCTTGCCGCGCCTACCGTAAAAACACGAGGCCCCTGATGATTTACATCAGGGGCCTTTTTTCAAGACCCATTCGAAAATTTCATGGATCACGAAAGCGTAAAAATTTGTATCAAAGTGCATAGAAAGCAACAAAATCATCGGAATGACGATTTTCCTTGCCCTTTATATCAAAATTTATCTTTCTCCTGAGGAAACATCATCACGCCCAGTTATAACCATAACCTATATAAAACGTCGTCGATAAATGTCGGAATAGATAACAAAATGCCATGAAAATCACTGCTGATAGCGCGCACATGGCGCGCTAAGTTGGTGCAACTCCTCTAAACCCGCCGTAAATCCGTCGCGTTCCGACAGCAAAACCCCCCAAAGCGGTGCATCTTCGTTTGACCGCATGGCGAAATTCCTAATATAATCCTGTGTCTTTAGTTGTATACGCTTTCTCTGGGAACCTGGCAAGTGAGTGATTTTACGCAAACCATTGCCCGGCCCGTGTTTAAAGTAGTTGCCCTGCAGTTCACAATCGCCGTCTTTTTCTCGGCCGCCACCGGATTCTTTGGCAGCCATGCGAACGGCTGGTCGGCCGCCATCGGCGGAGCAATCGCGGTCATCGGAAGTCTGGTGTACGCGATTATTGTCATGCGCGGAACTAATGACGCAAAACAAGCATTCCGCACGCATTTTCGTGCCGAGATGGTAAAAGTTTTAATCACAGCCATTCTGTTCGCGGCCGCCCTGGTGTTGTTTTCGTCGGCGGGCACAGTTTGGCTGATTCTAGGATTTGCGGTGGCGACCCTCGCATACTGGTTCGCGCTGCTAGCAGTTTAATTAACAAAATCTGAAGACACTATGACCACTGAACACGGGGGCCACGCGGCCCCGGCTAACGCCACAGAGTATATTCAGCACCACCTGTCGCACCTGCAATCGGCCGACGGTTCGATCAACCTGGACACGTTCTGGGTTTCCGCGATCCTGGGCTTGATTTTCCTGGGCGTTTTCAAGCTCGCCGCCAGCCGTGCTACCGCCGGTGTACCAGGCAAGCTGCAAAACTTCGTTGAATGGGTCATGGAACTCGTCAACGACACCGTGAACTCGGCGTTCCACGCCAAGAGTAACGTGATTGCCCCACTGGCCATCACCATCTTCGTATGGGTCTGGCTGATGAACGCGATGGACTTCCTGCCGGTGGACTTCCTGCCGAAAGTGCTGGAATTCTTCGGTGTCTACAAACTGCGCGTGGTCCCGACCGCTGACGTGAACCACACGTTCGGCATGTCGATCGGCGTGATGCTGTGCATTATCGGCTTCTCGATCAAAGCCAAAGGCGTCGGCGGCTGGGGTAAAGAACTGTTTACCGCCCCATTCCATGCACACGGTATTGCTGCTATCTTCCTGGCCCCGGTCAACTTCATCTTCCAGATGCTGGAATTGCTGGCTAAACCAATTTCGCTGTCGCTGCGACTGTTCGGCAACATGTATGCCGGCGAGCTGATTTTCATCCTGATCGCTTTGCTGCCATGGTGGGCACAGTGGCTGCTGGGTGGTCCATGGGCAATCTTCCACATTCTGATTGTAACTTTGCAAGCTTTTGTGTTTATGGCGTTGACGGTTGTGTATCTGGCCCTTGCGGTTGAGAAGCACTAATCAGCAACTTTTTGATTTGTAATTTTCGTATCTTTCGTTTTTTTAAATTAGGAGAAATCTAATGCAAGCTCTGATCGCACAAGTACAAGGTATGACCGTTCTGGCCGTCGCAATCATCATTGGCCTGGGCGCCATTGGTACCGCACTCGGCTTCGCTATCCTGGGCGGCAAGTTCCTGGAAGCATCGGCACGTCAACCTGAACTGATGCCACAACTGCAAACCAAACTGTTCGTTATCGCTGGTCTGCTGGACGCGATCTCGATGATCGGCGTTGGTGTTGCTCTGCTGTTCACGTTCAACAACCCATTCCTGACCGCTATCACCGCTGCTGTTGCTCAGTAATAACCGCTCCAACCGGGGAAACTTTTTAGGAGCAAGGCATGAACATTAATATGTCGCTCATCGGCCAGATGATCACCTTCGCGGTGCTCGTTTGGTTCTCGATGAAATTCGTCTTCCCAGCGCTGAACGGTGCGCTGGACGAGCGTGCCAAGCGTATCGCCGATGGTCTGGCTGCCGCCGACCAGGGTAAGGCTTCGATGGAAATCGCTGCAAAGCAATCCGCCCAAGCCTTGTCCACCGCCCGTGACGAAGCCGCAACGCTGGTGTCCGACGCGGAAAAGCGCGCGCAACTGGTAGCTGAAGAAATCAAGGCAAATGCCAAAGCCGAAGCGGAGCGCATCGTCGCCAACGCCAAAGCTGAAGCTGATCAGCAAATCACCCAAGCCCGCGAAGCACTGCGCGCCCAAGTGGCTGACCTGGCTGTTAAAGGCGCCGAGCAAATCCTGAAGCGCGAAGTAACGGCGTCGGCACATGCTGACCTGTTGAATCGCCTCGCGACCGAGCTGTAATCATGGCTGAAATCGCAACCGTCGCCCGTCCTTACGCGGAAGCCCTCTTCCGCGTAGCTCAAGCTGGCAACCTCGCGCAATGGTCCGACCTGGTGTCCGAATTGGCCCAGGTCGGTGCTCATGCCGATGTGCTGGCATACGCGCGCAATCCGAAAGTTTCGGATAGCGACATCGCCGCCACCATTCAATCTCTGCTGAAATCGCCGCTGACGCCGGAAGCCAACAACTTCCTGAATATGCTGCTGGCCAATGGCCGTATCGAATTGCTGCCGGAAATCGGCACCCAGTTCGCCCTGTTGAAAAACAGTGCGGAAGGTGCAGCCGATGCCGACATTATCAGCGCATTCGAACTGAGCGCAGCACAGGTATCCGAGCTGGTCGCGACGCTGGAAAAGAAATTCAGCCGCAAGCTCAACCCGAACGTCACCGTGGACCCATCGCTGATCGGTGGTGTGCGTGTGGTAGTTGGTGACGAAGTGCTGGACACTTCGGTCCGCGCCAAGCTGCAGCAGATGCGTACCGCCCTGACCTCGTAATACCGTAGATCAGGCGGCAACGCCGGCAGACCACATACCCTCGCGCAAGCGGAGAGAAAACATTTAGGAGTTAGTATGCAACTCAACCCATCTGAAATCAGCGAGCTGATCAAGAGCCGGATTCAAGGCATTGATGGCGGCGCTGAAGTGCGCAATCAAGGCACCGTAATTTCCGTTGCCGACGGTATCTGCCGCATTCACGGTCTGTCCGATGTGATGCAAGGCGAGATGCTGGAATTCCCTGGCAACACCTTTGGTCTGGCAATGAACCTGGAGCGTGACTCCGTCGGCGCCGTTATTCTGGGTGCTTACGAGCACATCTCGGAAGGCGACACCGTCAAGTGCACCGGCCGTATTCTGGAAGTACCAGTCGGTCCTGAACTGCGCGGCCGCGTGGTGAACGCACTGGGCCAGCCGATCGACGGCAAAGGTCCAGTTGAAGCCAAGCTGACCTCGCCAATCGAAAAGATCGCTCCGGGCGTGATTGCCCGTGAATCCGTGTCGCAGCCGATGCAGACCGGCCTGAAGTCGATCGACGCGATGGTACCAATCGGCCGTGGCCAGCGTGAGCTGATCATTGGCGACCGCCAGACCGGTAAATCGGCGGTGGCGGTTGATGCGATCATCAACCAAAAAGGTCAAGGCATGACGTGTATCTACGTCGCCATCGGCCAAAAAGCCTCGACCATCAAAAACATCGTGCGTTCCCTGGAACAGCACGGCGCGATGGAATACACCATCGTTGTTGCCGCGACCGCATCGGAATCGGCTGCAATGCAATACATCTCGGCCTACTCCGGCTGCACGATGGGTGAATACTTCCGCGACCGCGGTGAAGATGCGCTGATCGTCTACGATGACTTGTCGAAGCAAGCTGTTGCTTACCGTCAAATCTCGCTGCTGCTGCGCCGTCCACCAGGCCGTGAAGCGTACCCAGGCGACGTGTTCTACCTGCACAGCCGTCTGCTGGAACGCGCAGCCCGCGTCAACGCCGACTACGTCGAAGCCTTCACCGGCGGTGCCGTTAAAGGCAAGACCGGTTCGCTGACCGCGCTGCCGATCATTGAAACCCAGGCTGGCGACGTTTCGGCGTTCGTTCCAACCAACGTGATTTCGATTACCGACGGCCAGATCTTCCTGGAAACCTCGCTGTTCAACTCCGGTATCCGTCCTGCGATTAACGCAGGTATCTCGGTGTCCCGCGTTGGTGGTGCGGCTCAGACCAAGGTCATCAAGAACCTGTCCGGCGGTATCCGTACCGACTTGGCACAGTACCGTGAACTGGCTGCGTTCGCGCAGTTCGCTTCCGACCTGGACGAATCGACCCGTAAGCAGCTGGACCGCGGTGCCCGCGTGACGGAACTGCTGAAGCAGACCCAGTACTCGCCACTGTCGATCTCCCTGATGGGTGCATCGCTGTTCGCTGTGAACAAGGGCTACCTGGACGACGTGCCTGTGAAGAAGGTTCTGTCCTTCGAAGCCGGCCTGCACAGCCACCTGAAAGCCAAGCAAGCCGCCCTGTTGGCCAAGATCGAAGAAAGCAAGCAACTGGACAAGGACGGCGAAGCTGCGCTGGCCGCTGCCATTGCTGATTTCAAGAAATCCGGCGCATTCTAAGCGGATCGGCGGCCAGTAGGCCGCCTTTCTCGCGTACAAGGGAGTAAGGACTCATGGCAGTAGGCAAAGAGATACGTGGCAAGATCAAGAGCGTAGAGAATACGAAGAAGATCACCAAGGCGATGGAAATGGTCGCCGCATCGAAAATGCGCAAAGCGCAGGACCGTATGCGCGCCGCCCGTCCCTACAGTGACAAGGTTCGTAATATCGCCGCTAATCTGGCTTCCGCCAATCCGGAATACACGCACCCGTTCCTGGCGACGGCCAAGGGCGACCAGGCCAAGAAAATTGGTTTCATCGTTGTCACGACCGATAAAGGTCTGTGCGGCGGTTTGAACACCAACGTACTGCGCCAGGTGACGAATAAGGTCCGCGAGCTGGAATCGGCGGGCAACAAGATTGAAGCGGTAGCAATCGGTAACAAAGGTTTGGGGTTCTTGAATCGTACCGGCGTTTCTGTGGTTGCCCAGGCAACCCAGATCGGCGATACGCCGCACCTGGAAAAACTGATCGGCCCCGTCAAGGTGGTGCTCGAGAAGTTCCAGGAAGGCAAATTGGACGCCGTTTACCTGTGCTATACCAAGTTCATCAACACGATGAAGCAAGAGCCGATGGTGGAGCAGTTGCTGCCCCTGCCGGCCGACAAAATCAAGGCGGATGCCAATACCCACCAGTGGGATTACATCTATGAGCCTGATGCGCAAACCGTGATCGACGAACTGCTGGAGCGCTACATTGAAGCGCTGGTATACCAGGCAGTGGCGGAAAACCTGGCGTCCGAGCAATCGGCGCGCATGGTCGCGATGAAGGCCGCTAGCGATAACGCTGGTAGCGTCATTGGCGAACTGAAGCTGATCTATAACAAGACCCGCCAGGCCGCGATTACCAAAGAACTCTCCGAAATCGTTGCCGGTGCGGCTGCGGTTTAAACGAATTTAACTATATTGAAGGAACGAACATGGCTGATGGCAAAATCGTTCAGTGTATCGGCGCGGTGGTGGACGTTGAGTTCCCACGCAACGCGATGCCTAAGGTTTTCGACGCCCTGAAGATGGAAGGCTCGGAACTGACCCTGGAAGTACAACAGCAGCTGGGTGACGGCGTGGTCCGTACCATTGCTCTGGGTTCGTCCGACGGTCTGCGTCGCGGCATGATGATCCAAAACACCGGCAAGCCAATCATGGTACCAGTGGGTAAAGCCACCCTGGGCCGTATTATGGACGTGCTGGGTAACCCGATCGACGAATGCGGTCCAGTTGCTCACGACCAAGTTGCATCGATCCACCGCGTGGCGCCTGCGTACGACGAACTGTCGCCATCGCAAGACCTGCTGGAAACCGGCATCAAGGTGATTGACCTGGTGTGCCCGTTCGCCAAAGGCGGTAAAGTGGGTCTGTTCGGTGGCGCCGGTGTGGGCAAGACCGTTAACATGATGGAACTGATCAACAACATCGCTAAAGCGCACTCGGGTCTGTCCGTGTTCGCCGGTGTGGGTGAGCGTACCCGTGAAGGTAACGACTTCTACCACGAGATGGCCGACGCGAAAGTGGTGGATCTGGAAAACCCAGAGAACTCCAAAGTGGCGATGGTGTACGGTCAGATGAATGAACCACCAGGCAACCGTCTGCGCGTCGCGCTGACCGGTCTGACCATGGCGGAAGCATTCCGTGACGAAGGCAAAGACGTTCTGTTCTTCGTGGACAACATCTACCGCTTCACGCTGGCCGGTACCGAAGTATCCGCACTGCTGGGCCGTATGCCTTCCGCAGTGGGTTACCAGCCAACCCTGGCCGAAGAAATGGGCCGTCTGCAAGAGCGTATCACGTCGACCAAAACCGGCTCGATCACCTCGATCCAGGCCGTCTACGTTCCAGCCGATGACTTGACCGACCCGTCGCCAGCGACCACCTTCGGTCACTTGGATTCGACCGTCGTTCTGTCCCGTGACATCGCTTCGCTGGGTATCTACCCTGCGGTCGATCCACTCGATTCGACCTCCCGTCAGCTGGATCCGCTGGTGGTTGGCCAGGAACACTACGAAACCGCACGCGCTGTTCAGGGCACCCTGCAGCGCTACAAAGAACTGCGCGACATTATCGCCATTCTGGGTATGGACGAACTGGCACCGGAAGACAAGCTGACCGTGGCACGCGCGCGTAAGATGCAGCGTTTCCTGTCGCAGCCTTTCCACGTTGCTGAAGTGTTCACCGGCGCGCCTGGTAAATACGTTTCGCTGAAAGACACGATCAAGGGCTTCAAAATGATCGCTTCGGGCGAACTGGATCACCTGCCAGAACAAGCGTTCTACATGGTCGGCGCGATCGAAGAAGCAATCGAAAAAGCCAAGAAACTGGGTTAATTCCCGGTGAATTGGCGACGCTCCCGGGGTTCCGGGAGCGTTTATCCCCGATAGGACACACATGGCAAATACCATACACGTAGATGTGGTCTCCGCTGAAGAGCAAATCTTCTCCGGCGAAGCCACGTTCGTCGCGTTGCCAGGTGAACAGGGCGAGCTGGGTATTTACCCTAAGCACACGCCGCTGATCACCCGTATTCGTCCGGGTGCGGTGCGTATCCAGGTGCAGGGCCAGGCTGAAGACGAGTTCGTCTTTGTCGCCGGTGGTCTGCTGGAAGTGCAACCAAACTCCGTGACGGTACTGGCCGACACCGCGATCCGTGGCAAGGACCTGGATGAAGCCAAGGCTACCGCCGCCAAGAAATTGGCGGAAGAAGCCCTGGTCAACAGCACCGGCAAGATGGACTACGCAACTGCGCAGGCCGAACTGGCCGCAGCGGTGGGCCAACTGGCCGCGATCGCTAAACTGCGTCAACTGCGCGGCTGATTTTCAGCATACGCAGGCAGTAACAAAAAAAGGCAGCTTCGGCTGCCTTTTTTGCTGTAGGGTGGATTAGCGCGCAGCGCGTCATCCGCCAAGCGCGGCCAGTCGCTCAAGATGTGAACCAATCTCGTAGGAGTCCCATGGCCGCCACCTTGCACGTTGATGTCGTCTCCGCCGAGGGCCAGTATTTCTCCGGTCCCGCCACCTTTGTCGTGTTACCGGGAGAACAGGGTGAATTGGGCATTTATCCGCGCCATACGCCGCTGATGACGCGCATCCGCCCGGGTGTGGTGCGGATCCAAAAGCCGGGCACCGACGACGAGGAATTCCTGTTTGTCGCCGGCGGCTTATTGGAAGTTCAGCCTGGCACGATCACGGTGCTGGCCGATACCGTGATTCGTGGCAAAGACCTCGATGAAGCGCGCGCCAACGCCGCGCGCAAGCTGGCGGAGGAACAACTGGCCCAGCACAGCGGCCAGATGGACTATGCGAAAGTGCAGGCGGAACTGGCCGTGGCGGTGGCGCAACTGGCGGCCATTGCCCGCTGGCGTGCCCGCCATTGAATGTTTGTTTCACAACAGTAGCGTGTCATAATTTGCTTTTTTTCAACGATAGCATGCATGAAACGTCTGCTGTTGATAAGTTCGCTGTTGTGCACAGCACTGGCCGGTAACGCTGCCGAGCCGCCTAAAGTGATTAACCTGGCCCGTGATTTCGTCACGTTCTGGGATGCCACGCAGGGCATGCCGGAGCCGCAGCGGGTGGCCGCGTTTCACCAGCAGGTTGGCGCGAAATTCCCCGGGTTTTATGGCGTCCAGCGCTACCAGGGCGACAGTGCCGCGATCGACCAGCGGATTGCCAAAGCGCTGACGAATTTTGGCGCACTGCGCCAGGCGTATGTCGCGAAGATCGATCAGTTCGATGCCGACTTGCCGCGCCATATGACGACATTCTCAACGGCTTTCCCTCAATTCAAGCCCAATGTGCCGATCTATTTGTTGCACTCGCTGAGTGAAATGGATGGTGGAACACGTGATCTCGATGGCAAGAATTACCTGATTTTTGGCGCCGACATGATGACGCGCCTGCATGCTGGCGATAACGAAGCAGCGTTTTTCCACCATGAACTGTTTCATATTCACCATGATGCCCGGGCGCCGGAATGCGAAGGGCAGGGCATGTGGCAACCATTGTGGCGCGAGGGATTGGCGACCTATGTTTCCCAGGTGCTCAATCCGAATGCCAGCGAATCGGAAATGTTGTTGACCTTCCCGGAAGGCAGCCTGCCCAAACTCAAAGCGACTTTATATGCGTCGCTGGCGCACCTGGAAACCGTGCTGGATAACCCGGATGACGCGCAGTATGCGCCGTTATTCATGATGAAGCAGGACAGCACCGGCCTGGCGCCACGCCGCGGCTATTACATGGGTTATCTGGTGGCGCGCGATATCGGCAAAACCCGCGACTTGAAAACCCTGGCAAACCTCGATTGCAAACAGGCGCGCCCGTTGGTGATCGAAACGGTCCGCAAATTGAAGCAGGCGGCGCAGCCTGCTTCAGATTAACTGCACATACCGTAAGACTTGCGGTCTTCAAAATACCGGTACGTAAACGTGCGTACCGGGTAGCGTTCATTTTTGATTTTCACGACGGGCAATAATAAATCAAACCGCTCCGGCAATTTTCCCTTGAAATGCAGACGGAAGCGGTATTGCGTGAAATCCGACGTGCCGATGCCCGTCATTAATATCGGTACCTGTTCAATCACATCAACGATTTCCGGACGGCCTTCGGTGCCTCGGCGATAAATCGTCACGATCTCGGCATTGGTCAATGCCGGTCCATTGGGCGCGCCAATTTTAAAAGACCGGCTGGTGAATTGCGCCATGGCGCCGCGCGGTACCAGATAAATCAGGCTGATTTCCACGCCGCCATCGGGCAGGGCCGATGGTGGCGTGGCCGTGACGGTAATATTGTCCGGTAATTTAAACGTCGAACCCTCTTCCCATTTCGAGCAGGCCGGCGTACTGGCTTGATACAGTTGCTCGGGTTGGTAATCATTGCCGCAAGCGGCAAGTGTCATTAATACAGCCAGTGGCGCGACGTGGCGAACAATTCGGCGCATGATCTCTCTATTCCTCTCAGCGTTTTTCTTCCATCAGCGCCAGCAAATGGCCATCCGGATCACGGAAAAACGCCATCCATAATTCATGATCCGGCATTTTAGCAACTAAATGCGGTTCACCATCAAATGCCACACCCCGCGCTTTCAAAATGCTGGCCATGGCGTCAATCTGTTCCACATAAAAATAATGACATACGCCGGCCCCCGGTTGTATGGGGTTAGACGTGCCTTCCAGCATTAAACGGACACCGGCGCAATCAAAGAATACCAGTTCTCCAGAACGGAATAGTTTATTCAAGCCCAACGCACCGCCATAAAACGCTTCGGCACGGTTGGTGTCTGAAACAGGCAAGGCAATCTGGCCAATGCGGGATAAAGCCATGGAATACTCCGGACAGGGGATGGGCAGTCAGTTTAGCGTGTCTTGTACCATAAATCAGCATGATTGCGCTAACTATTGGCATGAAAACACGAAATTTGCCCCGGAAAGACGCGGCAGCGCCCTCCGGGACAGTTGCTTATTCGTGCTTTTGTTTGCCGCGCAGGCCGGCGGATTTCAATATGGCTTTCCAGCGCGACCGTTCAGCAATTCGTTCCAATGGTGTTTGCTGGCTGCGGTGCATATCGCGCATCAACTTGTGATAATTGAAGACGCGGTCTGGATTGCAATGGGCAATGACGGCACAGCCTGGTTCCGATTCATGGCGGCAATTCCGAAATTGGCAGTGCTCTGCCCATTGTTCAATATCTTCAAAGGCTGCGTGAAGACAGTCATCATCACCATCGGGGCGTAATGTTCGTAATCCCGGTGCATCAATAATGCAGGCGCCATTGGCGCAAAAATGCATGGAACGGGACGTCGTCGTATGGCGGCCACGGCTATCATCTTCCCGAATCGTGCCGGTTTGCTGTCCAGCATTGGCCAGGGTATTGGTCAATGTGGATTTACCCGCACCGGACGATCCTAATAAACACAGTGTTTGCCCACTGTTCAACCATGGTGCTAATTGCTGCACCGATGTGTTATCCCGTGCATTGATGGCCAGCACGGCATAACGATGATTCAGACGTTGGGCGGTCTCATCCATGCGCTGATGCGCGTGATCAACCGTATCGGCTTTGGTTAAGACAATCACCGGGGTAATGGCTGCCGCTGCCACCAAGGCAATATACCGTTCCAGCCGCCGTAAATTGAAATCATGGTCGAGGCCCATGACTAATAAGGCGGTATCGATGTTGCTGGCCACCGATTGCCGACGACCATCAAAAGCGCGGCGGCTTAAATGATTGGCTGGGGATAAGCGTGACGTTATCCACCATTCATTCTGGGTGTTATTGTCCGCGATGACCCAGTCACCGACTGCCAACTGATAACCGGCTTCTTCCAATGCGGTGATCAGGCGCGGCAAAACACGGGCGAAACAAGGATGCTCGCCGTTGTGTAGGGTCAGCCTGCCTTTATGGACTTCGATAATGCGCATGAGCTGCACATTCGGTGTATCGGGCAAGGCCGGCATGTTTGCCAGTTGCGAAAATAAGGCGTTGGTAAAGCCAATACGGTGCAGCGTTTCAAATTGAATAGATAACATGATGTTTCCCATCGTGCGCGCCAGAGCGGCGCGCAAAAGCACATTTCTTTGCACACGAGCGCAAAGAAGCCGATTTAATTTGGGAAAGCCGGCGCGCGATTGCGCGGCGTTACATCATGTCGAACGACAGGAAGGCGCGAATCAGGCAGCCGGCAGGAGGGCAATATCCAAGGTATGCATGGTGTAGTCTCCTGTTCGGTGGATGGGAAGCCGCCAGTGTCGCACCGGCGGCGGGCATGGTCAATCAATAATTAATAGGGATCGAGCGCTGCGGTGAATTTGCCGGACGCATCGACCGCCCCCATCGTATAACCTTCCCAGCCGGGATAGGCTTGCGGTTCCCAATAAAACACGCCCAGGCCATTGCTGCCCAGCGCACGGGTTTTGGCCAGCAAGTCGGCCATCATGCTTTTTGCCGTAGCCGATTGTTGCCAGTCCATGCCGACTTCGCAGATCATGACGGGCTTGCTGTAGCGCGCCACCATGTCGTTCATGCTGGTGGCAACCTGGCTGTTATAGGACGCCCATTGCGCGGCGGGCGGATAGTGCGACATGCCGGTGACGTCCCACTTGCCGCCGGCGGTCTTCAGGTTGTCAAAAAACCAGCGGAAGTCGGCATTCTTGTAGCCGTTCGCCAGATGCACGATGACCTTGGCGTTCGGGTAGACGGCCTTGCTGGCGTTATACCCCTGGTTGATCAGGCCGGCCAGGTTGCTGAAATTTGACGTGCTGCCTTCCGGCCACAGCATGCCGCCATTGATTTCATTGCCGACTTGGACCCATTCGACCGCGATACCGTTGTTTTTCAGATAGGTCAGGATGCCGCTGGTGTGCTGATACACGTCGTTTTTCAATTGCGCCAGCGTGTGGCCGGCCCAGGCGGCGGGCTTGGTCTGCTTGCCGGGATCGGCCCAGGTGTCGCTGTAATGGAAATCAATCATGATGCGCTGGCCCTGGGCGGCCGCGCGTTTGGCTTTGTACAGCACGTCGGCGCCATTGTTCCAGCCGTCGGCGGGGTTGACCCAGACCCGCAGGCGAATGGCATTGACTTGCAGGTTTTTCAGCAGCACGAAGGGATCGCCCTGGACCCCGGCCGCATCATAAAACCGGTAACCGGCCGCTTCCTGCCGGTTGACCCAGCTGACATCCGCGCCATTGGCGAACTGGGCGGCGGCGTGGGTGGAGAGTGCAAGCAGGCAGGCGCCTGCCCAAAGGGCCAGGCCCCGTGTGGTGTGTTTCATGGTGGTCTCCCGAGATGATGTTGTGGTTTTGTGGACTGCGTGGTCATTGTCGGCAAGTTGTGCGTTTGTCACTAATGGCAAGTTCGTATAACGGGCACGATTTTTGGCATAGCGCCAGCTATGTCATTTCGGCATGGATTGCCGATGATTATTCATATTTCCGCACTACATGCAGCCCGTAGACTGCTTGACACATAAAAATATAGTCCCTGGAGAAACCGATGAAACGATTGACCCTGCTGCCATTGGCGGCCGCCCTTGCCGCTGGCGGTGCATTTGGCCAAACCCTGTTGACCATAGACGCCAGTGCGCCGGCCAAGGCGCCACTGGAAAACCAGCTGAAGACCGGTACCTCGGTGTCGCCGTCCGGTGCGCGGCTGGGCGTCAACAGCCAGTACCTGACCCGTGATGGCAAACCGTGGATGCCGGTCATGGGCGAATTCCATTACAGCCGCACGCCAGCCGACGAATGGGACACGGAGTTGCGCAAAATGAAGGCGGCCGGGATTGATATCGTCGCCACCTACGTGATCTGGAACCACCATGAAGTGCGCGATGGCCGCTTCGACTGGGCTGGCCAGAACGATTTGCGGCGCTTCGTGCAACTGGCACAAAAGGCCGGGCTGGACGTGGTGGTGCGCCTGGGACCGTGGGTGCATGCGGAAGTGCGCTATGGCGGGATTCCCGACTGGGTGGTCAACGCCATGCCGACCCGCAAGGATGACCCGCAATACCTGGGCCACGTGGCGCGCCTGTACAACGAAATTGGCCGTCAGCTGAAAGGCTTGCTGTGGAAGGATGGCGGTCCCGTGGTCGGGGCGCAGCTGGAAAATGAATACAACCTCGATGGTCCGGCGGAAGGCGCGGGACACATACGCACGCTGAAGCAGTTGGCGTTGAAGGCGGGCGTTGATGTGCCGCTGTACACGGTGACGGGCTGGGACCAGACCGTGTATCCGAGTGGTGAAGTGACGCCGGTGTTTGGCGGCTATCCGGATGAACCGTGGGCCGTCAGTACCCGCGAGCTGAAGCCGAAGGAAACCTATGCCTTCCGTTTCGACAGCCGTGTCAGTGGCGACCTGGGAGCGCAGACGGCGCGCCAGGGCAAAGGTACGGCGGAAACCGATATGGAGACCACGCCGTTCCTGGGCGCCGAATATGGCGCGGGCTTGCCGTTCATGTATCGCCGCCGGCCGGTGGTGTCGGCCGACGATATCGCGTCGATGCTGCCGGTGCAGCTGGGTTCCGGCGTGAATTTGCTGGGCTATTACATGTTCCATGGCGGCCGCAATCCGATGGACCTGACGTCGCTGGAAGAGAGCTCGCTCAGTGGCGGCTATAACGACACGCCGATGATCAGCTATGACTTCCAGGCGCCACTGGGGCCGGATGGCCAGCAGCGTCCGGTGCTGGCGCGGCTGCGTCCTTATCACTTGTTCATGCACGATTTTGGCGAGCGCCTGGCACCGATGACAGTGCGCAAACCGGACCTGGTGCCGGCCAATTCGGATGACCTGGTGACGCCGCGCCTGTCCTTGCGCAGCAAGGGCGACAGCGCCTTCCTGTTCGTCAGCAACCACGTGCGCCAGTACCCGATGCCGGACCAGAAGCAATTGCAGTTTTCCGTCAAGCTGCCCAACGAGACCAAGGTGTTCCCACGCAAGCCGGTGGACGTGGCCAATGGCGCGTATTTCATCTGGCCGGTCAATTTCGATCTCGATGGCACGCGCCTGTCGTATGCGACGGCGCAGCCGGTGGCGCGCCTGGATAACGGCAAGGATGGCGTGGTGTACGTGTTTGCCGCCAGCGGCAACATCCCGGTGGAACTGGCGTTTGACAGCACGGTGGCGGACACGCTGCGCATTGGCACGGGTGCGCGCCTGTCCAATGCCGGTGCCGGTGCCGGTGTCGTGGTCGATGGCATTGTTCCCGGCCTCGGTGCGGCCGTCACGTTGCGTGGCGCGCAGGGACGTCCAGTGACGGTGGTGGTGCTGTCGGAACAGCAGGCGCAGCACCTGGCCGTGGGCGAGGTGGCCGGCAAGCGCCGCCTGGTGCTCAGCGCGCAGCAGACCTGGTTTGCCGATGGCGGTGTGAAGCTGCGTTCGGACGGCAATCCCGCGTTCCGCTTTGCCGTTTATCCGCCGCTGCCGAAATCGGTCAAGGCCAAGCAGGGTGCGTTGAAGGAAGGCACCGACGGGATCTTCCAGTCGTTTGACATCACGTTGCCGGAGCGCCGCCTGGCGGCCACCATCACGCCGCTGCGGGCGGCGCAGGACGTGCGTCCGGTGATGATCGGCGGCCTGGCGAAAGCCGCCGTGCAGCCGATCCCGGAAAGCTTCCGCCAGGCCGCCGCGTGGCGCATCGACGTGCCGCCATCGTCCGCCAAGGGCGAGCCGGAGGCGCTGGTCAACCTCGACTTCACCGGCGACATCGGCCGCCTGTTCAACGGCACCCGCATGCTCGATGACTGGTACTACAGCGGCTATGGCTGGCAATACGCGTTGAAGCATACGGGCAAGGGCCCGCTGACCTTATCGGTACTGCCGCTGCGGGCCGATGCCCCGGTCTACATCCCGAAAGAAGGCCGCCCCGATTTCGCCGGCAAGCAGCAAATCGCCGAACTGCGCGGTGTCACGATCACCCCCGTGTACCGCCTCGACGTCCGCTAACCCCCAATGGGGTCAGCAACAATGGGGTCAGGCGTGCATTGATGCGTTTGCCCCACTGGGGTCAGGCGTGCAATCGTGCATTCATTTTTATAGGAGACGCAGGCGCTGCGTGTATTCCGCTGGTTTGACATGGCGGAATACAGCCAGCCGAGCAGACCGAATCCAGCGCAAATCCGTCACCGATGGTGTTGACGATGATCGCGCCTTGCGCAAGTAGCCCATATACTAGCTGGGTTACTTGCGCGCGCGAGTTGCCGGATGAATGCATCAATGCATGCCTGACCCCAGAGGGGGAGTGCACGAATGCACGCCTGGCCCCAGGGGGAGCTATACGAATTGATCATAGTTTTGAGTGAATTCGGCATTGGTTCGCAATCCCTCGCATCCGTACGATGAATCCAACGCGGCGCACCGTGGTTACCGCCGCCGCGTATAAAAAATACAAACAACCATAGTCCTGGGAGACTCCATGAAACAAAAACAGCTTTGCTGGCTGATTGCCAGCGCATTTGCCATGCCTGCGGCCGGCGTGGCGTTCAACGTGCAGGCGCAAACCGCATCGGCGTCGCAAGAAGCGCCGATGCAGGTGACGGTGTCGGGCATCCGCGCCTCCGTGCGCAATGCGCTGGCGGTCAAGGAAGCGTCGAACAGCATGGTGGAAGTGATCGCGTCGGAAGATATCGGCAAATTGCCTGACACGACGATCGCTGAATCGCTGGCGCGGCTGCCCGGCCTGTCGTCCGGCATGGACCGTGGCAACGCCAGCCAGATCGTGGCGCGTGGCCTGGGCCCGCGCTTTATCGGCGCCACCCTGAATGGCCGCGAGCTGGCCTCGTCGGAGCCGAACCGCGCGGTGCGCTTCGAGCAGTTCCCGTCCGAATCGCTGAGCGGCGCCACCGTCTACAAAACGCAGGCGGCGGAACTGGTGGAAGGCGGCGTGGCCACGTCGATCGACCTGCAAACCGTCTCGCCACTGAAATACAACGGCCGTCAGGCATCGCTGAAAGCCGACGCGCTGTATTACGCGCTGGGCCGCGATATCCCCGGCGCCAAGAAAACCGCACCGCGCCTGGGCGGCGTCTACATTGACCAGTTTGACGACCGCAAGCTGGGCATGGCGCTGGCGTTCAGTTTCCAGGACCAGCCATCGCTGGAAAAAAACGTCAAGCATTTCGGCTTCAATGAAGACCATTCCGGCGATTTGAATGGCGATGGCAAGGTCGATAAAAGCCCATGGGGCTGGAGCGATTCCATCAAGCGCGGCAAGGATACCCGCTCGTCGGTGTTGGGCAAGGTCGAGTGGAAACCCAGCGCCGATGCGCTGATCACCGGCGACCTGTATTTCGCGCAGGCGAAGATCAAGGAACCGGGCCTGGCGCATTGGAGCGGTGACGTTGGCAACTGGGATGGCTGGCAAAAGGCCAACTACAGCAAGGCCGACATTCGCGATGGTTATGTGGTGGGCGGCACCGTCAAGGACGTGGGCCTGACCACCAATGACACCATCTGGATCCAGAATATGGACAACTTTGCCGCCGGTGTGAATGGCAAGTTCAACCTCGGCGACTGGAAGCTGGAAACCGACTTGTCGACGTCGCACGCCAGCCGCGCCAGCCAGTGGCGCGACTTGCGCCAGTTCGCCAAGAGCGGCGCCACCGTCAGCTGGTCGTTCACCGGCGACGAGCAGCAGCAGTACAGCTATGGCCAGGATACCGGCAATCCGGCCAACTTTGGCCCTGCCACCTTGTACGTCGACACCGATGGCCATTTGCGCGACCGCCTCGACGCGGTGCACGTCTCGGCCGCGCGTCCGGTCGAATTCGGCCCGGTTAACCGGGTCAAAATCGGCGCTCGCCTGACCGAGCGTGAAAAAAAATACCACCAGACCACGTGGAACCTGACGCCAACCGGCACGATTGCCAACGCCGACTATGAAACCGTGGCCATCAAGGGCATGGCGGCGCCATTTATCGCGCTGAAAGATTTTATGGGCACCACCAGCCGGGTGTTTGGCGCCAACGCGTTTGACCCGAACGGCCGCACACCGACGCAAAACGACTTGTTGTCCGGCTGGCGCGTCAAGGAGCGCAGCTCGTCGCTGTATGCGCAGGGCGAACTCGATGGCCAGGCGGGCGGGCGCACCTATCGCGGTAATGTCGGTGTGCGCCTGGTGCACACGTCGCAGACCGGCGAAGGCATGCAGTCGCTCAATGGCGCGGCGCCGACCGCGGTGTCGGGCGGTACCAGCTATACCGAAGTGCTGCCCAGCCTGAACCTGATCTTCAACATGGACGAGCAGCAGGAACGGCAAGTACGCTTCTCGCTGGCACGCGCCATGTCGCGCGCGCCACTCGATGAAATGCGCGGCTCGCGCAACCTGAACGTGGACCCGAATCCGGTGCAGCCATTGACCGGCAGCGCCGGCAATCCGGAACTCAAGCCCATGATGGCGAATCAGGCCGACCTGGCGTACCAGTGGTACTTCGGCAAAGGTTCGCTGCTGTCGGCGGGCCTGTTCTACAAGCAGATCAGCCGCTATATCGGCATCACCGGCGACACCACCACCATCAATGGCCGCAGCGCTGTCATCACGCGCTCGGTCAACGGCGAGGGCGGCAACGTGCGCGGCGCGGAACTGGTGTACCAGCAGGCGTTCGACAATGGCTTCGGCATCTTCAGCAATTACTCGTACACCAGCAGCGACATCAAGGAAAACTTCCCGAGCGGGAATCCGTTCCCGATCGAAGGCTTGATGAAGCATAACGGCGGCGTCACCGTGTGGTACGAGAAAAACGGTTTTGAGGCGCGCATGTCGGCCAACTACCACAGCGCCTTTGTGCGCAACCCGACCTGGGGCGCGGGGCAGTTGATCAACAATGAAGCGGAAACCTATGTGACCTTGAATCTGGCCAAGCAATTGACGCCGAACCTGCAACTGCGCTTTGGCATCGACAATCTGACCAACCAGAAAGTGGTCTACACCACGGCAAAGAATCCGTTCCAGCAGGAAGTAACGGAATTCGGTCGCCGCTTTAACGTTGGGGTGTCGTACAAGCTGTAAGCACCGGCGCGGGTGTGCGCTCAATGGTCTGCACGCGGCAATCGGCTGGCGCCAGTGCCGAGCGCAGCACCCGCAGCGCCAGTTCCGGCTGCGCGTCGCCGCACATGAAAATGTCGGCGGCCGCGTAGCCGTGTTCCGGCCAGGTGTGGATCGAAATGTGGGACTCGGCCAGCAGTGCGACGCCCGTCACGCCCTGGCCGCGGCCAAAGCCGTGGAAGTGGCTGTGCAGCACGTGCGCGCCGGCCGCCATGGCCGCCGCGCGCAGCAGGCGGTCGATGGCGTCGCAGCTGGTCAGTTTATCGGCGTCGATACCGGACAAATCGGCCAGCAGGTGCAGGCCGCGTGGAACATGCAGCGTCACTTGTGGCCACCCCCGCCGCCGCCATAGCCGCCGCCATAACTGCCACCGCCGCTCGAATGCGAACTCCAGCTCGAGCCGCTGCCGGACGACGAACCGAAGCTACTCAGCATATGGCTCCAACTGCTGATGGTGGTGACCGCCAGCACGACGACCACGTACAAGGTGTAGCGGCCCATTATTGATCCTTGCCTTGTGATTCGATGAACAGCGCCGGCAGGAAAATCGCCAGCGCGCCAATCAGGTTATAAAAGAACGCGCCGCCAAACGACATCAGGAGCGGCACCAGGTTCAGCGCCAGCATCACCATAATGGCCTTCTTGGCCAGGCTCTTCGCGCTGCCCGTCTTGCCCTTCGGCGCGGGTTCGTTGCCACGGAATGACGCGCCAAACAGCGCCTTCATCTGGTCGAACGGCACCGGCGTCGAGCGCGACCACGTCAATTCCTCGCCCGACAGCTCCGCCGCCAGCTTGATTTGTCCCTGCGCGAATTCGGTCACTTGCACCGTGTCGCCGGCCTGCACCCGCCAGTTGAACGCACCGGCCGCATACACCACCCGCGCGCCATAGCTGTACAGCTTCTTGAAGGTCGCCTTGTCCTGCCGCGCATACTCGCCGCCATCCCAAATGGGCCACTCCGCCATCACGTTGGCGCGGTACCAGCCGTCATCGGTCTCCACCAGCCACGAAAAGCCCGAGCGGCTGCCATACAACAGGTATTCGCTCCAGCGCGTGCCGTCATCATCTGCGCGCACCATAAAGCCGGTGACGCGCAATTCCTGCCCGTTCATGCGCGCGATGGCGCCCAGTTCCAGCGCAGGCCGCATCGCCTCCAGCCGCTCGCCCGCCCGCAGCACCTGCACCTTCGGGCTGGACGCGTCGAGTTGCGTGTGACAGGCAGGGCACAGCAGGGCCGAGGTCAGGCCCGGTAGATATGCGATGGGACCACCGCAGGACGGACAATCGAGCGCGCTGACCTTGCCCCGGTGCCGTCCGGCGCTGCGGCGGATGTCGTCATCGTCGCGCAGCAGCTGGCACTGCATGCTGTCCAAGGTGACGGCCACGCCGGTATACACGGTCGGCACCGCGCCATCGGAATAATCGAGCGTGGCAAAGCTGCCGCCGTCGCGCAGGTCCGCCACCTGCGCGCGCCAGCCGTCGCCGACCCGGAACGGCAATTCGCCCTGGCCGCCAATGCATTGCGCGGTGCGCACTTCGGCCACCGTGTAGCGGCGCCCGTCGACGGTGGTGACCTTGCCGGGGGACAGTTCCGGGAATGAGGGCAAGGCGCCGCTGACCTCGCGTACTGTGGTGACGACATACTGGCCGGATGAATCGCCCAGCCAGCCGCTGCTGCCATCGTCGAACAGCAGGTACCACTCATTCCACAGGCCCGCGCTGTAGCGCAGCTGGATGTGGCCGACCACGGTGAACTGGCGGCCGCCCAGCACGCCGGAGGTGTTGAGCTGGAGCGGCGAATAATCTTCCAGCACGGCGGACATCTTGCCCATGTCCTTGACCGTGTCGGCATCCTTGAGGACACGGGTATTGCAGTACTCGCACACGGCCATGACGGACGCGTGCGAGCGGAAGCTGACTTCCGCGCCGCAGCTGGGACAGGAAACGATCTGCATGTGCGCGTTGAACCCTTGTGGTTAGCCGATCAGTTTCTTCAACAGTTCCGCTTTCGCGGTGTCATAGTCGGTGGCGGAAATCAGCCCCTTGTCGAGCAAGCCTTTCAGCTTGCCCAGGCGCGCTTCGATATCGTCTGCGGGTGCCACCGGCGCGGCGGCAACCGGCGTCGCCGCGGCCGGCGCCGGCGATGCGCCCAAGGTCTGGCCCAAGCTCTGCCCCATGACCTGGCCCAGCGTGACGCCGGCGCCCAGGCCCGCGCCGATGCCAGCCATGCCGCCTTCGTTTTGCGCCGCCAGCGGGATCGCATCGGCCACCTGGAACTTGGTGTAGCCGGCCATCTTGTCGGCGCCCAGGCTGCCCTTCATGCCGGCGGCAATGCGCGCATCGAGCGCGGTCTGCAAGTCTTCGGGCAGGCTGACGCTGGCCACGTTGAATTCATCGAGGCCCACGCCATAGCGGGCAAAGGCATCGGCCAGGTCGCCGCGCACCTGCTGCGCCATCAGCGCCTGATTGGCGGCCATGTCGAGGAAGGCGACATTCGCCGCGCCCAGCGAGCTGGCCATGGTCGCCAGTAAAATGCCGCGCAACTGGTCTTCGACGTCGTCGCGCGTGTAAATTTCGCGCGTGCCCGACAGTTCGGTGTAAAACTTGCGCGGGTCCGCCACGCGGTAGGCATACATGCCGAAGGCGCGCACGCGGATCATGTCGAAATCCTTGTCGCGGATCGTGATCGGCTGCTGCGTGCCCCATTTGCGGCCGGTCTGGATGCGGGTGCTGAAGAACACCACGTCCGACTTGAACGGGGAGTCAAACAGCTTGTCCCAGTTTTTCAGGTTGGTCAGCAGCGGCAGGGTTTGCGTGGTCAGTTGGTGGGTGCCGGGGCCGAACACGTCGGCGATGCGGCCTTCGTTGACGAACACCGCCACCTGCGACTCGCGCACCACCAGCACGCCGCCATTCTGGATCTCCTGGTCTTGCATGGGGAAGCGCCATGCCAGCACGCCTTCCTGGTCTTCGGTCCACTGGATGACATCGATAAACTGCTTCTTGATAAAGCTGCCGAGGCCCATGATGGTCTCCTTCAAGTCATGGATGGGGGTTCAGGAAAAATTCAGGAAAAAAATTCAGGAAATGCAGGCCGCGTTGATGGCGCCGATCGACAGCGAAATCGCGCCCAGCAAGCCGCCATACGCGGTGTTGCCGTTTTCGATGTGATCGCGCGACATCTTCAGCATCTGCGAGGTGGCGAAGTACGCCAGGATCTGCACCGCCATGGCGCCAAAGGCCCACAGGAAGAATTGCTGGTAATTCGCCGTATGGATCAGGCTCGACGCGATCGTCATCGAAAAACCGATCAGCGCCCCGCTCAGCGACAAGGATGCCGCCGGGTTGCCCTGGCGGATCAGCAGCACTTCGTTATACGGCGTGATGCGGGTATAGATCGCAAAGAACATGACCAGCAGCAGCGCGGCCAGGAACAAGTGAATCGCGTAGTTTAGGATGGGCGGCACGGCTTTCCTCGGATAGTATCCTGTAATACTGACAATATTAGAACAGAACTATCCGATGACAAAAAGAATTCTGATCCTGTCCGTCTTCGTGGTCGCCTCCTGTGGCCTGGCCTACGAACTGATTGCCGGGGCCCTGTCGAGCTACCTGCTGGGCGATTCGGTGCTGCAGTTCTCCACCATCATTGGCTGCTACCTGTTCGCGATGGGCGTGGGCGCCCACTTTTCCAAATATGTGAAGGACGACGACGTGCTGGGGCGCTTCGTCGACATCGAGCTGGCGGTGGGCCTGATCGGCGGCGTGTCCGCCGCCGTGCTGTTCCTGACCTATGCGTGGATGGCGGCGCCGTTCCGCACCTTGCTGTACGTGATGGTGTTCCTGGTCGGCGCACTGGTCGGCATGGAGGTGCCGCTGGTGATGCGCGCGCTGAACGAGCGCAAGACCGAATTCAATGAACTGGTGAGCCGCGTGCTGACCTTTGACTACCTCGGCGCGCTGGCGGTGTCGGTGCTGTTCCCGCTGGTGCTGGCGCCGCACCTGGGGCTGGTGCGCACCGGCTTCATGTTCGGCATGCTCAATGTGGGCGTGGCCGGCTGGACCATCTATGTGTTCCGCGCCGAACTGGACAACCTGACGGGCCGCGTGTTGCGCGCGGCCGCCGTGATGGGCGTGCTGGTGGCCGGTTTTATCGGCGCCGACCGCATGACGCACTGGGGTGAACACGGCCTGTTTGGCGATGAAATCGTGTATTCCACCAGCACGCCCTACCAGCGCCTGGTGATCACGCGCTGGAAAGATGATTTACGGCTGTACATCAACGGCAACCTGCAATTCTCGTCGCGCGACGAATACCGCTATCACGAAGCGCTGGTGCATCCGGCGCTGGAGGCGCTGCCGTGGGCCCGGCGGGTGCTGGTACTGGGCGGCGGCGACGGGCTGGCGCTGCGCGAAATCCTGCGCTACCCGAACATAGAACAGGTGACGGTGGTGGACCTGGACCCGGCCATGACCGGCGCATTTACGACACGCGAGGAACTGGCGAAATTGAACGGTGGCGCGTTCCGCAATCCGCGCGCCCGTGTCATCAATGCCGATGCGGCGGTCTGGTTGCAAAACAGCGAGGAAATGTTCGATGCCGTCATCATTGATTTCCCCGATCCGTCCAGCTTCGCGCTCGGCAAGCTGTATTCGGTGCCGTTTTATGGCACGGTGAAAAAGCACGTGGCAGCCAATGGCCTGATCGTGGTGCAATCGACGTCGCCGTTCTTCGCGCCGCACGCTTACTGGACCATTGACGCCACCTTGCGCGAGGTCGGCCTGAAAACCTACCCGTACCACGCGTATGTGCCATCGTTTGGCGAATGGGGCTTTATCCTGGCGTCGCCGCAACGGGCCTACCAGCCGCCGGAGCAATACCGCTTGCCGATGCGCTACCTGAACGGCGACACCACGCGCGCGATGTTTGCGTTCCCGCCCGACATGCAGCGCATCGAGATGGCGCCGAACCGCTTGAATACGCAGTCGCTGGTGCATGAATTCGAGCAGGACTGGCGCAAGGTGATCCGCTGATGGAGCGCCGCTCATTCCTGGTGTGGGCCGGCGCCAGTGGCGCGCTGGCCGCCGGCAGCGTGGCCGGTTTCCAGCGCTGGCAGGAAATCACGCCGGTACTGCACTACCCGGGCCGCGAGGAAGGTCACTTTATGCGCGACCGCAAGGCCTTGCCGCCGCCATCGCAGGTCTTGCGCACCGATGTCGCGATCCTCGGTTCCGGCATGGCCGGCATGACGGCGGCGTGGAAGCTGCGCAAGCTGGGGCACAGCGACTTCCTGATGGTCGATGGGCCGCAGCCCTATGGCAATGCGGCGGGCGGCCAGTTCGGCGACCTGGAATACCCGACCGGCGGCCATTATCTGCCGCTGCCGTCGCCGGAGTCCAAACACGTGCGCGAGATCCTGTTTGATCTCGGCATCATCGAGCGCGACCCGTATGCGGACAAGCCGACCTACGATGAACGCTGGTTGTTGCACGCGCCGGAAGAGCGCCTGCTGTACCAGGGCCAGTGGCAGGAGGGCTTTATTCCCACCGAGGGCGTGCCGGACTGGGAGCTGGCCGAACACCAGCGTTTTTTTGCTGACGTCGCGCAGTTGCGGCAAACCCTTGGCAACGATGGCCGGCGCGTGTTTGTGTTCCCCACGGTGCTGTCGTCGCAAGACCCGCAATGGCGCGCGCTGGACCGCATCACGCTCAAGACCTGGCTGGAACAAAAAGGGTATCGGGCGCCGACGCTGCACTGGTATTTGAATTATTGCTGCCGCGACGATTATGGCGCGCGCTATGACCAGGTGTCGGCGTGGGCCGGGCTGCATTACTACTGCAGCCGCTGGGGCCAGGCCGCCAATGCATCGCATGGCGCGTGGCTGACGTGGCCGGGCGGCTTGCAGCCGCTGGCCTCCAGCCTGGAACGCAAAGCCGCTGTGCCGCGCCATGCGGGCACCGTGGTGTCGGTCAAAAAGACCGGGCTGGGGGTGGAAGCGCTGTGCTTCCGGCTGGAGCACGGCAAGCCGGTCAGCTATCTGGTGCAGGCGCGCAAGGCGATTTGCGCGATGCCGCTGTCGGTGGCGGCGCGGGTGGTCGACGATATCGCCCAATACGGCTATCACGCCGAGCGTGACAACCCGGTATATTCGCCATGGCTGGTGGCGAACTTCCTGTTAAACCGCTTCCCGCAAGAGAAACCCCATGTGCCGCTGGCGTGGGATAACGTGGTGTACCAGGAGCCGGGGCTGGGCTATGTGGTGTCGACGCACCAGGATATCCGCCAGACGCCGCCCTCGAAAACCGTGTTTTCCGCCTATGTCGCGCTGTCGGACCGCACCCCGGTGGCGGCGCGGCGTTGGATGGTGACGTCGTCCCCGGCCGAACTGCTGGCGCTGGCCAGCGCCGATTTAGTCGCGGCCTATGGCGCCGCGCTGGCGCCGTGCGTGGAGCGGGTCGACATCACCTTGCGCGGACACGCGATGGCGGCCCCGCTGCCGGGCTTCCTGGCCAACCAGGGCGCGCAGGCGCTGCGCGCCGTGGACGGGCCGATCCTGTTCGCGCATGCGGATTTGTCCGGGTTTTCCGTGTTTGAAGAGGCGGCGTGGTGGGGCATCCGCGCCGCGACATTGGCGCTGCGTTAGCTATGTGAAAACGGCATAGGCTTTGGCAAAAGAAGCATATTTCTGAATTAGCTGTCCACTTTAGACTGGCTTCATCGCCTTTCCCCACTGATGAAGCCATGAAAATCACCAAGCTGACCACTTACCGTATTCCACCGCGCTGGATGTTGCTGAAGATCGAAACCGACGAGGGTATCGTTGGCTGGGGCGAACCCGTGATCGAAGGCAAGGCGCGTTCGGTGGAAACCGCCGTCGAAGAATTCGGCCATTACCTGATCGGCCAGGACCCGCGCCGCATCAACGACCTGTGGCAAGTGATGTACCGTGGTGGCTTTTACCGTGGTGGCGCCATCCTGATGAGCGCCATGGCCGGTATTGACCAGGCACTGTGGGATATCAAGGGCAAGGCGCTGGGCGTGCCGGTCTATGAATTGCTGGGCGGCCTGGTGCGCGACCGCATGAAAACCTATAGCTGGGTTGGCGGCGACCGTCCGGCCGACGTGATTGCCGGTATCAAGGCGTTGCGCGAAGCCGGCTTCGATACGTTCAAGATGAACGGTACCGAGGAATTCGGCTTGGTCGACACGGCCAAGAAAGTCGATGCGGCGGTGGCGCGCATTGCTGAAATTCGTGAAGCCTTTGGCAATGAGATCGAATTCGGCATCGACTTCCACGGCCGCGTGGCCGCGCCGATGGCCAAGGTCCTGTTGAAAGAGCTGGAGCCGTTCCGGCCGCTGTTCGTCGAAGAGCCGGTGCTGGCCGAGCAGGCGGAATACTATCCGCGCCTGGCGGAAGCGACCTCGATCCCGCTGGCGGCCGGTGAGCGCATGTATTCGCGCTTTGAATTTAAGCACGTGTTCGAACGCGGTGGCATTTCGATCTTGCAGCCGGACCTGTCGCACGCGGGCGGCATCACCGAATGCGTCAAAATCGCCGCCATGGCGGAAGCGTATGACGTGGCGCTGGCGCCGCATTGCCCGCTCGGTCCGATCGCGCTGGCATCGTGCCTGCAGGTCGACTTCATTGCGTACAACGCCGTGATCCAGGAACAAAGCATGGGCATCCACTACAACAAGGGTGGCGAAGTGCTCGACTACGTGCTCAATCCGGAAGACTTCCACCTGGACAAGGGCTACATCAAGCCGCTGCCGAAGCCGGGCCTGGGTGTCGAGATCAATGAAGCCAAAGTGATTGAAGCGAGCCGCAACGCGCAAGAATGGCGCAACCCGCTGTGGCGCCATGTCGACGGTTCCGTGGCGGAGTGGTAAACGTGACAACGGCAATGATCCCGGAACAGCAGGCGCTCGACGGCGCGCACCTGATCGGCGTTGACTGGGGCAGCACCAGCCTGCGCGCCTTCCTGATCGGCGCGGACGGCGCGCCGCTGGCGCAGCGTGCCAATGGCAATGGCGCCTCGGTGATTGCAGGGGCGGGCGCCTTCGCCGCCACACTGGATGCGGTGGCCGGCGACTGGATGCGGGCCCGGCCCGCGCTGCCGGTGGTGGCGTGTGGCATGGTCGGCAGCCTGCACGGCTGGCTCGACGTGCCGTATGCGGCCTGTCCCGCCGATGCGCGGGCGCTGGCGGCCGGCATGCTGACCAGCCCGGGCGGCGCCGTGTCGATTGCCCCCGGCCTGTTGTGCCAGGATAGTGGCTTGCCGCCCGATGTGATGCGCGGCGAAGAAACCCAAATTATCGGCGCGCTGCATCTGCAGCCGCAATTGGCGGAGGCGGCCTGCATCGTGCTGCCCGGCACCCACTCGAAATGGGCGCAAGTCCGGCACGGCAAGATCCGTCGCTTCGCCACCCACATGACCGGTGAACTGTACGCGGTGCTGCGCACCCACTCGGTGTTGGGCCGTCTGATGGAAGAGGCGCCGTTCAACGAAGCCGCTTACCTGGACGGCGTCGATGCGGCGCGGCGTCATGGCCAGTTGGGCGTGGCGCACCAGATGTTTGCCGCGCGCACGCTGGGCGTGACCGGCCGCATGGCGCCGGCCGCGCTGGGTGATTACCTGTCCGGCCTGCTGATTGGCCACGAACTGCGCGCCGGCCTGGCCTGGCGCGCGCAGGCGGGCCTGGACAACACGCCGCTGACGCTGGTGGGCAGTGCGGAACTGTGCCGCCGTTATCAACTGGCGCTGCGCCATTACAGCGGCGAACGCACGCTGGTGCTCGACAACACCGCCCCGGCCGGCCTGCTGCTGCTGGCGCGCGCCGCCGGCCTGACGCCGGCGCACTCTTCAACCTTGGAATCCGCATGACGACCGTATCGACCACTGTAGCATCGACTGTAACAACACCGGCATCGAACCTGTTTGAGCGCGCATTCGACGCGCTGCCGCTGGTCGCCATCCTGCGCGGGATTCGTCCCGACGAAGCCGAAGGCATTGGCGCCGCTCTGTATGAAGCGGGTTTCCGCATGATCGAAGTGCCATTGAATTCGCCGCAGCCGCTCGAATCGATTGCGCGGCTGGCGCGCAGCCTGCCGGCCGACACGCTGCTGGGCGCGGGCACTGTGCTCAGTGTCGACGCGGTGCATGCCGTGCGCGATGCTGGCGGCCAATTGATCGTGATGCCGCATGCCGACACGGAAGTGATCCGCGCCGCCAAGGCGGCCGGTATGTATTGCGTGCCGGGTGCCGCCACGCCGACCGAAGCGTTGGCGTGCGTAAAAGCCGGCGCCGACGCGGTCAAGCTGTTCCCTGCCGAACTGGTAACGCCGGTGCTGCTGCGCGCCATACGCGTGGTGCTGCCGGCAGGCTTGCGCTTATTGCCGGTGGGCGGCATTGCGCCGGACACCATGGGCGAATACCGCGCCGCTGGCGCCGCCGGCTTCGGCCTCGGTTCCGCGCTGTACAAGCCGGGCATGAGCGCGGCGACCGTGGGCGACAATGCGCGCGCGTTCGTGCGCGCCTGGCGCGA
>JAIENA010000185.1 GCA_019751755.1 Burkholderiaceae bacterium | reverse complement strand
GACAATGTGATTCGCTAAATCTTTCATCGTGGAGACTTTCACTCCTTAACTTCTGCCGGTCTCCCGGCGCACACTGTGTTTTTATACAGTATATTCTATTGCTTGCAAAAATGCACGTTCAGCGCGGCCGTGTGCCCTTAATAATGTGACGCGTCACGACAAATATCCATGATGGCCATGCCGGGCGGCGGACCGCCCGGGCTTGCGCGTCGCGGCGAATCCGTGGCACACGCCATGGTGCGCGGGCGGCACCGGCGTGCCGCCGCGCCGTCAAACTGGCGGGAAGTGGGCAATCGGCATGAACTGGGGCAACGGGTCAGAGGGGCACCGTTGGAAGCCGAAATGCGTGTAGAACGCTGCGGCGTCCGCGTCCATGACATCCACGAAGAAGGCGTAACCGCCCACCTGTTCGGCCGCCAGGCGCACACGCGCCATCGCATCGACCATCAAGCGCCCCCCCCCAGGCCGCGCCATTGCCAGGCCTTGTCGATGGCAAGGCGGCCCAGCGTGTAACCGGGCACGTCGCGCCAGCGCTGGCGGAATATCACCCTTGGGCGTCATCGCAAGTATGGCCAGCGCGTAAAAGCCGATGATGCGCTCCGGCGCCTTGTCATCGACCAGGACATAGGTTCAGGAAATATTTTTCTTGTTGTGCTGCGGGGCGATATCCCGCACCCAGACATTCAGTGCTTCAATGCCGCAATCAAAGCTCGCCACCTGGTGCGCCGCTGAAAGCGCCATGGGCGAGAAAAATAATTTGCATAAATTGCTTGCCTAATGGATATTTTTCGACCTATTCTAACAACGGCTTTTCGCCACACGACGCCTCCGTTTGCAGGCATGGAAAATTTAAATGTACGACAACATCGCTCTTGCGCCGGTCGCGCGCACCCACACCTCCTCCTCCGCCAACTCTGTCGCCGATCTTCTGGTCGCCTACATCGCCCAACTGGGAATCGACGCCGTGTTCGGCGTGCCAGGAGGCTCGATCGAGCCGATGTATAACGCGCTGGCCCGCCATCAGGAGGCGAGCGGTACCATGCAGCACATCCTGGCGCGCCACGAAGCCGGCGCGGCGTTCATGGCGGACGGCTATGCCCGCGAGACGGGAAAGATTGGCGTGTGCATTTCCACAGCGGGTCCGGGCGCCACCAACATGATTACGGCGGTCTCGACCGCTTTTAAAAACAGTATCCCGATGCTGGTCATCACCGCTCAACCCGCGCTGCCACAATTCGGACGCCATGCGCTGCAGGAATCAGGCGATACCGGTGTCAACATCGTTGGCATGATGAGCTACTGCACCCACTACAACGCGCTGGTGTCCCATCCAGCCCAGCTGGAAGTCATGCTGATGGCGGCGCTGCACGCGGCGCGGTCGCACTCCGGGCCAGTTCACCTGTCGATCCCGAGCGACATCCTGCGCGCCCAGACCGGTGCGCCAGCGCCGACGCAAGATATTGCGCAGTTGCTGGATCTCTCGCCAGTGGTGGATCTGCGCGGCATCGGCATGGTGGCCGCGCTGCTGGGACCGCAAGGGCGCGCCGTGGTCCTGATCGGCGCTGGCTGCGGGCAGGCACTGGACGACGTGATGCGTTTTATCGAACGCACGCAGTCGCCATTTGTCGCCACGCCAGACGGGGTAGGCCTGATCAATCCACATCATCCCCTGTTTCATGGTGTGTTCGGCTTCGGCGGCCATGCCGCTGCGCACGCCGCGCTGCGCGATCCGCACTTTATCGTTGCCGCAGGCGTGTCGATGGGCGAATGGAATACCGGCGGCTGGCACAGCAACCTGATGAATGACCGCCTGATCCACATCGACGCCAACGATGACCACCTGGCGCGCACGCCGATGGCCAAAGCGCACGTGCGCGGCGATATCGGCGCGGCATTCGCTTCGCTGGCCGCCCTGATGCCGGAACATGCGCCCGATCCGGGCATCACCGGGCAACATTGGGGACCGGCTGATCTGCTCGATGATCCGATCGCCTTCAACAGCGAGGCGACACCCATTAAACCGCAGCGCCTGATGAACGAGTTGGGGCGCCTGCTGCCGATCAACGCCGCGTTCTTTGCCGACGCGGGCAACAGCGTGGCATGGGCAACGCACTATCTGCACCCACAGGCAAGCCCGCTGCACGACGTGCGCCACCATCGGCGCGAAGGCTGGTTGCGCTTGACGCCGCATTTCGCGCCGATGGGTTGGGCGATTTCTGCCGCAATCGGCTCCGCCGTGGGCAATCCGGATGCCCCGGCGATTTGCATCACCGGCGACGGGTCCATGATGATGAGCGCTCAGGAATTGTCCGTGGCCGTGGCCGAACAGCTCTGCGTGATTTACATCGTGTTGAACGACCGTTCGTTGGGCATGGTCAAGCACGGCCAGCGCCTGGCCGGCGCCGCCTCGATCGCGCACCAGCTGCCACCAACCGACTTCGCGGCGATTGCCCGTGCGCTGGGTGGCCGGGCCCACACCATCACCTCGCCCGCCGACCTGCAGGCACTCGATTTCAAGGCAATCTGCAACTATCCCGGTCCGACCCTGCTGGACGTCCACATTGATCCGGAAGAAGTGCCGCCAATGGTCAGCCGTCTGCGTGTGCTGGCAGGTAGCGCTTGAGGCGAGCGGCGGGCTGGGCGCGGCTCGCCAGATTCCCACGCTCCCGGGTTGCTGGTAACATGCGCGGTTCCGTCGCACGACGGGGCCGATTTGGGAGCACCATGTTTATTTCACATATCACCAACAATACCGGGCGCATGCGCCGCTCCGAGCGCAGCGCCGTGCCGGACGCGGCGGTTCAGGCCGCGCAGGCCTGGATCGCCAGCGCACTGAGCGTCATCCAGCCGATTCCGATGTCGTGGGCCGGACCGTATCGGGGCGCGGCGCGCATCGAGCAAGGTGGCCTCATCGTGACGGTTTACCAGGACACGGAGTTGCCGGTGTTTGCTGTCCGGGTCGCACTGCGCTCGCGTCACGCCGGGCTGTGGCCGGCCCATGAAACCACACTGCATAAACCGAAAGAACCGTGGTGCACGACGGCCATCGGAATACCGGAAGCGCTGCCGGCGCCCGACGACCTGATCGTCATAGAAGACGCGCTAATGTGGGCCTGGAAAGGGCTGCGCACAGCCTCAGCGAACCAATAGCTTTCATTAATTAACGTGATGCATCACGTTAAATATGACAGTCGCTTCTCCCGACTGCCAACGGACATCATGATAAAGAAACTCGCCACTGCACTCCTCCTGACGAGCATGCTCGCCACCACCGCCGCCACTGCCAGAATCAACGCGGTCTATGTCGATAAGGGTCTTCTTGGCCCGCGGCTTCCCGAAGCAGGCCAGCTCGCGGAACCATTCCTCGAGAACAAGCTGGCTGCCTACCTGACCGAGGCGTTGCAAGCCCGCCGTATCCGGGTCATTGAAGCCGCCAACGATCCCTCCCCGAACCTGTTTGGCCGCGACACCCTCTACATTTCGCTTTCATACAGCCGAATTCCGGAGGGTACCGACAAGCCAAACAAGTACCGTGGATTTGCTCTGTACGTCTCCCAGAACAATTCCGTATTCGAAAAGAGCCTGGCTTGCTCCTGGCAGGTCGCACACGCCCTCTCCACGGCCGGCGAAAAGCCCTGGTCGGCACGTGTCGGCGGCGCCCCTATGCTGCTTGATCCTGCTGGCGTGCGCGGCTACGACGCACTGATGGCGCCGTCTTTCGTCAAGGGTCCGTCAGTTCTCCTGGAGGCGGGCGTAATGGTGAGCGATAATGAAGTAGAGCGGTTGAAAGACCCGGCCACGCTACGAAAGATGGCGAGCGCGATCGCAGATGGGATTGACAGTTGCACTCTGTGACCTCTATTCGAGTTTCGCCGCCTGACTCGGCCGCTCGCAAGCAGCACGCGCACGCCCTTTTCCTTCCTGGCGGCCGCCGTGCCGGCGCAACCGCTTCCATGTCAGTCCAGTTGCGCTACCAGGGCGCGCGCTCCCACATCGCCAGTCCACGATAAGGCGGTATTGGCATCGGCTTTCCTCTCTATTACGGGGTCTGGCGTCGAGTTAATTCAGCAGCCCCTTCCTCAGTCAAAATGGCTTGACGTCCTCCTGGCATAATTACCCACCCCTGCTGCTCCATAAACCTCAACGCCGGACTATTTTCGAAAAGTTCGGTTATCGAGGGATTCACTTTTTTCGTTTGTAACTCGATCGTAGTAACCGGACATAGCGTAGTTCCAGGCTGGCCGCCAAAGAACGCAAATTTATCGAAGTTTTCGGTTATCGATTTTTCTAACAATGTATCCACAATTGTCATCCGCCAAAGGCGTCCTTGCATGTTGTTACGGCTTCCGGCACGTGCGGTGCGCCAGGTGACGCAGGTCAGTTTTCCTTATAGTCCGCGATCATTTCGGCAAGTCGTCCCAACACCTTACGCGCGAAGGCCGGTCCGGCTTCTTTCGCGGCTTCGATGGTCCTGAAGCCACCAAGATCGAAACCCATGTACTTCAAGAGAAAGGCACCCGCATCGTCAGTAATGGCAATCATTTCCTGGCCTGCGAACAGAGCGGTCTGCATGGCCGAATCCTCGCCAAACCATTTCTGTTGTGGGGTTCCGAACTTTACGCGACCCTCGCCATTGATTTCGATGTTCACTCTATCGAAGACATTCACGAATTCCTCTGTTGAAATTGTTAGTAACAGCAACTTGCGCCCACGTCACAGTTCTGAAAGTACTCGGCCATAAATCTTGCGGATTACTAAGTTACCAACACGCTTGTTCCCTTGCAAGTTATCTTTCGGCACCCAGCAGGAAGTACTTAATCGCTCAGAACCGAAGACGCTTCGCCACCAGGTCGTCCTGTGCGCGCTCAATTGGCCAGTCGGTCCAGTCAAGCCTGCGGTGGCCAGCGCCAAGTCGCGTAGGTGCCCGGGCACACCGGCAGCCGGCCGGAACGGCGCCATGTGGCGCGGATTCCCCTTCAGGCATTAGCGCACTCCATACTTATCGAATTCTCTGGCCTTTGCCTGCCAATGCTCGGCCTTCGAAAAACACTCTTGCGCCCACGCCTTGTTGCCATCGCTTTGCGCCGCATTCCCATCGGCCAGCCATTGTCTCGCACGCTGTTCCGCATCGGACCGCTCCCTCTGTATCCGCGCATCAAGCGTATCCACTCGGCGATTTTCGCTGAGTTGGGTTAGGGTAGTAACCCACATTCGGCCGATTACATCACCTCTTGCATCCACTGAAAATATATCCTTCAATACCGTTTATTCTGATTTTTCCCACTCACTCGCCGGGCAGGCAGTCATACAGAACTTGCAGGAAAAAATCCTTGCTGGCTTGAACGTGAGCACTCCTGCGCAAAACATTGGCACGACAGCATACTCAGCCCGGAGTCAAGTAGCGCTGCCGAGAAACCACAGAGTGCGGCGCCAATTTAGGCGAGTTGCCTGCTGTGATGCCTGTCTTTATCAGCACTTTCATACTTCACATTTTACGCCGAATACCTATGCTACGTAACAACTTTGCGGCATAATCTGGCGGATAATCTGCCAGGATTTTGTCGCCGGGCACAACTGCAAGATGAGAAAACATGCTGTCTTTCGAAGTGAGGACCAGGAACACTGTGGCTGCGCTGCGAGTATGAAACCCGCCAGGACAAGGTTATTATTCGATGCCTTGGTGATATCGAGCGTGCGTGTCTGGATCTGCCCCGCCAACATCTTCCTCTGGACGAAGCCCTGGGGCAGTACTTCGCCGCAGTGCCAGAATCGCGCACGATGGTCGTGCTGGTCCCGCGCGAAGACGTGAAACATGAACAGTGGACATGCAGGCATGCCATCAGGCGCGACCTGGCCACCGAGATAGAAAAACACCTGGAGTGCGCCGCTGCCTGAGGCGCGACCGCCCGAACCCGAAAACCTATGACAGAACCAACTCGCTACGACCTCCCCGATTCCACTCCAGGCAACTCGCGCGCTCTTGCCCGCCAAATTGCTGCCGAGATGGTGCAAAACCATGAGATCCCAACCGCGGAGGCAGTTCGCAAGCGCATTATCGAGCGCACGCGCGGGGAGCTCAACCCGTCGGCGCTGACAATCCAGACCGAGATCAAGGCCTGGTACAGCGAGGAGTTCTGGCCGACTTTCCACGCGATGGGTACGGTGCCGAAGGACTCCGAAGTGCCGCCCCAGGTGCGCGCGCTGTTTCAGTCGTCGTTCCAGACAATGGCGGTGCAGCTGTTCGCTGCGGCCCGCTCCAGCTTCGACAGCGACCGAGAGGAATACCAAGGCCAGATCGCCGAGGCTGATTCGGTAGTTCGGGACCTGCAGCAGAAGCTAGGTGAACTGGAGGTGCACACGGCCACGGCACAAGGTCTGCTCGAGATCGAAAAGCATGCGCACGCGGTGACACGGCAGAAGCTAGAAGCATCGGACACCCAGGTGCGCGAGCTTGCCGTCAAGTTGCAGGCCGCGCACGAGCAGCAGGCAAAGCACGAGCAGCAACTGAACGAAGTGCGCGCGTCCGAGCGGCAGCGCGCCGATTCGCAGATCGACGCCGCGCGGGTCGACGCTCAGCGCCACCTGCAGGAGATCGACAACCTGCGCCAGCGCGTCAAGGCCCAGGACCTCGTCCTGGCAAGCCAGGACACCGAAAACCGGCGCCTGGCGCTGGAGCACGCCAAGGTAGCGGCAGAGGCGACTGCGCTGGTGCAAGAGCTCAAGAACACCCAGGCAGCCAACGGCAGGGAGATGGAACGCATGGCGGCCGCGCTCCAGACAGCCCAGGCCGCCACAACCCAGGGCGAGAAAAGGAAGCCGTCGCTTCGCGCTGCCGGAGGAAATGCAGCTGGCGTGCAAGCGGCCGGGCGAGTGCGTCGATCACTGCATAAGCCAACACGACCATAGCACCATACCGCCTGTAAGCCTTTGCAACCACGGCTGGCGCTGACCAGCATACTGATCGCTCCCTTACCCGCTTTTGTAAAAGGATGATCACATGTCACGCTACCGCACCTATGGCCAAGCCCGAGGAACCCGAACTTACCTATCGCCCCGCGAAGAATTTGGCATGACGGAGGAGCAAAAGCACGCAACCTACCTCCGGCGCAAGGCCGCTGCCGAAGATGCCGCGAAACATGTAGGAGCTGGCCGGCCGCTCATGCCCTACCGGCCAGCCGACCCGACTGCGGGCGAGACCGCGCACAAGATGGGTGAAGAACAGGCACTGGCCGCAGTTCACCATGCAGTGAGTGTCGCCCCTCGACAGCCGGTGCCACAGTCAAGCGACCTTTTCGCCAACCTGGAGGATGAGGAAGAGGAAGAAGGACTGGGCGAGGCGCCGGCTCTGTAGCAAGCCGTCGCTGCCCCAAACCCTCCAGATCGCCGCCGGGCTTCAGTCGAGGCCGGCGGACAGATCCGGCAAGACCGGCATTTCCAAGACTCACGGTTCCCGCGCCATACCCTGGCGAAACGCCTGCAGCACCAGCGCCAGTCTTATCCCGAATACCAAATCACCGTAAGCGCGCAGCAGCTGGTCGGCGCGCCACACTCACGGCACTGCGGATTTAGGTCCTGTATCGCCTGCAGTTCCTCTTGAATCTTAGACCCATATTAGCGGATGCCCGGCCGCCAGGATCACTACTTACATCCGCTGGGCGGCCTGCTCCTCATCCTCATCGCCCACGCCTTCCTGCATGCCGACAGGGCCATGGATTTCCTCGAGCAGCCTTGCGGCCTCGCCGACGACATTCATGCCGCGCACTAGCGTCTGCCGGTCCAGCACGTTCCCGAAGCGCATCAGGATGTCGTGGTGAGCCGACGAGACGCGCTCGATTGCACTGAGAATACGCATTGGTGAAACGCCGGCTGGGATCCCCCGCCGTTCCTGTATGGCCAGTGCGCGATCGAGCAGCGCGCGCGCAGACGCCAGCAATGCATTGTCTTCCTCGGCTTGCTCCAGTTTGGGTAGCATCTCCCCGAGCATCTGGACCAGGTCTTTGTGCATATCCACGATCAGGTTGCTGGCTAGGACCTGTGCCTTCATGTCGCGGTTCTCTTCCATGACCAGTGTCGCCAGGGTACCGGGATTATTCGCGTCTTCTCCCGCTGCTGCCACGACTGCCGGCGCCAAGGCCTCGCGCAGGGTTGCGGCGACTGCCTTCGAATCCTCCTGGGCGGTCGCCAGCGCCAGCTGGTCAAATTCGGATACCAAGGATAGTCGACGCTGGCCAGACGCATCGCCAGCTCGCTCGAAGCCCGCGATCAGGCCTTCGATCATCACTGCGCTGATCGGGCTGGCGGGATTGGTCTGCCCTGTCTGCGCGAGGTTGCTGGCCAGGTAGGCGGCAAGCTCAGCCCTGCACGAGGCGCTGCTAGATGCGGTCGACGTCATAACTGTTCGCTTAAAAGAATTGATTCAGGGAAACATATCCCATCTGTACGGGCTTAGGGGTGCAACCACGCCTGGCTCGGCTCCTTACACTCAATTATCCGTGGCCGCCGGCCGCGATCGACTGTGAACCGTGGTGCTATCGCCACAAGAAAGGATCCATGAAGCCTTACCTTCTCTCCGAGGAGATGCTTGGCCAAATCACCTCCCTCCTGGACCAGGCCCGGCCCGAGCAGCTGGTGCTGAAGGCCCCTGCGCTGGCGCTGTTGCGCTCGACGCTGTCTGGCGACAGCTTCGTGCCGATGATCTATGTCGGTATCCACGGCGGGCATATCCAGGGCGCTACCGGAAATTGCGAGATGCGCCTGGTCGGCGGCGACTACGACACTGAGGGGTCCGCTGCCAGCGAACGCCGCTACCTCAAAGCATTCCATTCGGCCGCTATTACCGTGGAGCACCAGGTACTCGCCGATCCCAAGATGTGCAAGGCCTTATTCGAGGACGCTCTGGGCGACGCAAGCATCCCCGACGATCAGCCGGCGAAAGGGATCGCGCCATGAGCTTCGATCACCCGCTGCTCTCCCGCCTGCCCCAGGGTTACGTCGCCTGGCGCGGTCGCGAGGTCGATCACTTCGATTACCGCAACGATCCTGACGGGTTCGCACAGGCCGGCCGCGAGTTGGCCGAACACTGTGAGATGCTGGAGGCCAAAGGCTTCCCGGTCACCTCGCGCACCTGCATGTTCAGGCCCCTCTTCCGCGAGGCGCCGGCCGATACCCCGTGGCTGCAGGCGATGACGACCTACTACACCATCGTGGGCGACAGCAACGGCCGCGCGCGCCGCTGCATTTTCAGACTTCCCGAGCATACGGCGGTGGCGATCGGCATGGATGAGGGCCTGCTCGTGATGGAATACGGCTACGAAACGGATGCAGCCTTCGGCACCACCAATCTCCTGCACCAGTTGCAAAGTGAAGGGTTTCGTTCCGTCGGGTCCTCGAACTGCAGCTATGACCGGCTGGCCGAGCTCTTCTTCGAAGCAGGGCTGACCCCCGAACTAGTCTCCACGGTCCTGGCCACGCCTGTACCCGAACAGCCCGAAGAACCCCGCAACGAGTGCCCGGCCTGACATGCTGCCGCGCAGAAAGCGCGTCGGCGACAGGCCGGCGCACTCCTCACACGATAGGACATCAAAAATATGACAACCCCTATGACAACGCAGCTGGCCGCCAGTGTAGTAATCTTTTCCGAGGCCGAGGCCATGCGATCCGGCGCCGGATTCTGGTCCAATAACGAGGGCTGGACGGTACTCACCAACGCCACGCTGTTCACGCCCGAGGAATGCCGCACCCTTGGCCGGCCGCTGACGTTAACCGATCTGCCCGACGCGAATTGGATGGACTTTAGCGATGCGGAGCGTGCGGGCCTCGCTGCCAAGATCAAGGCAGTGCTGATCGAAGACGGTTTCGCGGTGGCGCTGGCGCCGGACCGCCGGTGGTATTGGGCCGACGAGCAGGATCGCGACGAGGTGTCCATTGGCGAGTACCACGCCGAAAACATGGCCTGGCGCGACCTGGCCGAATCCCGGCGCCACGTCCTGGAAGACGCGGGTCCCGACCACGACGGCGTCTTTTCGGCGGTCACGTCGAGCATGCAGATGGCACGCCAGAACAAGCACGTCTGGCGCGACGCCTTCACCGTTCTCCATACGGCCTCGCGCGAGGGCGAAGAGCATGATTTGCGCGTGTGCGGTTGTGGATTCGGCGCTTATTTCGAGTGGGTCGATCAGCGCGGCACTCCTGTCGGAGACGCGTTTACCGCAGTGGATTTTGACCAGGTGGAGGCAACGCTGCCGCTGATTGTTCACGCCAGCCCGACCCCTGGCTCTATCTAAAGCAGGCCTCCCTGGGGGCAGTATCGTTATCGGCATTTCAAGTGCTGACGCGATTGCGCCCTCATCCTTGCTTGGCCCTCGTCACCGTCAAGCGCGCTGAGGCACCATGACTGCCTGATCCTGGCTCTCGCCCGGCAACAGGACCATCATCTCTTCGACCCATATAGGGCATTCAGACCATTTTAGCCGGTCGGCTGAGGGGCCTTGACCTTTGGTGCTCTAATCGAACCGGGACCTTATCCATTTCTCACTCCCGCCAAGCTTGCTACTATGCTGAACTGCATACACGAGAAGCACATCTTGGTCTGCATCGAATTCGATCCGATAGCCGCAGATCACGGCGGCATTGGGGAAATTTCCAATTTGACTCGGTACTTTATGGGAGAAGAAAGGCGTGGGAACAATTCAGCGGTTGGTACTCAAAAATTTCAAGCGTTTCAAGGCGCTGGAACTGGAATTCGATCCGGAGCTGAATATCCTGGTTGGCGGCAACGAAGCTGGAAAAAGTTCGGTGCTTCAGGCGATGGACATCGTGCTGAGCACCAGTCGCAGCAAGGTCGAGGGCATAGGGCTCGAAGCGCTGTTCAACGCCGACTGCATCGCCGAGTTCCTCGCTGGCACCAGGAAAATCGTCGACCTGCCCGAGCTGCTGATCGAAGTCTATTTCGATGACCTGCCGGGTCGCCACGACCTGGATGGCCGGAACAACAGCAAGGGCACCGACCACCTAGGCATCAAGATGGTTTGCAAGCCAGTCGACGAGTACACGAAGGAGATCCAGGCCATCTTGGCGGAAAAGCACGAGAACTTCCCTTTCGAGTACTACGGCGTACATTTCCTGACGTTCACGGACGACGTTGTCTTTCCGTACAAGAAGCCACTGCGGCACCTGCTGATCGATAGCTCACTAATCAACAACGAGCACGCCACGCGCGAGTACACTCGCTCAATGTATTCCGCGCATGCGAGCGTTGCCCAGCGCAATCTACATGGATTCGAGTACCGAAAAGCGAAGGCCAAGTTCAAGGACGACGTATTCAAGACGATGAACGACGGGCTAGATGCCTACAAATTCGGTGTCAGGACCAGCCCGAAGGCCAACGTCGAGACCGACATTATCATCACCGAGGACGACATCCCAGTGGACAGCAAAGGTAAGGGCCGCCAGTGCTTTATCAAGACAGAGTTCGCTCTGCGCAACCGGGAACATGCGCTTCACGTGCTTCTGCTGGAGGAGCCAGAGAACCATCTCAGCCAGGTGCATATGCGCAAGCTGATTGAACGCATCCGCGCCTCCGTCAAGAAGCAGCTCTTTGTCGCCACGCACAGCAGCTTCATCGCCACAAGGCTGAATCTCCGGAAAGTCCTGATTCTGAGCGAAGAGAACCCGTCGCGACCGGCCAGCCTGAAAGATCTCAGCCCGGGAACCGCCGAGTTCTTCATGAAGGCACGCTTAAGAGTCTCTTCGCCCGCGGCCGTTTGGCGCGCTCGTTCTGCTGCGTGATCGACTTTAGGTACCCCCACTCCGTTGCTACATCCGTGGCAGACTTCATTGTGTTGATCAATGCCCGTGGGGAGACTGTCTAAAATTTCATTACCAGCCGGAATAGTTTTGCCACAAATAGTAACGGTTGCCCCGCCCTCAGAGCTGATGTCCACCCAGGATGGTCCCGATGCTGGCCTTACGATCCGAAGGCGACCAATACGAGTACTGTTCAAGATATGATACTTCGAGGAGTTCCACTTCACGTATGACATAGTTTTTCCTCAGTGAGATACTCGTGCAATAACGGCTTGCCATCCAGGCCAGTCCGTTGTGGCTGTGACGCCATCGCCTTTCACGTTGACCTTCTCCCAGGTCAACAACTCAGCCCGTTCATCGGCCGTGAGATTCTCATTCAGCAGGGCCAGGCGTTCGAACGACAGCCAATTTGGATGTTGGCTCACCTCGTCGTCGGTCTTGCTCTTCTGTATCGGCTGGGTTGGCGGCAATGGCACAGGCGCCGATGGCTTTACTCCACCTCGCCACGGAAGATCTTCAAGCGGTGGTTGAATGCAATGGAGATGGTAGGCATCTTCATCCACGTCATCCCAAGTCATGTCTCCATCGATCACGCTCACCAGATTCGGTTTTCCATTTTGACCGGCAATACGCCATTGGCCCTTCCATTTCGCCATATTTATCTCCGCTAGGCCAGCACCATGCCACCCCTCTCAATGCACCAGGCCCGCTCATGGCGGGCCGTTCGCCTATTGACCGTTTTCCTTTTTAGCTGCTTTGCCGAGCCATCAGCTCAAGCCGGTCGGCTATACGGCGCAAGTCTAAGGCCGTGTAACGGAGCAGCGTCTCTCGGTGGTCGCGATGGTCGCACTCCAGTGCTGAAGCCTCAAGGGCTTGAAGCAGATCCACCCTCTGCTCATGGCCATCGCCCAGCGTATACACAATGCCAACCGGATCGTATTGATCCGTCGCCAGCGGCACCCATACGTTAATCGTCACCTCGTAACGCCCCAGGTCTCGCGACGAGGTATATTGATCCTGCGGTTCCTGCGCAAGGGCACGGCCAATCCGGGCGAGTTCTCGTTCCAGCTGGCCGATGTCGCTAGAGCTCAAGTGATGGTGCATGAGTAGGTTCCTCGGCGTGTGAGTGCACAGATAGTCAACGTCGATGCTATTCATCCCGAGGTTCCTGAGCACCCGCGCTGGTATGCGCAATGGTGGATCGGCAGGCTGATCTTTGTTGTCCATATTTTCCTTCAACCGTTCATCACGTGCGCCGCCTGGCGCCGAATGCGGCCGGCTACGCGCTTGGGATTTTGGCCGACCAAACGCCAGTCGCTATGCCACCAGGCGATGATGTCGGCGGCCGCCGCGTTGTCCGCCGCCGCGATCACAGCGTCCAGTTCCGCACTCACGTCCGCCCACCACTGCGCGCCTTGCTCCGAGCCCATGGTTGGGTCGACCGCGCGTTGGTAGATCTGAATTGTCTGGTCCTGTCGCATGGTTCGTTTTCCCCTACAACGTTTTAGGTTTGATGACCTTCAATCCCAAGTCCTTAGCCAACTGCTTTGCAGCTCGCTCTGATCGCGCGCAGTCAATCCAAAACTCAGGTTGCTCGACAACTCGAATGGCGAATGGCGGAACGTCAGCACCGCACTCGTTTTGGCGGGCAACGAAAACCTCTACGCCACGGGAGAGAAAATCCGCCATTTCACTCCGGCAGTCGGGATAGACCTTCTGGACGTGCATTGATTGGATCGCGGTCAGCATGAAGTTTTCCTTCAGCGTGGGCGAGCAGGCGCGGCATAGGCACCGTTGGCATAATATTTCAGGAAGTCATTGGCTTCGTCTCCACGCAGCTCTGACGGAACATCGTTCAGCACATTGCTCATCATGGCGACGAACTGGCCGCGATTTTGGTCGTTACCTGCGCGTTCGCCATTCTCGATAGCGCGTCGGGCTGCTTTGGCCGCTGCCTCGCCTAAGCGGGTAATGAGTTCATTCGACATGCACTTTTCCCTATTCAGTTTGCGGCGGCCAACAGCTCAGCCTCCATCGCATCCACAGCTTTATCCTTCGACGCGAAACCCGGACCAGCAAGGGTCCGGCCCTCACGGCCCAAAACCTTCGCCTCGCCATCAATCCGCGCAAACCATCGCCACTTCATTTCTTGCCGCAAAGGCTGAGACAGTTTGCTGACGATCACGCGGGCCTGTTCACGCCATACCTCGCCAACTGCTTGATCGTTGATCTCGACTTTTTGGTGCGCCGATTTAGCACTGCCTTTTACGGTTTTGAAGTTCACGATGGACATGGCGTTTTCCTTCTGCGCGGCACGCACAACGCGTTGCCTATGTCTTGCATTATATAGTACCCATTGGGTACGTCAATTATTATTATTCGAAACCTTTTTCAAGAGCCGTTCATGCTTAGCCTTGAGCGCTTCGTGTTCAAGGATTTCGCGCACCAGCACCCAAACAGTTGATGGCATTTCGCGAGCATTTTTCTCGGCATCATCCGGTAGCGCCCACTTCTTCATCGTCGTTTCTGGCGCACCTATGCGTTGAGCGAATTTAGGCCAAGTCAGGCCCAGCTTCGCTTTAGCATCGCGTAGGAATTCTTGCTGCGTCATCGTCTTAGTCATCGTCGTTTCTATTACGTACCCAATGAGTATCATAGCACGTCAGCGAAAGCCTGCCGAAGCTTCCTCTTGTCGATTTCAAGGTAGGGGTCAACATGATCCAACTCGGCATGCCCAAGCATCAGCCGGACCTTCTCAATATCCGCTCCATTGGCCAGGAGCCGGGATGCCATCGTGCGCCGGCCTGAATGGCTGCTCCCACCCTTTATGCCCGCGTCCCGATACAGCTTGGTCACGTGCGATTGCAGCGCATCACAGGCTGCGTACTCGACATGTTCGCCAGCCTGATTGATCCGGCGTTTTGTGTTCATCGAATATCGGTAGCCTTTGAACGTCAAAATCAGGGCGCTGTCTGGCCGAAGTCCACGATAGCGCTTCGGATCATCACTCATTCGCCAACGCCGCTCGACACGCAGCCCGAGGTAATCATCAATCGCTGCGATCAAGTCCCGGTTTGTCGGGTAGATGCATCTCTGCCGCAAGCCCTTTGTGATTCTGGCCTACGCGAAACCTCGGATCGGATGGCTCCGGACCGGAACATTGCGCCAGACAGGCGCGCACCAGGCGCGTTAGCCGCGCCGGCCCGCCGAACAGCCGCAGGCTGGCGCCGACGTCCAGCAGCAGGCCACCGTCGTCCAATGCGATGTCCGGTGTGAACTGGTACATCGCCAGCACGAGCGCCTGCAGCGCCGCTTCTTCGCGCATTGGCGCGCGCTCCATCAGCGTCGTTTGCGGACAGATTGCCACGATGCCGCCGGCGCGCATGCCTGGCCGCACGCCCAGCGCGTGCGCCGCCGCCGACACGACCAGGGCCCGCCCATCGTGCATGACGGCGCAGGGCCCGGGATCAGACCAGCACGGACGCAGCGCGTTGAGCGGCAGCGACGGCAAGAACAGGCTGATGTACAGGGGTCGCATGATCGGTCTCGGGCAGGTGGCGGCGGTCCGGCATGCCGGGCAGGCGGACGTACAACGCCTCGTCACAACCGGGCCCGCGCCGTTTCAGGATCGACACGTGCACGCCGCCATGGGCGGGACGCAGCCCCAGGCGCAGCAGCGCGGGCGAGGATTCGGCGGCGCACGCCATGGGACGCAGTACCAGCAACAACGTGTCACTGGTTTGCGCGGCCAGGTGCAGGCGCCGCAGGGATTCAGCGCGGATTGCGGTTTGCCACAGCAGCACCGCGCTGCACACGCCCTGCTTGAGCGCCTGCTCAGCGGCCCACAGCGCGTCGCCACTCTTGGCCGCGCGCAGCCACAACAGGCGTGCCGCGTCGATGCCCCAGGCCTGCGCCGCGCGCGCTTGCGGCACATACGGCGGCTGCACCAGCGCGATCGGGCGCTGGGACGCCACGGCGCGCAAGGCCGGCTGCAGGATCTGCATTTCGCCAATGCCGGGCTGCTGCAGCAGCAGTTCGAGCAGGGCCGAGCGCGGCCAACCGCCACCGGGCAATTGCGCATCGAGCACGGCATGGCCGCTGGCGGTGACCGGCACGCGCGAGCGCGCCGGATCGATGCCGGTGGCGGGGAGCGCGATAACAGGGACGGAGGCGGCAGGCATCGATGCGATATAGAAACACTGTGTTTTTATCCAGTATATTCTATTGCTTGCAAAAATGCACGTTCAGCGCTGCCGTGCGCCCTTAATCATGTGACGCGTCACGGTAAATCTCCGTGACGGTCATGCCGGGCGGCGGCCGTCCGGTCTTGCGCGTCGCGGCGGATCCGTGGCACACACCGTGGTGCGCGGGCGGCACCGGCGTGCCACCGTCCCGTTAAACTGGCGGGAAGTGGGCAATCGGAATGAACAGGGTAAACGGGTCGGAGGGGCACCGTTGGAAGCCGAAATGCGTGTAGAACGCCGCGGCGTCCGCGTCCTTGGCGTCCACGAAGAAGGCGTAACCGCCCACTTGTTCGGCCGCCAGGCGCACACGCGCCATCGCATCGACCATCAAGTCGGCCCCCAGGCCGCGCCCTTGCCAGGCCTTGTCGATGGCAAGGCGGCCCAGCGTGTAACCGGGCACGTCGCGCGGCAGGCGTCGCGCCAGCGCGGGCGGGATATCACCCTTGGGCGTCATCGCACGGATGGCCAGAGCATAAAAGCCGATGATGCGCTCCGGCGCCGCGTCATCGGCCAGGACGTAGGTGCGGGAAATATTTTTTTTGATGTGCTGGGGTGCGATGTCCCGCACCCAGACATTCAGTGCTTCCGTGCCGCAATCAAAGTTCGTCACCTGGTGCGCTGCTGACAGCGCTGCTATGGATAAGGCCATTATTCACTCTCGATCGGTAGCGCTCGAACGCCCGTGCCAGCGCCGCATTGGGCGGGGCGGGGTGATCCAGCATGTGGATGAACATCGCGGCATCATCAGCGCTGAACGGAATGGTGCGCTCGCGGTCGATGACGCCTTGTGCTTTTTCAAGCGCGGCTTGTACCAGAAACTGGTTCAACGTCGCCCCGCTCAAGTCGGCTGCTTCTTGTAACTTTTCAACAACTGCACTCGAGACACGCGCCGTGATGCGGCCTCGGTCTTCGGTCGGAAAGGACATACGGTACTCCCGCAGGGGTGGATTGCCCCCGGATTGGGTCACCCGCGCCGTAGCAGTGCTACGCGGTGACAGTGGTAGGAAAACTGATTGGGCCGAGGCTATCCGGCCCCAGCCACATCATTGTAGCACTGTGGAGACAAAATGCCACCAGTGTCGTGTCATTTTGTCGCCAAACGGGATGGAGTGATTATTTTCGTGATGCGTCACGGAAATAAAGGAAGGGGATGGGGTGTGACGACAGGTTGCCGCGACGCCGCGCCGCGCACGGCCGAAGCGACTTGCCGGCGGCTGCCGGCATCAGGCGTCGGGATGGCGCCGCGCGGCGAGCACTGTTGGATTTGTTCCAGCGTGATGCCAGCAGACACTCGCTCTGTCGTGCACCAACACGCGGTCCCGGCAGACGAGCAGGAACCCGCAGTCGTCATACAAAGCAATTCTGCTCAAAAAACGAAGTAAAAGTACAAAAAAAATTTCACTTTCCGAGAGCAGACGGATAATCCGTTAATAAACAATAGCTTAGCAGCATATGCAAAGCAATTATGCAAAAATACCGTTGAACCACTCCAGTTACCTTTTCGGCAGCAAGACATAGGCGCCTGGAACGGCGCGCAAGCGCCAGGTTCGCCGCTCCAATGTCGTGACGCCAAGCAGGTCTATGCAGTCCAGCCATTCACTCCACGATGCCTCCAGTGCCGCGGAAAACGCCAGCAGTTCCGCGTCGAGATCATCGCTATCCGGTGCAGGCTGGCCAGCCTGCCATTCGGCGATACCATACAGCGGCAAGCCATGTCCTCGTCGTACCAGGTATGGATTGCTGCAGCCTTGCCAGGTCATGCACCAATACAGGAAAGCCAGTATGTGGGCGTTCGGCGCGGACGTTGCGGCATCGCCTTTCAGCAGGCGCCGGTACCACCGGCGCGATGGTGGATCGCATTGTCGCCAGAGTGCATTGGCATGCTGCCAGTAGCGTTGCGCCAATGCCCGGTACTCCCCATCGTCGCGCCAGCACGCGCGCTGTCCGGTAACCGGATGATATGTTGAACCGGCCGGCACGATCACCCGCAGCGCCTCCTGCGCGGAAGCCGTCGATGCATGCCGGCCGGTGTCAATCACGACACTGCCATTGCGCCACGCCGGCAGCGCAGCGCGGCGCCGCAAGAAGGCCAGCCAGCGCGCCAGCAAACCGAACTCTCGGCCGGCGATCACCCCCGTGGTTGGATAGCCTCCACGCGTCACCGGCAGCAGCGGCGCCGCGCATCCGGGACACGTGATCGGGCCTTGCACTTTGGATGCGCCCAGGTCATATGCCAAATGCCTCGCGCAGCGTGAACAGTGCTCGCGCAGCGGTACATGGTGCAGCGGGCACGTGCCGAGCACGCGCACCTGATGAACAATAAAATGGTAGCCCAGCCTGACGCATATCGGACACCTGCGCAGATACTCGGACATCAAGGGATGCAGGCATTGCAAGGCGCCGCCCAGGAAAGCCTGCTCGATCCGCCGGCCAGGCAAGCCCATGCTCCGTCCCAACGTCAGCGCGCCGCGAGGCGGGCGAGACAACAGCAAGGGGCGCGCGTGCGCCGCCGAGACTCCCATCCGCGCAGCCACCTCGAAGGCAGACAGCGCGTTCACCGCCGCCAGTTTGGCGCCCCACGCCCACGCTGTTTCGTAGGTGGCAAATAGCTGTGCTGGAAGTGTGAGCGAGACGACCACGTTGATGCCGCCCGGCGGAATAATCAGTAAAGGTAAGCCCATACGAAGGCGGACTCAGTGGCCCACGCCGCGCGCGTTGCGCTCGACCGCCTGTTCGGAAGCGACGTAGCCGCAGTGTTTCACCACCTCGGCCCAGCGCCGATCGCTCAGATCGGCATCCAGCGCATCGTGCGTCAGGCCGTGCAACAGAACCGCCTCCACCGCACGCGAAAAATATTCCATCGGAATTTCCACGTCGCCCGCCAGCGCCGCGTGCTGATGCGCCATGGAAAAGGCATTCCAAGCCAGATGTGCGCACTGCTCCAGTCGCAAGCCGGCCTCGAAGGCGTATGGCAAGTAGTAGCGCGTAAAACTCCAACCACTGCCAAGCGGATATTCATGCTCGTCGTAGCTCCTGAGGCAAGTGGCGGCCTCCAGCGCACTGCATATACCACGAAAGCGCAAGGTCTCGACCATGAAGCGCTTGACGATCTGGGTATCGCCAGATTCCTGGAAGCGTGTGCGCTGCTCACACAGCCGCTCCTGGCCGAACAGGAACGTCGTCAGGCGTACGCCGCTCTGCGCCAGTTCGTCGTGGACGTCGCGCAGCCATTCATATTCGTGCAGCGAATAGCGCTGGGCCTCGTCGCAAAAAAAGACCACCGTGGCGCTGCCCTGGGATTCCGCCACCGCCAGCAGGCGGTCATGCAGGGCCTTGCGTTTATAGGCATTGCGTCCTGCATCGGGTTGCGGGTGGCGTACAGCGCGCAACAAGCTGGAGAAGAACGCCCCTTCGCTGCGGCTGACCTTGTACTCGGCCTGCACGTGGAAGGTCGGTACGCCGGGCAGCTCGCGATGGATCAGCATGCGCAGATATTCGATCGCGTAGGTCTTGCCCAGCCGGCTCTCACCATAAATCAGCGCACCGGGAATCCGGTATTGCAGGCACTTCGACACCAGCTGCCAGCAGTGCTCGATGGCGGCGGTGGCAACGCGGTAGGTGCGGGTGGAGAGAGGATGGCGCTCTTTGGCGACGGGGCGTCCGGGTAGTTTGGTCTGGTTCACAGCGTTGGCACCTTTACGTGTCGAGGGAGCGGCTAGCGCGAGAACACCTGGCCGGTACCGATGGTCAGGCTCTGTCCCTTCACCGGACCGCTTAAGCCGGCGCCACCGTCGACATTCTGAGGCGCGGCTTCCGCCGGCGCCGCGTCGTGGCCGCCGGGTTGAACCGGCCCAGGCGGAGCCTGCGGCACCGGTGCTGCGTACTGAACGGCACGACGTGCCGTTTCCGCTTTGCTTGCGGAACGACGCCGTTTGCCGGCCTGCTTGCGCAGGTACTCGAGGTAGCACTGCACCGGATCGTCGTAACGCAGGATGCGCAGCTTGCGCTCGCGCATCAGTGCCATAATTTCCCGGCGCATGCGCAAGGTATGCGCCGTGCGCCGCCAGGTTCCCTGGACCTCGACCACGCCGAGCTCTCGCCCGCCGCCATCGAAAACACGCAATACACGCACGTCCTCGACATCGAAATAGATCAGCACCGGCTGCCCGATCAGGTCCGCCCGCCCAGCCAGGCTGCGGCTGGTGTAGTTCGCGCCGAAGAATTGAATATAGGGCCGCACACCGCGTGCGATGCTGCCGCGGATATGCCCCTCATGCCGGTGCTGCAGCAGGCACAGATGGCGCCGCATGGGCTCGGCCAGCCACCTTAAGCCGATGCGTTTCTCGTCGATGTAGTAGCTCAGCGTTTCCAGTGGGGAGCGGCCGCCTAATCCTGCATGGGGATGGGCGTTGTAGTTGGCGATGGCCACCGCCGTCAGCTCCATCAGCTCGTCGAGCCTCACTATCGCCGGCGCACCGGCGCCCAGTTCCTCGATGCGCCGGCGCGGGTCGCTCACGCCGGTGCCGGTAGTGCCAGGCAGACGATGCGCCAAAACCGACGCCAGCGTGCCGAAAAAGCGTTCGATGTGCGGCCGCTCGTTGGGCCGGTGGAGCGGCCCGGCCTGCGCCCCGCACCCGACAACTTCGGTCAGGACACGTAACGTGTCATGGGCCAGATTGGCGCGCGCGTTATCGAAGCGGAACATATTCCAGACCGCGTAGCCCAATTCGGGGAAGCGCTCCGACGGCATGCCCGCGCCGGGCGCGTAGCGCAAGCCGGGAATTGTCAATCCCGGAGGGCGCCAGGGAATCAGCGCACGCTCCACGGTCTTGAGCACGTCGAAGCGGCTGTATTCCGGTTCGAGCACGATGTTGTAGCCCAATACGGCACGGCTGCACACGTCGATGATGGTAAGCAGCCAGACCCGCTCAATGTCGAACGACTCCTCAATGCCGGCCGCCCTCTCGAACACCACACGCAGACGCACATCGACCCAGTGCCCATCGAATTCGACCACGTCGTAAGGCTGGGCCGCCACCGACGGCAAACCCTGCGCGTCCGGACGCACGCCACCGGAGCGCTTGTCCGCCAGCGCAGCGCCGGCTGCCGATTCAAAGGTCCGCGTCGCGATCGCTTTCGCGGCCGCAGCCAGACTGCGGATACCTCGCTGCTTCTGAACCAATGGGTAGTCGCGTTCGGTCAGCCCAAGTTGCAGGCATAACTGGAGAAAGCGCCGATGCAAGTCACTCAGTCCTACGAGGATTGGACCGCTCGTCCCCTCGTTCAAGACCACGTGATGCGCCTGCAGTTCGCTGACGATCAGGGCTTCCAGCTCGGGGTAGCGCTGCAGCATCTGGGTAAATACGCCGGCCTTGCCTGCACTGCCAGGTCGTCCTATTCTCGCCAGGCGCCGATAGGGTTTCACCCGTTCATATGGAATCAGTGCACGGAAACCCTGGATCCGGCCGTCCGCATGGGGTTCAAGACACCGCAAATAGTGACGCCGCACCGTACTGTACGACACGCCTGTCGCCGCCTCTATTGCGTGCAACGACTCATGCCGGCAATAGCGGCGCACGGCTTCTTCACGGGCTAGAAACACTTCCTGCTCGCTGCTGGTGAGCGTCGGCCAGGCCACGGTTGGCCATTCGCCAGGATCAGCGCGAACGGCGTCGGTAGCGTGTGGAGGCTTGCTCATAGCCGCGCGCGCCGGAAAATGGTTCTGGCATCGAGTGCCCGGTCGCGCAGGGAGCGTGCTGTGACGCGGCCCTGATGCAGCAGCATGAGCGCCGCAGTGCGTACTAGCACGATGTCGTGAGGCTGAAAATCGCGCTCGATATCGCCCAGTGTCGGGGCTGACCGCGCCGCCTGTTCAATACCCTTCAATAAGCGGGTGCTGACGAAACGCGCATTCGCCGACAGATACGGCAGGATGCGCATCCAGTTCTCAATCCAGATACTGCGCGACGCCAGGAACTTGGCGTCGATGTAGCGCACGTCGATGTCCTCGCTCGGACTCAAGGCGCCGGCGTACCCCAGCCGGGACTCGCCGGCGACGATCAAGCACACCTCGCGTCGTCCGGCCCTGACCCAAAAATCGGTCAGCAATTTGCCGCTGTCGTGCCGCCAATACGCCGGACGCTCGCAATAGCAGGTAACCCAGGGCGTACCTTCCAACAACGTCCAGAGGCGCACCTGCAGGGGACTGAACAGCGTCAGCCTGCGGCCGATTTTTGGCGCCCAGAACTCAAAGCGCCCAGCCCCCTTGGGACGCGTTTCGGTGATCGCGTGGGTGAAGCGCAGCTGTGTAGAACTAGGCGCCATGCGGGTCTCCTGCTGGTTGACATCAATTTAGCAGACTCACTTGGAAATTCAAGGATATGGCAGAATTGCTTCGCTGATACTCGAAGTAAAAGTGCTAAAAAATTTTCGCCATGTGCAATCAAATCAATGAGTTACAGAACGATGCCTTTTGCAGATTTACTTTGAATGACGGCAGTGGTGCGCCGGAGGCTAATTTCGTCATACTTCCTACAGCATATCGCGAGGGCGTAGAGCAAAGATCTGCGCTTGTGCAGCTGCGGAACCTGAGCTTATATCGAGTGGGTCGAGCAGCGCGCCCCCCCGTCAGGGGGCATGTTTACCACAGTGCATTATGGCTAGGTGGCGGCACGCTGGCGCCGATTGATTGCGCCAGCCACGCCTCTTGGCTCGATCTAAAGTAGGGCTAACTGCGAGTTCAAGTGCTGACGCGGTTGCGCCCCCCGCCCTTGGCGCGGTACAAGGCGGCGTCGGCAGCCTACATCAATGCACGCTCGCCGGCCCCCGGCGCCAGACTGGCGACGCCGAAGGAGCCGGTCACATGCGGCAGTGGTAGGCACATGTCCGCAAACACAACGGCTTCGCGCAAGCTCTCGCACAGCCGCTGGGCCACCATGACAGCCTGGTCCAGGCTTGTGCCCGGAAGTATGACCATCATCTCTTCTCCACCGTACCGTACTGCGAAATCAGACGGCCGCAGTCCGTCACGAAGTGCGCTCGCCGCAGCAATCAGTGCGGCGTCACCGGCGACGTGTCCGTGGGTGTCGTTGAAGCGCTTGAAGTGGTCGAGGTCGACCATGACCAGCGACAGCGAACCACCGTCCTGGGCCGCGCGCGCTGCCAGCTTTGGCAGCATATCGTTGAGCCAGGCCCGGTTATACAGACCGGTGAGGGCGTCGTTGAGGGACAGCTGGCGGTAGAAATTGCCCAGCTTCTGGCGCCGCTGTGCCAGCGCGTTGGCTGCGCGAATGCGAAATGATAGGAGACGCAGGAGGTTGAGCGACAATGCGTGAGACCGCTCCATCAAAGCCCATACCGTGACGGAGTCGATTACCAACAACTCGCTATCCTCGAGCGCCGTCATCGTGGCCAGCTCGGCTGAGTCGTCAATCACCGCCTGTTCGCCAGCGCTTTCGCCAGGCAGAATGCGGGTGCCGCCATCTTCCCCCCCACTGCGCGCATCGGCGCCGATCTCAAGCTGACCTGACAGCACAATGAACAGTCGCTCGCGGCTTCCATCGTCGACGCGCTCACCGCAGGCCACACTCACGACGGGGCAGTTGGTCAGCATGGAAGCGACGTACGGGTCAGCCGCGCCGCGAAACAGCTGGAGGTCGTCGATGGTGGTGCTGCAAGCACCGAATGTGCATATCTGCTCCAAGGTTACCTCTCCTATCAATGCCTCGTCGCGCGGGCGAGCCTTACGTGACGCATCGCGCTTTTACTGCGAAAGCACTTGCGGGCTTGCAGGATCCACTACCAGGGTCCGATTTACCACCAACTGTCCAGCCAATTGGTGTTTGGTGGTAGGCGGTCCATTCCGCACCGTTGATCAAAGTGGGAATTTCCCCGATTACCGATTTTGGCGACTGGCGGCTTCCCACCTTGCAACTTGGTCGTTTAGATGAAGGTATTGCACCGACCCTGCGCCGCCTTCGGCTGAGATGGCGTCTCGTCGCGCTCTGGCGTCACAGATAGCCTCCTCCAACGCCGACATCAGCTTCAGATGCGGCGACAGTTGTACCCCTGTCTGCGCCTTTCTTACCGCGAAAATTGCCAGCATCTTGGCAAGTACGTTCTGGTTGTGCGACATGACCTGTTCCCGTTCAGTTGTCGTACCCAGGGACTCCACCGCGAACGAGTTCCCGATGTCCATCGCTGGTATAGCGGACAATTACATTGCCAAGATCGAGAACAACATGGGAAGCAATCTCGACAAGCATCTCGTCAGGAACGTCCAAACCAAGCGGCGCAAGCTTTTCCATTAAAGGCTCTACCAATGCGACGGCTGCCGCAATCTCAGTGGGAAGGATATCGACATCATTCCATGCATCGAGCCCGAGAGGTACGTCTTCTCGCCATTCACCTTCGCAGTCGAGCGCTGCGACTTTCACGAAGACTTGTGATTCCATCGGAGACCAGCCGGCCATAATTTCAACTGGCTCGCCCTCATACAGCGCACGCAAAAAAATCTGTGACATCAATTCACATCCTCACCAGTCGAGCACAGTGCCCAACCCTCTCAACGCCAAAGCCCGGTCGAGCCGGGCGTCTGGTTCTGCTGGGAACTCTTCCTAGGGGTGATCATTCTATTATCCCGGTTCAAATGCATGTCTCGCAAACATCCCACGCGATGGCAGCGCTGGCATTAGCGGCAGCGGCCGCAGTCGCCCTCCATATCGGGATTCATTTCCAAATTTGCCATGCCCAGGGCTTCGCAGGCTGCCGCCCACTCCACCCGATCGCTTTCCGTCACTTCGTCCCAGTAGATGTCGTCGGGCGCCAGCCCGCACGCTCCCCACCCATCGCTTCGGAGCATCTCGGCCAGCGCCCAGCTCGGGGACAAAAGCGCGACACCCTGCCCCTCCGGCCGCGTCATGCCCGGCCCCAGCAGCTTGAACCAGCCGGGCGGCCTGGACTTCACGTCGAAATGCTCGACTTGGTAGGTGGGTTCGGCCGAGTTCACCGCCACCTCGGGGCAATATGGGATCTGCGTGGTCCAGCCGGCGCGCCGGAGGATCTCCACACCGACCAGCACCGCCGACGGCATTGCCAACCGCAACGCCGCTTCCCAGTTAGGTTCCCGACCGACGACCAGGTTAGCGAAAACGTCACTGTGACCGCCCAGGCTGGCCACTAGGCCGCGGCGCTTCCACAAATACAGGTAGTGCGATGCCGTCTTAGATGACCACTGGAAACGGACCGTTAGATCTGCGCCGCGAAAGACTGCTGGCAGCGAGGCAAGTCGCTCGTGTGCCGAAATCGTCTTTTTCATGGTGCTGGAGCGCCCTGGTCAGGCTCGGGGTCCGATTCATCGGCCGGGGCTTCGCATTCTGCATCGGCAAGCGCCCGCATGCTCTGCACGCCGCGATCGAGCGCCAGCACGGACGCGTCGATCATACTGCGCACCCTGTCGTCCGACAGGGGCCACGATGGCGGCAACCACCGGCGCAGGTCGACCTTAACCTTGTCTGCGGAGCCGAGCAGCTCCTTGCGCCTCGCTGTAGCCTTCTCAAGCCAGTTCTGCGGAGTCTCGTTTGGATAGGTTGCAAGCCGGACCGCCAGGTCTTCTTCCGTGCATGCCTGGGCCTCGCCGCGCTCGGCCAGCCAATACAGATCGAAGACGTCGCGCGGCTTCAAGTAGGGGCGGGCGACCACGGCGAACACCTTGTCGACGAAAATTTCCTTCAACTCGAGCGTCGGGACGAACGCCTTTGCGCCGGCGGCGCGGCCGACAATCAGGCGCACCGGGTGGACCGCCGTATCCAGCGGCTTGAGGGCCTCGACCGGGGTCTGCCAGAACTCAACCTTGACTCGCACGGACCCGAGGACACCCTCGCCGCTGACGGCGACGTCGAACACATGCGGATTGCGGCCGTCCTTGGGCGTCGTGACGCTCAGCGCCATGTCTTCAGGCAGCCACGAGGTCCCCGCCAAGCGCGACTGGATCGACGATCCGATTGAACCCAGCTTCAGGGAGTCGGCTACGAGGAAGTCGAGATCCTCGGAAAACCGCGGTGAGCCGTGAACCAGATGCAGGCTGGTGCCCCCTTGGAAAATCAATTCGCCCGGCTCCCAACGGCGCGATGCCATCAACGCTTCCAGCACCGCCACATGCAGCGCCTGGCGCAAATCGAACGCCTCAGCTGGCGCTAGTTGTCGCTTTCCCATAAATTCTCCTTTATTGGAAGTTTATCTAAAGTTCTTTAGATAAACTAGAAATTTTTCAAGTTACAGTCCTCATGCAGCGGCGCGACATCGGCATGGCCGAGCGGGCGAGACTAGATCGGCCTGCAGTTCCCGGTCTCGCTATCGCCGGTGATCCATTCTGGGAGCCCAGCGCGCATGCAAGCTGCGATGGAGGCAAATCCGTCCGCCTGGTCGGGGACCACAGGAACCAAGGTTGCTCGGGCTGGGCGGCCCCCCTCCCATCCGGCCATGAACGCTTCAGCCGCATCCACACTTGGGAAAGTCACGGCGCAATCCTGATCGGCTGGATCGAGCTTAGACCAGAACCCAAGTCCCATGCATTCGCCGATAAATACGCCATCTTCTTCGCTATAGATTACGAACGCCATGTTTAATTCCTTCATTGCATCACCAGTGCAAACGGCTCTTCCTCGTCGCCTGCCGCAGTGCCTTCGTAGTGGAAGTCCTCGGCAGCTCGCGGCACGTTCACATCACGGAAGTCCAGGCGCACGGTCGGCACGACGGTGCCGGACTCCTTGAACGCGCCAGCCTCGATCGCCGTCACGGTCACGTCATGCGTGGCCAAGAATTCCTTGAACTGGGCATGCACCTTCGTTCTCCCTTCAATCCAGCCCGTGGACATGATCACCGACAGCGCGCCGCCCGGCCGGATGAACTGCAGCATGTGCATCACGTGGTGGATGTCCTGGTTTCGGGTGAAGGGAGGATTGGCAAGGACCGCGTCGAAGGTACCGATCTGCTCCGGCGTCACACTCAAGAAATCCTTTTCGATCACGTCGTAACCTTGGGCGCGGAGCTTGATGGCGTTGACGTTCCACATCTCGATCACCACAACATCGGCGCCCATCTGGCGCGCGACATTGGCGAGTGCACCGGTACCGGCCGACGGATCCAGAATTCGTTTGCCACGCAGCGTACCGAGCGTCTTGCGCACCTCCTCGGCCGCCTCGATCGCCTTGCTCTCCGGCGTGGAGAAGAACTGGTACTCCTGCTGGAAATTGACGGCCTCGCCAGCAACCAGGCGGCGGAGCAGATCGGTACAGTCAATGCCATCGTCAAAGGCGAAATGCTTGTTGCGGCCAGTGATGTAGCGGCCCCCAGCCTTGCCCAAGCGCTGGCTGATTTCGTCGTAGTGCAGCAATTGCTGCACCGGCAGATGCAGCTTCGATCCGGAGACGGTCAGCAGCACCAGCTCTTGCTCGATCGTCAGTTTGGCTGGCGCCGGCGCGGCGGCCGAGTCGCACGCCTGCGAGGACGGCCTGGCGCGCTCGGTGGCCGCCTCGCCGACCAGGCGCGCGCGCAGCCGCTCCAGTTGCTCCTCTGAGACTGTACCAACGTACTTGGAGCCGATGATGCGGTCGTATTTCAGATAGATCCGGCCATTCGGGTTCACCGCCAGGTAGTACTCGGTCGGGATCGCCGTCTTCTGGCTACCGTAGACCATCCCGCGCGCATCGATGTATTCGATGAGCTCGTCGCTCACCGGCGCGTAAGCAGTATGCCCCGTCCGCCAGTCCGACTCCTGCGGCAAGTTAACGTACACGTGGTCCGCTGGACGCGTCGCAGTTCTACTGCCCTGCTCGCGGCGCACGTGGATGGAATCGACCAGGCGCTGCAGACCGTCGTCGGCCAAGCGCAGACAGAGCTCGGGGTCGATGAACTGGAGGTTGACGTCCCAGCCGCCGTTGGCGAAGGCCAGGTGCCGGATCTCCAGGAAGTCCGGGTCCTCCGCCAGCCCATTGCTAGATGTGCGCAGCGCGCGCTCGATATCTGCGCCCGAGAGCCCCGGCAGGCCGGCGGCGAGGAAATCGTCACCGGTCGCGGTCACACGCGGCCAGCGGCCGTGGCGCCGTTTGAACTCCTGGCAGTAGCCGAGGATATCGTCCAGTGTCAGGCGACGGTCGGGAGTAATGATAGGTTGGGTGAGCATGGCGTCCTCGCGCTAATAGTCCCCCGCTATATTGCCCAGCGATCGCAGGCGTGGTTGCTCAGCTTTTCCCACGCGGGCCTTTCCCTGATTCAAGAACTTCCCGGCAGTTTCCATTAACCAGGCCAATGCGGGGGCTGCTGTCGGCAACTTCGCCGCTCACGAAAAAATGAAGCAGGTCTGAGGGGTGGTGGTCCTATTCGGCTCCGTTACGACCGCAGGTCGTAACGGAGCCGGGTGGCCGCAGCTGCTAATTAATGGCCACGGTAATGGCCACGGCAACGTGAGTTGGTGCGTTCGTGAGATTGCAACCACGCCGCCGGCGAACTGGTGTAATCCGGGCATTCATACCGCCTTTACGCCAAAATGCCAGCTCTGTCTGCCTTCATCCTGTCCTCGCACTTAATCTCCTCGCGCACCACAGCCAATTCATTCCGGCGGAGACCTTTATGAAACGCGACCTGGAGTCTTCATTCGCGTGGCCGCTCCAGGCCACCTCCATCAGCGAGCACGACCGGGCAGCGAATCTGTCGAAGCAGGCAACCCTCCACCGCACTAACATCATCAGGATGATCAACGAGGTCGGCCGGCGCCACGACCGGCGGACAGTTTTCCGCGACTTCGTGACTATGAGCGCGGTGGCGCTCAGCAAGATGGACCTGCGCCAAGCGGAGACACGCGAAGAGCTCTACATGCAGACCGTGCGCAAATACAGCCGCGAGGAGGCAGTGACGATCGCGCATATGTTCGCCGAGCTACAGGAGGGCCTGCACGTGTCGCCGCGCGACATCATGGGCGAAATCTACATGCAACTTGAGCTCGGCAACAACCAAATGGGGCAGTTCTTCACTCCGCACGATATCTGCCAGCTGATGGCGGCGATCACGATATCCGACGATATCGTGGAAAAAGTCGCAAAGCATGGCTTTGTCACGGTAAATGAGCCTGCATCGGGCTCTGGATCTACCATCATAGCGATGATGCTGGCGATGCAGGAGCGAGGCCTCAGTTACCAGCGCCATGTCCACGTGATTGCTACTGACTTGGATTGGACGGCTGCGATGATGGCCTACGTCCAGCTATCCCTCATGCACGTGCCGGCAATCATCGTGCACGGCAATACCCTCACTCTGGAGGAGTACTCGCACTGGTATACCCCGGCGCACATAATGGACAACTGGGGCGCGCGCCTGTCGCGTGCACGCGCCGAAACCGCTGCGGCAGCCATGTTCGCTGGCGCCAGCAGGAGCAATGACGATGCGGACGGCGACGCTCACGCCGAACCTGAAGTGCCGCGCGTCCGCTGAGCCTGGTCGGCGTGGTTGCACGGACAACCACGCCTTCCCGCGCCTAAGATCGCCCACCTGATTTCCTCTCGTGAGCCCGACATGAACGACCGCGTATTCCCAGTGCAGCTGCTGAACCGCCACTTCGGTGCCGAAGTGCCACCTGTGGCCATGACGCCCGAAATTGCAAGCCTGCTCGCGCGCGACTGCGTTGTCGCGGTCGGCGTCAGCGGTGGCAAAGACTCGGACGCCTGCGCGATCGCCGTCAACAAGCACCTCAACGAGATTGGCCACAGCGGACATCGCCTACTCGTGCACTCGGACCTCGGCCGCATCGAGTGGACCGAGAGCCTGCCGCAGTGTGAGCGCTTGGCCGCACATCTGGGCTGGGAGCTGCTCGTAGTCCGGCGCCAGGCTGGCGACATGATGGATCGCTGGCAAGGCCGTTGGAAGAACAACGTCGCGCGCTATGCTGACCTCTCTTGCGTAAAGCTAATCCTCCCCTGGAGCCCCCCCTCCATGAGGTTCTGTACGTCTGAATTAAAAGCTGCTGTTATATCTAGCGCGCTGAAAAAGCGATTCCCCGGTCAGCACATCGTGAACGTCGCTGGCATCCGCCGTGAGGAGAGCGACAACCGCGCCAAGGCACCGGTGTCGAAGCCAGATCCGCGTCTCGATCGCAAAGGGCTGGAGGGCCAAACCTGGAATGCGGTCATCGAATTCAGCATCGACCAAGTGTTGGGCACGATCGCGTCGTCAGGGCTTGCCCTTCACGAAGGGTATTCCAAATATGGGATGAGTCGGATCTCCTGCGCCTATTGCATCATGAGTTCCGAGGCGGACCTAATGGCCTCGGCCGGCTGCGTCGACAATCACGAGGTTTACATTGAACTCGTAGAGCTCGAGGCAGAATCAACATTCGCCTTCCAGGGAAACCGTTGGTTGGCGGATGTCGCCCCGCACCTGCTGCCGCGACAACTGCGCGCAGCCATTGTCGACGCAAAGGAAAAGGCCGTGATGCGCCAGCGGGCAGAAGCGCGTATCCCAAAGGAACTACTCTACACAAAGGGCTGGCCCACGAAAACGGTTACAGCCGAAGAAGCTCACCTCATTGCCTGCGTTCGCAATGAGGTGGCGAACACCCTTAACCTCAAGATTGGCTTCACGACCGCCGATGAGGTTGCCTTTCGCTACAGTGAGTTAATTAATGCCAAAGCCGCAAAGGACGCAGTTAAGGTGTCCCGTTTTGCAGCACATTCAGGCGAGACGTTAATGGGCGATGGCGATGAGCAAAGCACTAATGATGAATCGAATTGCCGGTAATGTTGCATGGGGTCAGCCAATCTAGCGGCAAAAAGCGATTGACCTCAATACTGAAAAATTCTCACAAAAATATTGTGATATTGTTATTTCCTTAATTCCATCGAATTGTCACGGTTACAGCGGTAGGACCGCGCCATTAATAGCACTACTGCACTGCTAAACAAAAAAGCACCTTTCAATTTGAAAGTTTCAACGTATTGATTTTATGGGACATTTAGCAAAGAGAGTTTTGTCTCAATACTCACGAATTATTACCAATACATTATCATTATCACACTATTTGTAGCGCTTCTGATACGAGGATAGTTCCTTACATATTAAAATGTTTCAACGCCTTGCTTGTATGAGACATATGCTATAAAGTTGCTATTTTGCTTAATAGCAACTTTGTTGCCAATAAATAATAGGAATAGCGATGAGTATCCTCTCGGCGCTTAGCGTTCCAACGCAGTCTCCCAAAAAATCGAGCTGCGTGACCCTAAGTACACTGCCTTTCGGCATGACGCGGTCCGCTCGCAATAACGCTGCATTAATGGACGCTCTTGCCACTGCTGATGCTGTGGGGAGTTTCGACCTCCTACAAGAGGACTGGACTCGCATCCTTTCCGCTCATCCAGAGTTTGCGGACGAAATCGAGATGATTGACCCGCATGTCTGCGGTCTTACCACTTTGGCTGAGTTGATTTCCCGCGCGCCGACGGCCGTTCTACGCCAAGTACTACGCGAAATCTATGATTGCCGCCAACAGTTGGCGCCCATTCTTGGGCTGGAATTTCCGCATCCAGATGAACGCTCCAGATGTGTGATAGCGTCCGCCAGCGCCGAATGGGCATTTATCCTGAACGCACACCCAGCCTATTCCGCGTGGCTGAGTACCATCGACAGATTGACCTGTTCACGCTACACGCTTACCGAAGCAATGACGCTCGCCCCGAACGCAACGATCCGTCACGTACTGCGGGAGACCTTCTGCTTCCGTCAAGTGGCGGCGCTCATCACCACGCACGACTTCACTTGATACCAGATAGAAAGCGGCCGCCGGCAGTTTGCCGCCCGGTCGCGCTCAAGTGTCACGGCCGCGGCGTATCCGGCTCATCTTCTTGGTCGGGCTCGGCGAGATCCAAGCCAACTGGCGGCCACGTTCCCTCCTGGCGTCGTTTTTCGAACCACTGATACATCCCGGTATCGTCCAGCGCATACTCGCCCTTGGCTGATTTCCAGACGAGCGACGGCGTCTGCGCGCGCAGCGATGCGATCGCGGCCTGGGCTTTCTGCGCTGTGATCTTTTCCCCCGTCTTCTCGCGATAGAAGACCAGCGCCTCGGCGTCGTACGGCCTGAAGCGGTTCTTCTGCTCGAACATGCGCCACAGGACCGCCTGCTCGATCGGGCGCAGCACCAGATAGGCTGATTCCATCGTGCGCTCGTCGTCGGCGCGCTGCGCTTCGGCCATGAGCAGAACTTCCCTCTCGAATCCTGGTACCGGAGAATTCAGGGGGTTCAGTACGATGCCCAGCAGGCGGAGGAGCGGCTGCGGGCGGTGCGCCAGGCGCACGAAAGCATCCCACAGGACGTCGACGGCGATAGGCGCCATGCGCGGGTAGCTGCGCTCGATCAGGGTAGCGATGTGGACGATAAAATTGCGGTCAAGCTCGGGCATGCGAGTGATAGCTGATCCGAAGAACGGCGCCGCGTTGCTGTTCACCAGGCGTAGCAGCTTGTCGCGATCCGAACCGGACATGACCAAGAGCAGCCGGGTTTCGCTGGGCGTGTTCAGCTGGTCACGCGCCGACTTCAGGGCCGTCATCGCCGTCTCCCCTTCATCGCTTGTGAGCGAGTGCTGGGCTTCGTCGATCATCAGCACCACTGGCTTCCTGGACATCTCGCATAAGGCACGCAGCGCGTCGGTGAGGGTCAGCCCGTCGATCGTGCCGATCTTCTTCGTGTCGATTTTCATCCACCCGGCTATGTTGAGCTCGCTAATGCCAGCGCCCTTCGCCGTCTTCGCCACGATACCGAGGTGCTTCTGCAACTCCCCCCCGACCGCGTCCGCAATAAGGGCGCCAGGGTTCCGGCTTTTGTCGCTCCACAGGTCTACATAGACGACGACACGACCAGTTCCCTCCAATGCCGGCCGCAACTCGTTTTGCAGGAACGTCGACTTGCCGGTCCGCCTTGGCGCCGCCAAGAACAATCCGTTTGGCGCATCGCTAAACGGATTTGCCCCGGTGAGGTCGGCAACCAAGTGTTCAGCAAGCGCAGGCCTTGAATAGTAGAACGCATCCATCCTTTATTTACCTTTATTCACAGCACAATAAAATTATTGTACGCCGAATAATTTCGAATAAACACCATCTACCTGATGATTTTCACCGTTTTTTGGTGGCGTGGTTGCACTGCAAAGCCGAGCGCGGCGCGTTACCGTGACTCATCACAAAACGAGTCAACCACCATGCCTCCTTCTTCCACACCAACCGTCAGCGCTACCTCTCACGCCAGACGCTTTGCCGTCGCGCTCGTCGCCAGCAACATCCAAGTGACCGCAACGAGCCGTCTTATCGCCAGCAGATATGCAGCAGACGACGCACGCGAATTCTTGCCGAGTTGGAACTACACCGTCGACACCGTGCGCTCAGCAACTGACCAAAAATTGACCCGATCGCTCAAGGCGAGCCGATCAGCGTGCAGGTCAAGGAATCCACGCCTGATGGTGGCGGGATTCGCCTGTACACCTGCGATGCCTCCATCACGATCACCGTCGACGCGGTCGACGCGTTATCTGCTGGCGAGGTGGCGCTGGAGAGCGTCTGCGGTCCTGTGCGCCTCTCCGAGCAGCTCGCGGCCTACCGCAACAAAGCATTTTGGACAAATTGCTGCCGGCGGCCCGCGCCCCATTCGACCGGATGGCCGAGGTGCTGTGCCGGCGCGGTTTCGAAGCGGCCGTTCACGCGAACAGCGAGGCAGGGTCGCGATTCTTAGCAATCGAGGTGATGGAAACCGGGGAGCGCGTGGGCACGTTCACGCTGGTGAAGTACATCAGCGTTGCCGCCGGCGCCGAGACAACCCAGCGTCCGATCCTGAGCGCCGGCCTGTATTTCGCGGGAGGATACGACATCGAGGTCAGTTCCTCCCCCTGCCACCGGCCCCGACGTTTGATTCAACGACAAGCAGGTCACGCCCAGCGACATCGCCTGCCTTGACGTCGACGCGTTCGTCGAGCTCTTCGACGTGGTGCTGGAACAGCGCGAGGAAGAACACGCTCCAGCGGCCCAAGCTCCCCACGACTAGTGCCAGCTCTGGCGCGGCCGGAGCGGCGTGGTTGCACTGCCGCCCGAGGCTATTCCCGATAACATTTCGACACCGATCACCAGCGCCACGCCCATCTAAAGCAGAAAGAAGACACCCATGAGCACTATCGAGAGCCAAGCACAACGCGCCAACCCAGCCGCGATCTCCGCAATCCTGAGCGACCCTCGAGACGAACCGCTGCGAAACAAGGCAACGCGTGTGGCACTCGAAGTGCTTAAGCTGGTACCGGATCTACCTAGTGCCGGGAACGAGATCATGCTGACCTCGCTGGCACGGTACGCCGGCAATAGCTATGTCGCATGCAGCACCTCGTGCAGCACTGTGCTTTTCTTGGGGAAGCACGCAATGGTACTAGCCAATAAGGACGGTGGACACGTGCCCTGGGTCAGCACGGACAAGATGAATGTTCCGGACATGGCCTTCTTCGAATGCCGCATACGCGTCGATGATGGCCTGGCGGATCATCTGCTGGGCTACATCGAGAAGATGATGCGAGCCGAGCACTTGGCTGCCGAGGCCGCGCTCGCGCATGGCGCCGCCGAGCAGGAAGAAGGCGAGCGCTGCGCTCCAGCGCCGTGAACCATCGGGGAAACGAAGCATGATCAATGCAACCCATTACTACCTCGAAAGGCTACTCAACCAGCTTTCGAATGACTGCGGCTCGGCCCAAGCCCGCATTCGAACCTCCACAACCATGCAGGCCGTGAAATTCGCCGCGAACTTGCACGCCAATCCGATGATTCGTTCGCTACCGCAGGTCCGACAGGCGCTGCACCGCGTACACGATTGTGCCGAGAAACGCATGGAGGTCCTGCTGGACCAGCAACTCAAAGCCCTTGAGATCGTCCAGTCGAGCGATGAGCTCCGCCGAGATTATGGCCGCCTGGTCCGTCACGACTGGAGCTTCTTGCGGGGCGACTACGGCCGTGTCTACGTCCACGCCGATCGCGAATATCATCGACTGCTGCACAGGCTCGTGCAGTGCGAAAACGCAGCTGACGCCGCCGAACCGCCACCCGAGCTCGAACAGGACGACCAAGACCACTGCGCGCCCGCACCGTAACCTTCGCGGGCTTGCAACCACGCGCAGCCTGGCCCTCTACCATCGCTCCAAGTCAACACTTGGAGCCTCTATGAATTCCTACCACTTTAATAACCGCGCCAACGGCATCTTCGCGGAGGGCTTCCGCGATCGTGATGGAACGCCCGTCGGTGACACTTTCGTCTGGCGGCTGCGCGCCAAGATGGTCGGCGCCGCCGGCCGCAACTGGTCGAGTTCCCAGAATGCCGAACTGGCCGCCAGCCTCTCCAGTGCGGAGATGAACGCCATCATGTCGGATGTCGATCATCCGCACGTGTGCGTCGAGTACGACATGAATTTTTACGGCGGTAACTACAGCAGCATCGGCAAGCACGTGTATGTCCCCGAAGCCCTCGTCGACCTGGTGGATGGCAACGTCGCTGCTGCATTCTCGAAATTCACGCGCATCGACGCTGTGCACATGGTGAGCTACGTCGGCGACCAGCGCTTCGGCGGCGACGGCGATCCTCTCGAAGAGATCGAGTATGCGACCGAGAGCTTCGCATAACCCAGCTCTTTCTCAGTCCGCCGCCTCTCGGATGTCCATATGTACGCGATCTACCACCCATTGGCGGGCGGGTACCGGCCCGCAGCAGCCTGTCGGCCAGTAACAGATTGGCGCCGTGGGCGCGCGCGGCGCGGCGACGGGCAACAGCTGATGTGTCCGCGAGGTGCAACCACGTTCGGGTAGGCCAGATACATTGGCAACGTTCTATTCATAAACGAGGCCACCTATGCTTTCTTCCTGCGCTTTTGATCACGAGGCGGCCCTTCGCCGCAGAGGCAGCGAGCCTGAATGGCGCCGCTTCCCCTCCCTCTGGAACACCTTCCCGGCGAAGAAGGCCAGCTTTCTCGACAGCCTGAGCCGGCTATCCACGGGCGAATCGCGCGCTGTGACGAACGCCATCACGACCGTCGCCCTCGAGCAGTTCTTCGCCGAACGCTCCCCGCACGCGCTCTACCCTTACGTGTGGGTCCGTAATGCGCTAAATCCAGTACCGGACGCTTTCGGCATGCACCGCTGGCTCCACGAGGTACTGGTGAGCTACGAAGCATCCGACATGCCGGCTGACGCGCCTATCCGATTTTCAAATGGAACATTGGTTACGCTCGACATCGATGCGTTGAAATTCGGCGAGACGAATCGCTATGGCTCTGGAACACAGGATCTCGTACGCAAGCACTGCGCCTATGTACACGTCGGTCCTGCCCAGCGCCGCGCCGTTGAGTCCGTCCAGACTGAATCCGAACCAGATTTTGAAACGGAGCCGACTTCCGGCCCCACCCCTTGATGGAGACCCCAATGAGTGATTTGCAAAAAGCCTGGGAATACGACCCAGCAGCCCGCACGGTTATGGAGAAGAATAGCTACTCCGTCATCTGCATCGTCCCGCCTCGCCAGCCTGATGCCCTCGGGCACCTGCTGGCCGCCGCGCCTGCGCTTGCCGCAATTGCGACCGACCTTCACTCCCAACTCGGCGCGTCTCTCAGCGCATGGCATGGCGAGGAAGATTCGGTCCAGGAAGAGCATGCCGCCCTTATCAAGGAGCTCGAAGCGGCCGACGCACGCGCCACAACGCTGCTGGCTGCGCCAGACAATGCCGCGCTCCCCGCCGGGGCACTGCGCGCGCTCGCCCTCGCCCTCCTCGAGCGCGCCCAGCAACTCGATGGCTTGCAGCCGTACGTGATCACGCACTCGCACCGGCATGGCGAGACGTATTACACGACCTGGTCCGCGACACCGCCAACCGAAGAACAGATGGCAACCTTGCTGGTCGAGGAGTACGAGCCGGAACGTGGTGAGAGCCTAGGGTGCTTTGGCATGGTGATCGCCGACATGGCGGGAACGCTAATTCAAGCACCGGAGGGTGCCGCCAGCGCGGAACAAGACGACGAAAGTGAAGGCGCGTCGGAGCGGGCGCCCGGGGGATGATCAGCAAATGAAAAGGCCTCGTGATTCGTCCGAGGCATTGTTTCGCTGGGTATCCGTATTTTTCAATTTTGATTAGACCCAGTGCTGGATCACACGCACACGTTCCTGCAGGGTTTCATCGGGCACCAGGTCGCTGCCCAGACGAGGCCCCTGCAGCATTTGATCGATCATCGCGCTTCCTAGCTTCTCCAGGCTGGCATCGCCGGCCCCAAAGCGATCAGGCCCCAACATTGCCGCGAATTTCTCTTCTGGGCGAAGCGTTTGGGCAAGGGTCATAGCAATCACCAGGCCCTGGGTAAGGTCCACGGCCTTGAGGTGAAAACCTGGTTCACCGCGCAGCCGGTCGTCAAGACGGTGGTCGCCAAGCGACGCCGCAGTTTCGCGGATCATAGTGACGATATGGCGAGGCGGGATCCTTATGTGCGAAAGAGCATCGTTGAATGTGGTGCGTTGCATGGTTTTACCTATCTGAAGAAAATCAGCGGCGTCGCAATAGGCGACTTCGCCAGGGCAGCGCCAGCTGGCGCCATTATTCGTTCGAGGGCTTCAGCGGTTGCTGAAGCTGTCGCCGCGCACGCTGTCCGCCTCGTCGTACTGTTCCACCATGCGGGCGCTGCGGGTCACGCGGACCACGTCGCCGCGGCGCATATCGCCAGCCGTCACACGGGCTTGCGACAGACTGTAGGAGTGCGCGAAATTGTGCACGTCATAGCCACGCTCTCCCATGTGCTGGACGGCGCTGACGAAGGTCACCCGCGCTGAGTTGTAATCAATCTGCGCCTGACGCTGCTGTGCACCGGCTGCGCTCAGGTTCTGTTGTACTCCGCGGTTGCCAGCGTCCAGCACAGCATCGTCTTCAGCCTGCTCGGAGGCAAAGATGGCCCGCGCATAACCGTCGCGAGCTTTCAGGAACGAACCTTCGATCGCGATCAGCTTGGACATGCGCTCATCCGACATTTGAGTGGTACCACTCTGAAGTTGCGACTGACGATCCGGTAAGCGCGTGTAAGCTGCTTCGGGCTGCATCCCGCGCGAAGACACTGCGACCGGCGTCGCGCTGGGCATGCGGGTATTACTCCAACCCGACGCGATGACCGGGCCGAAGGAGTCGCTACTCGTAGCGAAGGCCCGGCCGCGCTGCGGTTGCGAAGATCCCGATTGCAGCGCTTCGGCCGCCCAGACACCGGCAGCTGCACCAGCGACGGTCGCGGCCTTTTTCCCGTTCCCGCCACCGACCTGGCTGCCAATCGCACCACCAACCACGCCGCCAAAGACGTCGAGCGCCGCTCGTGCGACGGGATTACCGTTCTGCGCATGTGCCGGCACAGGTGCCGTGGTCAGGCCAAACAACAGCGCAGTGATTGCAGCTGTCGCAGCTGCCGTCATGCGCTTCGAAATGACTTCATGGTGCGCCGCCTGGACAGCGGTGTCGGACATGGCCGCAGCGAAGGCAGAGGCGAAAGCGCGGGATGGTTGCTTGGACATTACCTGTTCCTTATGTGTGGTTTGGACGCCTTGATCGTACCGGTGAGCTTCGCGCGTGGTTGCAACATCTATCGGCACCGGGATCGGGGCGTGGTTGCACCAATAATACCTACAAGCAATTTCTGTTATGTATTATAGTCATACAACCAAAATAACCACGAGGAAATCAACAATGTTTTTCCGAAACGCACAGATTTACCGCCTGCCCGCGCCCTGGGCATTTACTCCTGAACAACTCGAAGCGGCGCTGACACCGCATGCGTTCACGCCTGCCAGCAGCAATGAATTGCTCCGCCAGGGCTGGGACAAGCCTCGTCCCAACGGCGGACTGGTGCACGTGGTGAACAAGCAGATGCTGATCCTGCTGGGAGCAGAGAAAAAACTGTTGCCGGCTACCGTCATCAACCAGGTGGCAAAGGCTCGCGCTGAAGAAATAGAAGAAGCACAAGGCTTCGCTCCGGGCAAAAAAGTCATGAAAGAATTGAAAGAACGCGTGGCGGACGAATTGCTGCCGCGCGCATTCCCGATCCGCAGCAACGTGTGGACTTGGATCGACCCGGTCAATGGCTGGCTGGTGGTCGATGCGGCCAGCCCTGCCAAGGCAGATGAAGTGATCAAGCTGCTACTGAAGGCAGTGGACCGCATGCCGGTGGAAAGCTTGCGCGTGAACCGTTCGCCGGTGGGCGTGATGACGGAATGGCTGCAGGCCGACGATGCGCCGGCCGGTTTCACGGTCGACATGGATACCGAATTGCGCGCCACCGGCGAAAGCAAGGCAGCCGTGCGTTACGTGCGCCACACGCTGGAAGCCGATGAAGTGCGCCGCCACATCACGGCCGGCAAGCAGTGCACGCGCCTGGCCATGACCTGGGACAGCAAGATTTCGTTCACGTTGACGGAATCGCTGGCGCTGAAAGGCATCAAGCCGCTGGACGTGCTGAAGGAAACGGAAAACACCACACGCAACGACGACGAACGATTCGACGGCGACTTCATGCTAATGACGGGCGAACTCTCAAAGCTGATGGCTGATGTCGTCGAGGCACTTGGCGGCGAGGCAAAAGCATGATCGGCGCCGACGGGAATAAGGAAAAACGAGTAACCGATCTATCCTATTGAGGTAACAATGCTTCTCCCATTTGAACTCGACCCGCAGATCATCCACCACATCATCTACAGCCAGGCCGGTTCGATCGGCAAGGCGATCATTGAACTGCTGATGAACTCCGTAGACGCCGGTGCCAGTCGCGTCAAGCTGAATATCGACCACCAAGGCTTCATTTGTGCCGACGACGGTAATGGATTTGCGACCGAAGAAGACGTACGGATGTACTTTGGCCGTTTCGGAACACCACACCAGGAAGGCGATGCCACCTATGGCCGCTTCCGACTGGGGCGTGGCCAGATCATGGCTCACGCAAAAACTACCTGGTCGTCGAATCTGTGGACGATGAATGTCGATACCCGCAGCATGGGCTACAACTACGATCTGGTCACGCTGCCGGCGCCAGAACACGGATGCCGCATATCGGGAACTTGGTACGAGGTGCTGTCCGATGCCGAGTATATGTCGACCGTTCAGGAAATTCGTGACCTGGTTCGTTACACCCCGATCGAAGTCGAACTCAATGGGCGCGTCATCACCCGCGACCCGCGGAAAGAATCCTGGGACTTCGAAGACGACTACGCGTACTACCGCGCAAAGACCGAAGGAGCGGTGTCCATCTACAACCTCGGCGTGTTGGTCCGCCACGACCCTGCTCACCTGTGGGGCGCCGGCGGCCTGATCGTGACTAAGCAGGCCATTGCGTTGAATGTCTCGCGTACTGAGATCCTGCGCAAGACTTGCCCGATCTGGAAGGCGGTGGCCAAGTGCTTCGGCAAGCTCGCCGACGAGGTGGCATCGAGGCTGGGCGACCATCGGAAGACGGAAGCTCGCCGCGAGAAAAGCGCACGTGCGCTTCTTAGCGGAGATCCCACCATGCAGCAGCTTTTCTCAAAAGAGGAGGTGATCTCTATCCTGCCTGGCAAAAGACATCTGACCATGCAAGATTTCCTCTTCCGCTGCCGGCGTGGATTTGACCAGGCCAAATACGCCGTGGTAGAAAATGCGTTCGATGTCCCGAAAGCGGAGTCAATCGCCCGCAGCCGGGCCGCAGTCCTCGTCCACCCACAGACCATCGAGCGTTTCGGCTGCTACAACGCAGCCGACCTTCACGAGTGTATCGAACAAATTTGCGCCACCTTGCGCGACAGCTACCCAGACAATCGCTACTACGCACAGGTTCACGCGCCTCAAATGGTGGACTTCGGGACGATGCGCGATTCGTTCGTTGAGCGCACCAGCGTTGTAAGCGAAAAGACCCTGGACAAGGAAACACGACGAGCATGGACGGCACTGCGTTGGTGCCTCCACGGCTACGCTGGCCTGTGCACTGGTGGCAATATACGATACGGAAATCAGGTCCGCGGCGGCAAACAGTTTGACATTATCCTGGGTGACTCGAACAAGGCCGAGGCCTGGACCGATGGAGAAACGTATATCGCGATCGACAAAAAGATCGTTCAGCGCCTGAGCGGTAAGGCGTTGCAGACAGTCGCTTATGTGTTCAATCTGGTCGAACACGAAATTGCACACGCGGGTGACAGTCTGGATTGCGGCCACGATGAAGCGTTCTACCAGCGCTACCACGACATCAGCCTGCGATACAGCGCGGAACGCCAGCGCTACATGCACCTCTGGCTCACCAAGTACACGACCAGTTTGGAAACCGAGGGCAAGCGCGGAAGCGGCGCCGCCGCCTGGCGCGAGCGCGCGCTTATTTCTCGCGCCGGCAGCGGCCGAGAAAAGAAAGGCTTGCCGGATTTGGTTGACAATGCGGCTGACCTACCGGCGATGGCCAAGGATCTGCCCCAGGAGAACTCCGCGCTACTCGACCTGATCAACGGCCGCCTCCTGCAGGCTGGCCTGATGCCACCACCACCGAATTGGGCTGAGGTCATCAGCCGCGCGGAGGCAGCACAGCAAGCGCTCGATGAACAGCAAAAGGAAGCCATCGCGCAGCGTAAAAGAGAAGCGGAGGCGGAGGCCGCGGAGTTTGAGGAACTCGACGCAGCATACGAAGAACTGATGAAAGAGGAGAGGGGGGCAGAACTCGCTGCACAAAACGCCGCTCATGAGCGCCTTACCGCGCTGCTCGGCGAGTGCTCTGACGGCACTTGGAACTATCTGAACGATATATTTGGTGACGCCCAAGCGATCGTGAACCAGAGTGACGAAGCTATCAAAGCGACGGTTGCCGAATATAAGGAATATATGGCTGATATGGCCGCCGGTGCCTACGACGATGCGAACGTCCACAACAATTCGGATGAGCCAACGGACGCCACCCCGACCGCGATCTGCGATACCTACGGACGGCCGCTGGAGACGGAGTTGTTGCAACTTGTGCGACCCGATGAGACACAATGGTCACTGGAGCGCAATGCTGCAGCAGCCGGCTTTATGTCCATCAAATCTTACCTGCAGTGGCGCTCCAGCGAATAAGCATCTGCATCTACCGACGCGCCCGTGTAACCGCTAGCGATTACACGCGGCAGTGCACGCCGCCGCGTCACGGGACTACCGCGGCGAGTCGCCGGGTTCATCCTCTCCATCGAACCCGGACACAACCTGCGAAAAGTAGGCGCCGAAGTCACCTGAGCTACGTTTCGACCACAACGCCATCTCTTCAATCAAGGATTCCTTCTCTTCGCGACCACTGCATTCCCAGTCGGCCGGGACAATCCCGTGAAACTCGAGCAGTTCTACCAGCGGCACGCCGACATGCTCTTTCACGCCGCTCGAACGACTTTCGAGCTCTACGACAAAATCTGGTTGGCTGCCGTCGGCACCAAGAGACATCCGAACCTGGCCGGCCTGCGCAAGCCCCGAAGCTACGACAGAAGGGACGTTGGACTCGATGAGTTCGGCGTTATAACGCGTCATATCGCCGCGAGCGCGCCGCGACGAAAGCGCGCAATCCAATACGTGCTGAACGCGCTCTGCAGGAAGCATTTGCTCCCAGCTCGCATTATCCACGCCAGTAACGCTCAACACCCTTTTAAGTGAGAGAACAAGCGTCCTTTCATTACGGCCTGCGCTGACCAAGCGAACCTGGAAGTCGGGCGCTGGCCCCGGTTCTGCAGCAAGGGCCGTTGCATACGCCGTCCAGTCGTCGTGACCGTTCTCGGCAGCCAGCTGCGCCAGCGCCGCTGTGTACGACTTGGCCTTTCCCGATTGCTTTCTCCTCCTCGCCTCCTTCTTGGCGAGATCCACATCGCGATCGCTCATCGGACTTTCCTCGGCGCCGGCGCATTTACGCCAGTCGCATAGTTCGAAGCGAGAGAACCCCGGCCATTCATGGATTCGAATGGGATCGGCGCTACAGCAGAACGCGCGATGTTGCTGGTTTTAATCTCGGACATGAGTCGAATCTCCGGCTGTGTTGGTCCGGCGATTATCTGGAAACACATCAGACGTGGTTGCAAGACGGAGGAATCCTCACGCCTTCCCCATTTCGCTTCAGGGGCGTGCGATTTCTTTGCGCGCCGAGCACCGCCCCTCTACAATGACTGCATGTCCGACCAGTTTTTTATCGCACTTTCGCCTGTGGCCCATTGCCGCTCGACCCATTGCGCTCGTGCGCCCCGCGCGCTGACTATCCCCAGCGGCTGCGCCACTGAGTCATCTGGGGAAAACCAGGCAAGGAAAGGAGAAATGCATGCCTTCTGGTGACCTGAGCGTATTCGAGCAGGCCTCGTCATCCCTTGTGTCGGCTCCGACCATCGCTCGCGACGACCTGGCAGCTATCGTGGCGTGGATCGCCTCAAAGCGGAATTCCGAGCATACCCAGCGCGCCTTCGGTTTCGAGGCGCGCCGCTGGCTCGCCTGGTTGATGTGGACGAAGGCTGGCCAGCCTTTCAGCCGATGGCTCGATAAAGCCAGCTCGCTCGACGCTGCGGCATACTCCCATTTTCTGGCCGGACCAAAGCAAGTTCAGCTGCCGCAAGAGGTGCTGGACCGGGCGGGGCTGGAGCGCCAGCCATTCAAACCGGCGCCGCTGGCGTCGGCGAGCGTCGATCGCGCCGTCAGTGCGCTCAAGGCGATGTACGCCGACATGATCGAAATGCAGCTGGAGGGCGGGTACAGGATCGAGCGGAGCCCTTTCAGCCGCCTCAAGGTCAGCTCGATCATGAAGAAGGCCTCGCCGCGCAAGAAGGCGCTGTCGGCGCTGGAACGCGGGTACGTCGATGAGGCGCTGGACGAGGTAAAGCGAGAGGGGCACCTACTCGAATACCATCAGCAAAAGTGGATATGGACGGCCCTCCTCTGGGCCGCGCTACGCCGGCACGAGCTGGCGGCGGCTGTGGCCGGGGACGTCTACCAGGACAACGACGAAGACGGAGAGCTCACCTGGATGCTTGACGTGTGCGGCAAAGGCAACGTCGAGTCCGCCATTCCCCTCGCCGACCAGTTCATGGCCGGGATGCGCGAGTATCGGCTCGCCCGTGGGTTGTCTGCGCTGCCTGCGCACAGCATTCAGGGCAAGGACACTACACCCTTGATCCTTCCCATGCGCGGCACCTTTCGGAACGTGCACCCGGAGACGATCAACAGGGCGGTCAAGAAGCTTCTCGACCGTGCGAGTCATATTGCAATGGCATCGGAGAATCCTGCCGCAGCCGGGCGCCTCAAAAGCTTCGCCTCCCACTGCGCGAGACACACCCAGGTCACTATGATCGTCGACGCGACAGGCGACATTACCCTGGGCCAGGAGATAGCGAGGCACGGCTCCATCACCACCACGCGCCGATACAAGGCCAAATCGGTTTCCAGGCTCAAGCAGGCCCTCAAGGACGTCGGCGCCAAGTAGATCCTTACGCCGGGCGCAACCACGCCCCGCGCCCTACGGCACCATGATCGCGTGTCCACCACCGCGATCGCCATGTACCTTGACCAGTTCCAACCACTACCCCCTGTCCTAATCGGCCATCACCTGGGCCTAGACCTTTTTGCCGAGGGTCAACGATTCGCTTTGCCACGCGTTCGCGACATGCTCGCCGACGACCCGGACAGGTACTCGGATTTATGCGGCCGCACCGTAGGCCTCATCATGCCCCTGCTTGACTGGTACGGCCAGATGCTGCCCTTCTGCGTCACCGCCTGCATCGACGACCAGGTTGTTGCTGCCGCCTGGGCCGGGACCATCATCAGCCGCGAAACAGGCGCCCAGGGCTGCAATGTCTCGTTCGGCGTGCGCCCAGCGTACGGCGGAAAAGGTCTAGCCACGATCCTGAGCGCCATCGCGTACCAGCAGTGCCGGGGCGACGCGCCGGATCTGGAATTCGTCAACATCCAGACCGAAGCAGGCAACCAGGGCGCACGCGCGATCGCCACTAGGCTCGAGCTCCAACGCGCGTCGATTTTCGATCGGGAGACACGCGGACGCGCGCCGCGTCTTTACGTCGCGTATCGCGCGCCGGCCGACGTCGTAACTGCCCGATGCATCGAGATCGTCACAGACGCCGGCGTCAACGTGTACCTGCCTCCTCCCCGCTCGGCACGCCGCCCGCGCAGGCCTGAGGCGCAACCACGCGCCTCGCTCCAGCTTAGTATCGCCTCGTTACTCCCACCGCTAAAAGGATCCAACATGACCAACTCGACTTTCCCGATTCCAAAAGCCATCGCGGCTCCAGTTCGCTCCGCCACCACGACCGCGCGCACCGATAACGACACTTTGCGAGATTCCCTTTCCGGGCCATGTGGTCTCTTGCGAGGCATCGCGCTGCTCGAGAAAAAGCTGGCAAGTTCGAAACGTGCTGCCCCGGAAGATGCCCCGTTCCCCCTGGTGGGCGAGGAAGCGCTCACCTACCATCAGGGAGCCACGGCCGCCTATGCTCATAGCCTTGAAATGGTATCCAGCGACTGCGTGCGTGAGCTCTTCAATTCCCTGGGCCGGTGCCCACCGATGATGCGGCGCTGGTCGCGCAGAATCATCTCATGGCGGAGACGTTGTTCGGCAAATTCGGCGTAACCAGTGGCGCCGACACCATCGAGAAATGCCTGGCGGTGGCCATTCGCGCGAAACACGCTGATGCCCCGTTCCCGATGAATTTCGCGCAAGCCGCTATCTGGCACCGGGCACAACGCACCACATATCAGTACGTGCTGGAGATGCTGGGCACCGACAGTCTGAAGCTGCTTGCTCCTCAGTTCTCCTCTCAGGTCGTCCAGCCGGACGCTCCGGACCTGGCGGACGACGACGTGCCAGCCGCGCCAGCGATGTGAGGAGCACCCACCATGCCTGAACTGACCATCACCACTCGGAAGCGCCGAGTACTGAGACTTCCGCGAAACACGCGTGGCCGCGACCTTATCATCACCGATCCGCACGGCGCGTACGACCTGGTCTGGGATGCAATGAAGGCAGCCAACTTCGACCCCTCGTGCGATCGCCTTCTGGTCGGCGGCGACCTGATCGACCGTGGCGCTGGCTCCGCGCGCGCGGGCAAATTTCTTCGCCAGCCGTACGTCCACTCGGTCGCCGGGAACCACGAACGCATGCTGGTCGATGCCTGGCGCCAGGGCGCGTTGGATCGCGATATCGTCGATGCCCTCGCGCGAATGAACTACAACGGCATGCGCTGGATGAAGGACGTCTCGATCGAGGACCTGGAGGTACTAGCCTCGACTTTTGACGACCTGCCGTTTGTAATCGAGGTCGAAACCTCGCGCGGCCTGGTTGGCATTGTGCACGCGGACGTCCCTCCTGGGATGGACTGGCAGACGTTTACGGCAAAGATCGAGGAGGGTGACGAATACGCGACCAGGATGGCCCTGGGCATGGACCTGAGCGATTCCTTCCACGAATCACGCCAGCGCGTTCAAACCCGCCGCACCGATGGCGTCCCTGGCGTCGGCCGCGTGTTCGTCGGCCACACCGTGCTGTTTGAAGGAATGCAGAAGCTCGGCAATCTGTATGCCATTGACTCTGGCTCGGCATGGGCTGAGGCCGGCAAAGACAAGGGCCATCTCACGATGGTCAATCCCCTCATGCAAACCCTATACCTGGCGCAGCCACCACGCGCGCGCGACGACCCGCGCCTCGACCTGCGTATCGACGGCGAGATCCCTGCTCGCGCGTTCTCAGGTCCTGAATCTCCTACTTTAGAAGAAGCAGACGCACCCCGTATGTAACGACACTTCACTCTATACAAACCATGCAGATTGCCACCACCCACCAGGAACAATTCCTCATCAGCGTCAGCGCGGCCAGCACGCAAGAGATCGATACTTCGACCATGCGAGCAGGAATCGAGCTGGGCATCAACATCGCCCGCAACGAGGGCTTGCTCACACCACTCGCAGATGAATCCACTGAAATCGGCGCTATCCGAGTCTCAGCCCCACACTCGGCTTCCGCAGCTCTCCTGCTTATGCTGGAATCGGTCATCGCAGACACGCCGGCAGCTCGGCGCGCCGTCGAGATGGCGGTCGCCACTATCGTGCGCCAGCATGCACGCGACCGTATGGTGATCCTGACCGAAGACGAACGCCAGCACCTCATCACCGGCATGATCGAAACCCGGAAGGCCTGGCAGTCCAGCGGCGAAGACGACTGGATAGGCGATGTCGTCCTACACGGCTATGACGGGTACGCAGCTGAACCAGACATCGGCCTGATCGAAAACGCGTTTTGTGCCAATCCAGTTTTCCCCCATCTGCCCGACGACGCGTCGCGCCTCGCCGTGCTTCGCATCTTGGCCAAGCCGGAGGTACTCGACGTGATCTGCTACCTTAACCAGCCTATCCTCGATGCTGAAGTGTTCGATCGGGAACTGAGCCGTGCCGTTGGCCCTCTGACTGCGGCAGGGCGCCAATCGCAGCCGGAAGATGCGCTGGAGGCTCTGCAGCTGCACGGCCTCATCATCCAGCAACTGCAGGATCGGCTCGGCATTCAGGAAGCCGATGAAGCGGGCGATGCGCCGGAAGCACCGCGCGGCTGATCCTGGGATCTTGAATACGAATGGTCGGGCGCCCAGCCATCTCGCCCGGCAGCCACTGAAACCACGCCCTCAAGTGCCTCCTGACTGCCATATAATCGCGTTATCAATTAACCCACTAGTGCACAACATTATGTTCGTCGTCCCCGACACCCCGCCAAATATCACCTGCGTCGACTTTGCAGTGGCGCGCGCCGGCGCCACACGTCCCGAGACCAAGCGCTTTCTTTATGACCCGGAAGAGAACGTGACCGGCGTTTCGCTGAACGATTCTGGCATGGATTTCAACCAATACCTGCTCACGCTCGCCGCCGACGAGGCCATCACCGCCGCAAACGTGTCGATTTCCTTCGACCACGGCGTTCGCCCGGTGCTGGCGGTCCCGATTAAAGGTGCCTGCCCGGATCTGAGTAACGTCGGAGCGCTGGTCGGCATGGTGGCCAGCATGATGCAGGAAAGTGGTGAATTCCCGAATGCCACGCCCGAGAACGACGCGATTTACCACTTGGCACTGCTGACCGGCCGCAGCGTGGAGATGCCCGAGGCGCAAGATCAGCGCCCATAGACTCATTTCACAGACCTAAAAGTAACGGGCCGGGGGATCAACCCTCCGGCCCGTTACTTTTATTGTGCAGCTTCTACCGCGCCTGCTTGGCGAAGTGCTTGAGCAGCTGATCACTGGGCATCGAGCCTTGCGCGCGCTCTCCGTTCGGGAAGAAGAGCGCTGGCGTACCCTGGACTCGATATTTTTCAGCCATCTTGGCGTTGCGCGCGAGGGGAGTCTCACATTCACTCGATTGAGTCGATACCTGCTTGCCGCCGATCACCCAGTCTGTCCATGCCTTCGCCGGATTTGCCGAGCACCAGATCGCTTTCGCCTTGGTGGTCGATTCGTCTCCGAGCATGCCGATCATGAAAACATAGTGCGTCGAGTCACCCATCTCATCGAGCGTCTTGTTCAGGCGCTTGCAGTATCCGCAGTTCGGATCTTCAAAGGTAACCACGACCCTCTTTCCATTCCCGCGCACGATCTTGATAGCGTCTTGCAAGGGCAAGTCCGCAAATTTGTAGCCGGCAAGTTCGTTCATCCGCTTTTCCGAGTAGTTCGCGTTGTCCTTGGTGGCGAACACCTGTGCACCAAGAAGGATGTACTCCCCTTTCGCATCAGTGTAGAAGATCTGACCAGCAGTTTGCACTTCATACAGGCCAGCGATCTTTGATGGTTCGATCTTTACGACATCGAGCTTTGTCACCGTCTTTACGGAATTTTTTACAGCATCGAGGTCGGGCGATGCATGTGCTGTGGCGGCCGTCAGTGCAAGTGCTACCAAGGTATCGGCTGCACGGCGGACGATTGATAAGTTCAGCATGTGGAATATATCTTTTCTGAGATGAGGTTAACGAAATCGGGCGCTCAACACTTGTTCACTGACCCCGTCGACACGCGCGACGTCGACCTGAACAAGTAGAAGGCCGTCGTGGTGTGTACGAATGCGCTTGAGCACAGCCGTGCTGCAGGGATTCTCGGCAGAACCGAGAACCTCGACCGCGCCGTCGGAGCCAGTGATTTCGATTGCGCCGGCTGACGTGACGAGCGAGCGTTGAATAGGCAAACGGCCTTCGCGATGCTCCAGAACAACAAACGGCGTCTCCGCCTGAGCGCTGAATTCGAAGTAGTCGACTGGTGTTTTGTTCAGATTCGTGGGCATGAGGCAATAGTTCTGCTGGACAACCTAATGATATATCACTAGACTCTAGTTACGCATCTTGCCCATAATACGCAACAACACACTTTCAAGCAACTCCTCGAATGCACCGAGACTCCCTTCACGACACGATACGCAGCCTCGACTGCTTGAGCGACGCGCAGATTGCTGCGCTCACGTTTCCGAAAGAGGGACTGCGGATTTCAACGTCGCTCGTGATCCAGGAGCGTTACGTTGGCGCCACAAAGTTGCCGCCAGGTCCGCCGAACGGGCTGGAAATGCGAAAGGATGGCAGCTTCGAGATCACCAGGGTCGCAATCGTCCGCGTTCAGCCCGATGAATACCGCTTGTTGGCCGCGAAAATGCTCAAAAAAGCGACCAGGCAGAGTGTCGCTATCGGCGTCGGAATCGGCCTGATCGTCGCGACTGCAGCCTTCGTCGCGATGCTGTGGTGGCAAAAGAGTGTGAATTCTCTCGGACAAATGACCTCGGCCCCATGCCTTGTTGCGAGTATCGAAAACGCCGCGATCAGCTGCCGTATTGGTGAGCAAACCGTACAAGTTGCCATTGGCAAATATTTCCCGGACGGCCGCTATCTACTTGACGCGGTTGATCCAGTTCGCCACGGGTTCACCGCAACCCGCACTACTGATCGCCGGACCGTCGTATTCCAGGCCGATCAAAAACTCGTCACACCTCAACCAGGAGCTCTTCAAAAATGAATCATTCGGACCTCAACCTCGGCAGCCTGCCGTCCCTCGACACCCCTCACGTTCACCAGCAAGGAACCCAGCACGGGCATCAGGCTCAGGCCAGCGCTGCACCGCCTCGCGTGAGCACGTTCAACCCTGGCGGCAATCCGAATGAATCGAGCTTCGCCGAACACGTCGGCAAGGGCACTACTGCCGATGTACTTTGCGAAAGCCTCGACATCAGCATGGCAATCGGGGTCGACGATGTCATCGATGGCAATATCCGCATCGGCGGCAAAAAGAGCCTGGTGATCCGCGGCACGGTCATGGGCAGCATCGAATGCGCCGGCCGTGTCCTCATCATGCCGGGCGGGAAGGTGCACGGGCGCATTTTGGCGTCCGCCCTTTGGATCGAGGGCGATGTGGGTGCGAGTGGCAAGCCCGCGCAGGTCGACGCTGGCGATCTGCACTTGGGCATCAATTCCAAGGTCATCGGCGACTGCACCTACGACACCCTAAGCGTCGCCGTTCCGAACCGCGGCGTTCGCGGCCAGATGATCCCGCGCTCGGAAGCGGATCATGGTTAACATCCGGAACACGCCATCGCGGCCGCACGGGGCGCAGCGCGTCATCGCACTGGCCCTGCTGGCGTCGTTTTCCGCCTGCTCGCATGGTGGAGAGCCCCGCCACTCTTTCGCCAGAGATGAGCAGCACTTTTCGGGGCGAGCCGCCGCTTCTGCTCACAATGCCTCTCCCCAGCCGCCCACAGAGCGGTCAAAGCAAGGGGTGATTCGTACTGCGCACGCGGCTCCGGAGCCGAATGTGGCTCGCCTTGAGCCTGCAGCTGCGCCTTCGGAAGACACCACCGCCAGCAAAGTCACCGCTCTATCGCCGCGTAGCCTTGCCTCACGGGATACCGGCGTTGCGCCCGAAGCTGGCCAGGATCTACATCACCCTCGACTGGAGGGACCGATGGCCCTATCACAAGAGCCTGGCCGCGCGGAGATTGAAAACTCGACGTCAGCGCCGGCCGCTCGGGCGCCGACGTCTATCTCGGCACCGCCAGCTCTACAACGAGAGAAACCTTCGTATTGGCCCCTGTATCTCGGCATTAGCGTAGCGGCCTTGTCGATCCTCGCTTTTGCACTGCTTCGTCGCCGCGATCGAAAAGCATCACAAGCAAAGCGTGACACCGAGTTCGCGCGCGCAGTAGAGCAAGAGCGTGCGGCAGCTGCCGCACGTGAGGAGGCTCAGCGACTCGAACATGAACGTGCCGCCCAGGCTGCTGCTGCAGAAGCCGCCGAGCGAGAACGCGCTCACGCGGCCGGAGTTGCCGCAAGTACCCAGGAGCAGATCAAGGCCGACCCGCGAATCGAAGCCGCGCATCGCCTATTCGACCTACTGCACCGCGCTGAGCGCGACGTCGAGCCATTCCTGCGCTTGCTTGATGAGACCGCCCCGCATGACGCCACCACCAGCGCATCGCGGGAAGTCGTCGCGTCGTGGCACGAATCAATGCTCAGTACTCGCAACCGCCTGTCGGAGGCCCTTGCTCGACACAACGCACCTGTCGACATGCAAGTTGTCGAGCCGGCTGCGGACCTGCCGGGCGCGATGAGCAGACTGATTGATCATGCCGCGCGGATGAGTGCGCTGATGGTCGCCCAGCAGCAGGAGAACTCCGCGATCCTCCATTGGTCTCGCCAGCTTCCCGGCGCGCTGATACAGCTCTTCTGGCGGGCGCAGACGGCGCGGTACACGTCGACCCTCCCACAGCTGCCAAAGGTACCAGACACGCCCGCGCCTGGTACCGTCGCACCAACGGCACCTGCAGCTGGAGCAGCTGCCTCACGCCCGACGCGAGTACAGGACAGGGTCATCCAACAAGCGCTTCGTGGTGGTCAAAGCCATGCACTCCGTATTTAGCAGAGCCAATGCGGCCGCCCGGGTGATAGCAGCACAGGTCGCTGGAGTTCAGGCGGATCAGGAACCAATCAGCACGCCGGAGGCGGCCGTATTGATGGGCTTTTCGGAGGCGACCCTGCGCAATTACGTTTGGCTGAACTCACTCTCCAGCGAGGAACGTGCCGTGCGCAAGCTGCAGGTGCCGCCAGCCGGTTTGCCGGTACCGACTCGAAAGAGTGGACGGCTGCTCTGGCCACTGGCGGAAGTGTTGAGGTTCGCCGAACAGAAGTCGAAAAGCGCCCCGGAATGACCGAGTTTAATCGCTACTGGGCCGAAGATGCGCTCGGGGAGCCATATGTTCCCCAAGACTATAGGTGGATGAAGTCGCCCCACCGCGCTGGCATGCTCCTCGGTGGCGTCACCTGCATGCTCACCACGGGCGCGCTGCTGGGCGCAGTGGTCTATCACCTGGTCGACCCTGCTCCCCGCGTTTCCATATCGTCCTACGAGATAGAGCTGGCGGCGACGCAACTGCATATGCCAGCACCCTCGCACCCCCAAAGCATCCCGGTACAGCAGAAGGAACTTGGCAGCCGGGTACCGCACGATCCGCCCCAGGTCGCGTCCACGGCCATGCGGAAGCCGAATGTATCCCATGGCACGGCTGCGGCGCCGGCGATGGTCACCGCAAAGGCCGAACATACGGGAATTGCACCACCAGGTGGCGCTGGCATCGTTACGGCCGCGCCACCAGCAAAAGCCCAGCTCGCGGCCGCACCTTCAGTGCCAGGCCCTGCACCTGGCCCAGCGGCCGATAGCATGGCGCTGACTCCTGCGGCGCCGGATAAACGCCAGCAGGCCAGGTCGCCAGATGCAATTCCCTCGGCAAAGCCCGACGGCGACACCAGGATCGGCTTGAGCAAGGCAGCCGAAGGCAAGCCGACCGACATCGCGAATGGCGAGAAGCTGGGCATTCGGGAGGTTCTTCCTGACGGGATCGTCATGCAGAACGGACGCCGGGTCAAAAACGGAGCATCACTCCCCAACGGCGAAATACTGATGGGCACCGACGCTACAAAAGGTATGGTCGAGACGGATCGGCGGGTCCTGGTTCTAACCACCTTATAGTCTGCGGCGAATACCTGGCGGGACATGTCTTATTTTTAATTAGTTTGTTGCGTAATTGCTGAAGTGACAATGTGAGAGATTGCTTAGCGTGGGTAATGGCTATATTGCTGAAATAAGCCATCATAAGGAATCTAAAATGGGGACTTTAGCGAAAGTCACTATCATTCCGCGAACGTCGTCGCTAAGCGTGGCGAAGGCCTCTTCTGCTGCACTAGCCATTCAGGAACAGATACTGCGGGATTTTGCACCGGTTTGGAAGCGCTCCGCAGTCGTCGGTGCCAGTGCTACGCCCCAGTTGGGCTATACACCAATTTTCGTTGTCGATAATGTCGGCGGCGGCCTCTCAGGCTTTCACTTCACCGAGGATGGATTGCCCTATGCGGTCGTTCAGGCCGGACCGCTATGGTCGCTGGCAGCTAGTCATGAAATTTTGGAGATGTTGATCGATCCGAGCGCCAACGAATTCGTCGCTGGCCGAACCCCGGACGACTCTGCTCCATGCAAGTACATCCTGGAGGTATGCGACCCCTGTCAAGACTACCACTATTCCTATCAGATGGGCGGCTGGGTGGTATCAGACTTCTGTTTTCCCTGGTATTTCGATACCGCACCTTCTCCCGGTAAGACGTACAGCTTTTGCGGCAATATCAAGTCGCCTCGCCAAGTCCTGCCCGGCGGGACGCTAGCCTGGGTGACTGATCAGGGGAGAGCTATCCAAGCGGTATATGGAAAGGATGGCCTAAAGACAATGGATCGAGGACCTTTTGTACCTGGCCCCATGCCGGCACGGCTATACATTGGGCAGTTTGAGCGCAGCTTTGCTGATATTCCAAAGCTCAAAGCCCCGCTTCATGATCGGCGATCACTGAACAAAATCAGAAAGGAGTGTAAAGAACATTCGAAAATGCTGACGACGAAGTTCGATGAGCTTCTGATACCAGGACATTAACAATACCAACAGGGGTATAAAATATGAAGATCGTACTATTATTCGGAGCAGCCGCTGTATTGGCAGGATGTGCGGCGCCGAAGGTCAAGTATGACGAAGCCAAGGCTGGCGACAAAGGAGTACGTTTCCAACTGGCCGAATCTTTGATAAAGTTTGACTACGCAGTAGAGGCTATTGGGCCAGTAAAGGCCGAAAATACCTCCAAACTGGTGATTATGTCTGTTCCGGTCCCACTTGAGACGAAGACCTACACTATCTCCGGAACGGGGGTAATGGACAATTGGGGCGTCAAGACGGCTATCAAAGCAACGCACCGTAACGACACCCTACTCCTACAGGAATTGGGTTCCGAAATCGCGGACACTCGAAGGCAGCTTATCTCCGATGTATCCAGCGCGCTCGTTAATGCGATCCCCCTGTTCGCTGCAGGCGCCATTGACGATTCTAAGTCTGCAAAATCTAAGGCCCCCGGTGCGATAACCCTGACTGAGTTGCTTACTTCCAAGGAGTGCTTAGCGGCGTTGGACGGCAAGGTCGTTTGCACCGACTTCAAGTTCCCCAAAGGTGGACATGTAGCCGACGGCGGGGCTCCGACCCCATACACCGCAGATGTTGTGATCTCCGCACGTCCGTTGAATGCAATTCAGGCACCTACGTCATTCCCGTTCGAATCGGATTCGGTTTTTTACAGTGCATGCCGAACGGTGACCATACAGGTCAAGAATACCGCAGTACCAGACCTACAAGGCAGCGCATCGGTTCGCGTAGCTGAACCTGGTTGGGTAGAGCAACTTCGGCTCCCTGACAAAGGGAAGGTGATATTCGGCGCAAGCTGCGGCGCCGACGTAGTTGCCGAAGATGCCGCTTTGCCAACGACGATGGACTACGTCAACACAGTGCTCAGTTCCGCGAAGGCCATCAAGGAAGCGAAGGACAAAGCCAAGAAGGAAGGGGCGAAGTAGCTTTCCCCAGGAGGCATAACTTCAGATTTCCTTCGTGTTTTTTGAGGAATCCTGATGCTCATTAGCCGCCCATTGCCCCCCACGATTCGAAAGTAATGGGCTTTTTGTGCAGATCAAGGGCTCCTTAGATTGCGGAGTTGGCTTGCCCCAGGTGGCTGGCTAAACGTTTTATTGGTAGCCCTATGCAAGGCTGCCGGTGCAGGTCATGAAGCCGCTGCAACTCCTGCAGGCGCTCTGGCGGTGGAACGGCAGGGTGCTTCGCCGACCGACCCGTATGTTCCCGGAAATCTCCCATCAGGGCCCGTAGCACGGCCAGGCCGAGCCCTGTCTCCTCGTGCATATTGATCAGGAAGGCCGCCGAAATCGGCGCACGGCGTTTGCGAATCTTGCAGATCTGAGACGGCAATACACTGAAGCGCGCTGCGAGATGTCGGTCGTTTTTGACCCGAAGTACATGCAAGAGCATGTCGAGGAGATTTCCAGGGGCGTAATGTGGATTATTTTTCATATCGTGCTTAATTGGGGCACAAAAAAAGGCCGATGAACCCGGCCTTTTCGACTGACACTGCAGAAGCAGCTGTTAGACGGGTTGGCTGGAGCCTGCCATTCCTAGCGCGTCGACGTCGCCCGCTTGTGCTGGGCGGCCAGTTCGGGCATGAAGTCCTTGTTAAGCGATGCCTGGTAGACGACGCCCAGTAGCGCATTCGCTTTCTGCGTCTCCATCAGGCTCTTCGACATCAGACTCGCCATCTGCGCCGAGAGCAGCAGCTGCTCTCGCTGGAGCGTCACTTCATCAGCCGCGCCGATCTCCTTGATCCACTCGGGGTTGTCATAGCGGCGCGCTGCATCGATGTACTGCAGGTGGTGCAGGGAGATTCCCTTGCTCTGCCAGTCCGGAGCTGCCTCGGGGAGGTGCTGGGCGAGGTAGCGCGCTGCCGCGCCACCGCCCTCCTGCATCGCCTTCAGGATCGGGATGGTTGCCGCGTACTTCGTGCGATTGCTCGTCCACTCCTCGATTGGACGCATGGCCAGGTCGACCCGCGCCTGGTAGCTGTCGCGAAGGGCGAGATAACGGCGGCCCTCATCAGTCTTTGCTTCGACCTGGGTCAGGTCGCGCAGCTGCACCGGCGCCGAGAGATTACGCACGTACGCGGTGGCGGCCGCCAGTTGCTTGTCGCTGAACGAAAGCGAAACTTTGCCCTGATCGGCCGTTGTCTGGGCGCCGTCGAAAATTGTCGAAGCGCGGATGTCGGCATCTGGAAGACCCGTCGAGACGGAAGGCGTAGTGCCGGCCCAGGTGCACGACTGGGCGCGCACCTTTCCGCTGGCGTACGCCTCGCACGCGCCGCGCTGCGCCATGACGGCCTGCACCTCCGGCGGTGGCGCGAAGTCGTCATTGCGTGCGATCGCGACAGCCTTATCCATCGAAGAGGATCCTGTGGATGGCCGGCCGCCGCCACCGCCGGACCCACGTGGACCGAAGGCGCCGCCGTTGGCGCCACGGAAGCCTGGATTGATCCGATCGAAGCTCGGATCGGCCAGGCCGCGGGAAGCATTGGCGCATGGGTCGAGTGGCAACCTGGTCTTGCGTTCCAGGTCGACAGCTTGCTTAGTGCGCTCAATATCGATGTTGCGCTCAACCTGATTCTGGCTCGCTTCCGCGATCTGATTCGCAACCTTCGCAGAATTAGCGGTCATCACGTTCTCGATGCGAAGCAGTTGCTGGCCGATGGTCGAGAAGCCCGCAGTGACCGCACCAGTTGTGGCGTTCACTGCTGCCGTCGTCAGGTTAATCAAGGGAGCCAGGACTGCGGAGTCGCCAATCGCGAAGGAAGATGTAGATGCGCTCACGGTCGCGATCGCGGCCAAAGCAATTATGGTTTTCTTATATCGCATTGCGCACCTCAGGGCATGATCATGTTTTTGAGCTTATCCCAGGCATTGGTAACGTAGCCGGCCGCCTGACTTGTCATCGACGGCTCGCTGTTCATCGTCATTGACGGCTGCAGACCTCCAGGAGCGCCAATGATCGAGGCGGTCGACACGCCTGGGATGTTCACCCCACTGAGCGCGCCGTTCACGCCCTGCACCGCCTGCTGGTGGACCTCGTTGATTTTTTTAGATAACTCCTGCGACAGTTTCTGGCACGCCTGGTTGGCCAGCTTCGTGACCAACGCAGACGCGCCAGGCGTAAATCCGAATGCACTCATGTCGACAGCGGAGATCTGGTCCAGGCAACCCGACTTAATCACCTGACTCGCTTGCTGGACAGCAGTCAGGACGGAGGTTGAGCGGTTGCTCTCGATCTGCCGAACCTGCTGCTGAATGGTCTGCAGGTCGGAACGGAACTCATTGCACGTGGCGGCAGCACTTATACCCGTACTATGTACATAAAACAGAACAAATGTGGGTAAAAAAATTTGGCGTTTCATTTCTGGCCTTTGGAGGAATACGTAAGTGTCGCACGGAAACATTTCTTACGCCACTACTGCGACCCTGCGCTCGGACCTGGCTCATCCTGTTCTACTGGCGCCGTGACCGCATCGAAACCAGCGACGGCCACTAGGTCAGAAAGCGTCTCGACTGTCACGGTCCTCGCCTTGTGCAGCACATCAGGAAGGCTCTGCGACGCTTTGACGAACCGATCCTCGAACGTCGCCTGGGAAATCGCTTGGCCGGCCCGGAACCAGGCCATTACCCGCTGGGTGCTTGCCACATATTCTGCGCGGTAGATCTCTGACGCGTGACGTATCCACGACTGCATGACAGCCGTGCGCTGATCGTTCGACAATGCCGGCGCGAACTTTATGTCGGTCAAGAAGGAATCCATCGCTCCCGCGAAGTCTGCTTGCATTGCCGAGACCACAGCCGACTTCTTCTGCCCGAACGTGTAAGACAAACCCTTCGAGTTCATCAAGCGTTGATCGGTTATACCCTCAAAGAACCGAAGCGTCGCCTGGTGCATCGCGAGTTGGAGCCGGGTTTGCATGGTTTCCGGCGAATCGACCCGCTGATAGCCCATCTTGCTCATCATCAGCTCGGCATGCGTCTGGCGCTGGTTGAGGAACTCAGGATCTGCAAAAACCGCAGCCACCGTCCGCACGAAGTCGTCGACGCGTGCCTGCTGGTTTTCTTGAGTGGATTTTTCCCAGATCTGGCCGACGATGTGCGACAGCATCGAGTTGAGCTCAACGCGGTCATAGGCCTTAGCATTCGGATTGACACCGAATCGGTCGGACATCACCTTCGCCAGGCCGTCCGTCGAGGCAATCATAAAGTCCAGCGCAGCCTTGCGCTCCTCCATACTAGCGTTCGTACCAGGGCGCTGGATGATGCCCAACATCAGTGGGCTCATGTGATTCAGATACCGGATCGAGACGTTCGCGTCCTTCCAAGCTGCTGAATAAAGATCCTTCGAGTCGCCTGCGGCAGAGCGGAAATGCTGTTCCATCACCTTCTGCACCAACTCGACCGGGGCGCGCGGCATTAGGGCGCCGTCTGCCGCCGGCGTCACGCCGCTTGCTTGGTCTGCATCTGCTGATAGAGCGGCCATTGCTTCAATTCCTTGTCTTCTGCCTGCTTCAGATCGGCGCGCTGCTCGCGAGGCATCGCACGGAAATATTCGAATACCAGGGTAATGTCGATGATGCCGGGCGTACCCATACCCAGGACATCGCGTGCTGCTTCGCACAGCGCGGCCAAGCGGAGGCCGTCTTCCAGAACCCCGCCGGTCGGCGCTGCAGCCATGAAACATTCACCGAAAATGCCCGCGCGATCAGGGATGTACGAAAAGCCGCAGTTGATCTCGGTCGAGGTGAGCGTACGGGCCAGTTTGCGCTCGGCCATGCGTCCGAGAAGCGGCATAAAGCCTTGCGCCGAAAATAGCTCGTCGGGATAAATGATGCCGCCGCCGAGCCAGTAGGTGGTGCGCTGGTCTTCGGGGATGTCTTCCTGCTCGCCCGTTGCGAGCAACGCTTCCATCAAGTTCAATTCTATTCTCCTGGTTATCCAGCCGGTCACAGCCAGCAAAGAGGTTAAAACGAGGATGCCGAAAGGCCGTTCGCGTTTGCGCCGGAGACTTCGTCGTATTCGTCCATATCGCCAAGAGACGATGCTCCTTGGAGCGAATCCATACCCATTGCGCGCATAAAGCGTTCCAGGGAGCCGCCAGTGCGCGCAGCGGAGCGTGAAAGGTACTCGCACGCTACCTTCAACTCTTTGGGGCGCTCGAGGAATGCAGTTTGAAGGGATGGGATCACCGCCGGCGATGCGTCGACGATTTGGAGCCAAGCTTCGAGGTTTCGAGGGTCTTTCACCCAGGCGAGCGTTTCGTCGTAAAACTCCCCGTCCGGCGACGCGAGATCGGCGGCAGCGCCGCCGATCATCTCGATAAACAGAAGACCACGGCCGCGTTCAGAGAAGGCGTCTCGCCCCTCCGTAACAACCAGCTCAGCGGGCACATCTTTGGCGAAATCGGTCACGATTTTTGGCATGTCGATTCCTTTAAGCGACTGCAGGGCAGGCGGGAACGGCAGCCACCATCCGGCGCAAGGAACGCAAGGTCTCGGCCAGCAACTGGTCGTATTGCGCCGGCTCAATTCTCAGGCGATTACAGGTCGCCTCACGCGTCTCTTCAGCCATATACCGCGCTCTGTAGAGCGCTTGCTGATTTTCGGGCAACTCGTCGAGCGCGCGAACCGCTATCGAGGTGCCTTGATTGATGCTACTCATGACTGGCTCCGATCAGGATGGACGGCTTGGAGCCATCCCTTCCGATTCATCGTTCAGATCGGACACGTTTTCAATCTGCTCTTGCGCCATGCGCTGCCTGACCTGCTCACGCACGGCATTGATTTCCGACAGTGAGCCGACCGCAACTTTCTCCGACACCGGCGCCTTCTTTTCCAGAACGCTCTGGAGCGCGGCCACGGTCAGCGGCAGGACTGCGGAGCAGTTCTCGCGATCGAGCTGCCTGAGCGTATTGGTGATAACGACCGGGCTGCAGCCGAGCCCCTGGCCGCTCAGTCCAATAGCGCGTCGCGCACCGTTCAGCGTCTTCATTATTTGCTCCGTTCTCATGTGGTTGTCCTTCGAATTTGCACGGATATACCGTTCGTTAATTTTGGCGGACACTGGCTGGCGTGGTTGCAACTCGACCACTTGCCTTTCGCTTTTTAGCATCCGCAACCACAGCTGCTACAAACTTCCGGATCACCGCTATGAAGCTCTCCGCAGTGACCTCGCCTCGTTCGATACGCCGACACAACATCTCCCACTTCGCCGTCAGGCCCACACTCTTGAGCTCTGTCGGCAAAGCTGCTTCTAGCCTTCTTCCTGTTTCTGTCAACACAACCACAGTAGTTTGACGGCCGGCAACGAGACGCGTTTCTCGTGCTAGTGACTTATTTCGAATCAGTTCGATAATACCTTCGCTACGTGTTCGGGCCGTACCAATCCCGTTGGTCGCCTCGAGAACCGCCGCGTCGGCAGGATTCTCGGCGTGGCGCGCAGCGCGAAGCATATCTTCCAGCAGGCTGGCTTCGGTATGACTGGGTGGAGGCGCGTCCTGCATGACCTCTACTCGTGCTGCGACTGCGCCGACAATTGCCCCAACCCGTACGCGACAGATATCCAAGGGCTTGCTCACGCGGCCTCCGCTTCGTTATCATCGTCCACATCAATCTCTACTGATCGCGCTTCGGACACATCATCATCCCCGACATCCATATCAGGCAGCTGCGAATCAGCCTCGGTCCAGCCGTAGCGCACCACTTGGGTAGAGTCGAACACGAACACATCGTCCCCGAACACAGCCTCAACCGTGGTGACGTCGTATTCGAAGTCAGGATAAAACTGCGCTGCGAATCGATGAGTAACCATTTCAAAGACTTCACGCTCGGCTGAACTAAGGTCGCGACCTGACGTCGGCAACGTTCCCAGGGGCACAATCGCATGGTGCTCATGCTCACCGATCTTGGCGTCGTCCACCGAGGACGGGTGCGCGCTTGCGTTCGCGCCACGCATGATTTTTCCGAACATGGGAGACAGCCCGGCCATGATTCCACGCGCTTCCAGCAGCATAGTCTCCGGGATGTACGGGCAGTCGGTGCCTATGTACGAAATCAAGCGGTGCTTCAGGTACAGGTTGTGCATCGCCTCGGTGACGTCTTCCATCGGGATGCCCAGGCGCTGGCTCGCCTCCATCTCCAGCGTCGTCTTAGTGAACGGCATCGGCGGCGGCTTACGCTTGCGGCGCACGGCAGCCTTCTTATACCGGCCTTCCAACCCTCCATTGATCCTGTCAACGATGGAACGGGCGAGCGCTTCGCTCGTAATCCGGCCCTGAGCGTCGATCCCTTCAGTGTTCTCGGATTCTGGCCGGGCCTTCCATCGCAGCTCGGTACCGTCCTGCAGCGTAATGATCGGCGTGTAGAAATGAGTTGGAACGAATTCAGCGATTTCACGCTCACGCTTTCCCGCGAGCCACAGGATCGGGCCTTTCAGGCGGCCTACAGCGACCGATTTGTCGTGAAGGAGCGATTGGTAAGCTCGTGATCCATTGAAGCCAACAAGCCAATCACCTTCTTGGCGCGCTCGCGCAGCCTCGCCGGAGAGCTGCCAGCGCGGCATCCCGTTGGGCGTCAACTGCGAGAACGCCTTCTCCAGGGCCGAGGGATGCATGTCGGTCACCGCCGCACGTAGGATATGGCTGGCAGCAGGGTCGATGCCCATCTCACGGAAGAGCTCGTCCATCACGAGCTGCCCTTCCCTCCCCTTGTCGCCGGCATTGATGATAATGTCGGCTGCCTGCACTTCCCGCTGAATCACCAGAAATAGAGGATCGGGTACCGCGACGCCGTCACGCACCATGATTGCCCCATTTTCAGCACGTAAAGGTCTGGGCGCGCGTTTGTGCACCGACGGCATTACCGGCAGGTAGTCGAACGGATCCGACCAGGTGTGTTCGGCGCCGACATACTCATCAATCGGCGCCATGTCGATCAGATGGCCGTTTGTATAACCGACGAAATCACCATTTGGCAACCGATACCCACAGTCCTCACGCCGAGAGCGCCCCCCCTGCTGCTGCGCCAGGAAGGAGGCGATCTCCTTCGCTACCGCAGCTTTCTCGGCGAGAATCACAGTACGCGGCATGTATAGATTCCAAAGTCGTTGTTTCGTAAGATGATTATGGTACAAGAATAGGACTGGAATTGAAAGTTAGCAACTTCTATTGTGCGTTGAAAAAATCTGCAAATGAGTAGCTAAAAGTAAATAAGGCCGAAGAAATCTCGTCGGCCTCAGCTTTATGCTGCGCGCTGCTCGCCTGGTCCGCCCTCGCCTGCGTCGTTATCGCTGTGGTCGCCGTCGATCTCATCCACCTGTTCTGGCTGTTCCCCCTCAAGGTGCAGGCGCTGCATCTGGCGCCGCATCATCGTAGCCTCGTGGGCGGCCTCGCGGATCGCGCGGGACTGCTCGCGGTTGCGCTCGGTGACCGCCATCGCCAGCAGACGCATTGCGGGCGAAGTCGAGTAGAACTGACGGGTTTCGGTCGCACGCATGACGTGGCGAGTGAAAATAGCGAGTTTGTCGCGGATCTTCTCGTCGCTGTCACGGTTCCCTTCTTCGTCAGTAAAACGCAACAGAACGCGAACGGAGGCCGAAGTCTGACTGCCGCGCTCAATTTTTACGGCCTCGGTGCCCAGCTCCTCGTTGATGGCGGTCGCCAGCGCAGATTGCTCATTGCGATCCAAGCAGGTTTTACGGATGCGTGCCCCTACACCGGCTAGAAGGTGCTCGGCCTGAACGTGAGGCGTGCGCACTTCGCCGCGCTCGGCTATCTCGTCCATACTCAGCTCCTCCTGCACATCCTGCTGCCACGTGGTTCGGATCGGGAGCCAGTAGACCGAGACGTTGGCATTCTTCGAGTCGGCAGCAGAGTGGAGCGCGCGGCATTCCAGGCTCGATCGGAGGAATTCTTTCCAGTAGTGTGCATTCTTCGACGGAGGGCGATTAAGCGCCGCCCAGGTCGAGCAGAACAGCGAAGTCACCCCCTCCGGCGCCAGCTCGACCGGCACGGTCGAATAGATCGATTCCTTGGTCATGTAGGGGCGGATGTTGATGACGCGGCGTGGCGCTTCCGCAGGCATCTGCAGCACGGCGCCGGCGCCGATCTTGTGCTTTGCCGCGATGGACGCTGCACGGAACAGGTTCCCGCACAGGACGTAGCGCTTGTGCACGTGATCGCGTTCGATGTAAGCGTTGAACTCGTCCGGTACTTCACGGCTGAGCAGACCGTCGTCAATCCGCTGGGCGCCTGGCAGCCATAGATCCAGGCCGGTGAACTGCTTCTTGTAGAGGTCAGCCAACGTGAAGCGCTCGGGCGACGTCCAGCCAGCCATCTGAATCGTAACCACCCAGCGCGCCAGGTTGGTCTCGCGGCCGCGAGGGGGGAGCGTGAGCGAGGTCACGGCGCCCTTCATGACCTTGACCTCGCCGATGCCGAAGTTGCGCTCACGGACGATCACGTACTGGCCGGGCATGAAATGCTGCAAGTGCGACAGCAGCCAGTCCCTCCGGCGTTCGATGACTTGGGTCGGCGTAATCAGTTGATTGCCGTTCTCGTCGCTCGTGCGGGTGCTGACCGTTTCGTCAGCACTTTGGCGTGCGGCGTCGGACGAGCGCATCATCAACAGCATCGCGTCGAACATCTGGTTGACGCGGGCGCGAAGGCCCGACGGCAACATGCGGATCGCGCCAGTCATCGGCCCGACGACTTCGTTGCCGGCGGACCTGTAGATCGCAGGGGCTTCGATATCCGGCACGAAGTCAGGCGTTTGACCCGACTGGCGCGCCTGGCGAGATTCGAAGAACATGCGCTGGGTGTTGACTTCGATCTCAGCGAGCACATCGTCCCACTTGCGTGCAGCGACCTTCATACGGGTGGTCACGGTTTGAAGCTCGACGGCCTCGTCAAAGACGGAATCGACGTCACCGTGATCGTTAAGGCGTGCCGGCAGCAAGTCTTCAGACGCAGTGATGGCAGCCGCGTCGAAATCAGCCATGTTCAGCACGTTGGTGCGCAACGGATTGATGCCTTGGGCATCCAGCTCGGCCACCACTTCATTGAAGTTGTAGGAGATTTCCTGGTACACCTGACGCGACTCCTTGTCCGGCAGCAGGTCCAGACGTGAAACCGTGCGCTTGGCCAGACCATGCGTCGAGGCATTTACCTCGGTACCGTCCGCGTGGATGGACTCGGGCATAAACGAGCGGAATTCAATGCCCAGGCGAGTTGCGATCGCAGGGTTCGCCTGCAGGAAGTCGCGCACCGACGCATCGCCGACGTTATTGAACAGGTCCGGCAACTCGTGCAGCTCGAAGCGACTGGAGCGGTTACTGGTGGCCGATGCATACAGCTTACGCAAATGCCCGTAGTGCACCATCATAATCCGCGCCTCGGACTGCAGGCCGGATGCCAGCATCTCAACTTCCGGCGGAATAACTTGCCCGCGGCGATCAGCACGGCCGATAGCCTGAACGTAGTCGACGATGTCGCCAAACACCTGACAGAACATCTCGGTGCGCTGGCGCTGGTCGGTGAAATCTTCGGAGGCGTGGAGGCTCATGCCAGTCGACATGGCCTTGTTGCCCACTAGGGCGTCGTAATCACCGAAGTTGAAGCCGCGCTCGATGTTGCTGATCTTCGACTCGTGGGCTGGGCGCGGCGCGACGGTCCAGTGATCCAGTTGCATGTCGATCACTTTGTACTTACGACCAGTCGCCTCGCCGACCGTGAATCCGGCCTGGCGAATCGCATGGCAGATCGTATCGATCGGAGAGCAGTACAGATCATCCGGCAACTGGTCAATCATGTCGTCCAGGGTACGCAGGCCTTCGACGATCGCATCGCGCTCCGTTTCCGATGCCATGAACTGCGAATCCAGCACGTTACCCTCGATTCGGTTGCCATCGGCGTCCACGTGGGCCATACGCACGACCGTATCGTACATCGCGCGAAGTGTCAGCTTGAGGGTCTGCGGGCGGATGCTGTAGGTACCATCCGCATTTTTCACGGTGTCAGGATCATCAAGCGCTTCCTTGATGCGCTGCTCGAAAGTTTGCTCCAGGAAGATAATCGGCTTCTTGCCCTCGCGGATTTTCTGCACCGCACGTTCGCCGGCGAAGCGTGCCTGCAGCGCGACGTTGAGGGTGCGCTGCGTAGTGAACAGCAGACTTCCGAAGCTAGTTGTCTGAGTCTTTACACCGTCGATCATGCGCTTGATGCGGCGCATCTCGCCCTGCAGGCGGCGCAGCGCGTCACCATCTTCGCCCAGCATGCCGATATCGGTTGTGAGCTTGGTCGTCATATCGGCGGTGAGGCCCAGGTCCTCGATACGCAAGTCCAGCAGGTTCGTCAGCCTGCCTTCAATCGGCCGGGCGCCATCGAGCAGCGCCTCGGCCGCATCGGCTGCCAGCGACTGTGCGTCGATGACGCGCGCGGAGTGACCAGCTGCGAGGAACTCTTCGTTCTCCGGCTCGGCTTGGTTAGCGATCGCGTCTTCGTTGGCAAGCTGCTCGGCGTACGTATTGGCCACCAGCGCCGCAGCCTGGCGTGCAGCCTCGTTGATCGCATCGTCGTTACCGCCATCAGCCTCGTCCTCCGGAGCGTTGGCATCCTGGGCGGCGCGGGAGCGCAAAGCCTCGATAGCCTGGCGGGACGAAAAATTTGCGCGCTCGAGGGTGGCAGCGATGAAGCGTTGCGCTGTGTCGAGCTTCTGCACCTGCGCGCGGGTGAGGCGGCGCCCCACCTGGTCGGTCACCCCACAGAGACGTTGGAGCCCCTGAAGGATGATCGCGACCTGGTCGGAGATCTTCTCGTTCGCAACGAGGCGCGCATCATCAACCGCCATCATAATGTCCAGCTGCGAAGCGTCGCGCTCGCGGCGGATGAATAGGCCATCTTCGGCCAGCATGGCAGTGAACACTTCCTGAATACTCTCGCCGCCGGCCTGCATCGCTTCGGATACCATCGACGTGTCGATCGAGGCGGGTAACATACGGCTATAGAAACTCATCTGGCGCGCGTCCTTCAGCCAGGTTGCAGAAGAATACACGACCGATTTCGCGTTATTGGCCACCGAGGTGCACACCGAGCCCAGCTGAGAGGTGTCGCCGGCGGCAATGTGTGCCTCGTCGAAAATCACGATGCATTTTGGCGCGATGGACTTTATCCACTCACTCTTGTCCGAATCCTCACCCTTGCTGAACTGCGAGTAAGTGCAGAAGACTAGGTTCGGGTTGTCGAAGCCTTCGAGGCCAAACTGGAAGTTCTCGGTGAATTTCTTGCGCGAGACGCCGCTGGCGATCTTGTCCAGGTTTTCGGCGAACTGGTCGACCACCTGGGCGGAATGGTTCAGCACCATCGGGCGCAGTTGGGTATGAAGCCCAGTCTTCTTCAGATCCCGGTAGAAGTCCGAAAACAGGCTGTCCTGCTTGGTCACGAAGATCACGGCCAGCCCGCGCTGCCACGCATACGAGACGGCCGTCGCAATGGTCGCGCCCTTGCCGGCGCCAGTCTGGTCGCCCAGCACGAAGCCCTTGTCGCGGTCCAGCGCGCTGACCATCAAGGCCGACGCATCGACCTGCTCGGGCGCGAGATAGGCGAATTGCTCGTCGCTGAAGCCGATCGCGTTACGCACGTACTCGTCGACGTTGCCGCTACGGTCCTGCAGGTTCTGCAGCGCCTTATAAGTCGGGCCGGCAAGGTTTCGAGGAATCATCAGCTGAATGTCGCCGTTTTTCGAGAATGCGTCGTACGGCAGTTGGTAGCTGTTTTCGGCGCTCTCATTGGCGCGCAGGGCTGCTTCTTCTTCCGCCGTCATTTTGTGGCCGGCCGACTCGTGGACGCGAACCAGGACATCGTTGGTAAAGGTACGCAGCGCATCCCAGTCGTACATCGTATCCTGGCGGCGCGGTACCCAATCTTCGCCGCGCAGTTCCCGCTCCTTGGGGCTGAACTTGCGGCCGACGGTGACCATCATCAGGCCGGACTGTAGGTTCATCTTGCGACGCATGACCGGCGAAAGCAGGCCGATTCCAAGGACGTCGTATTCCGCCTGCAGGGCGCGCAGGAAGCCAGTGACGCGCTCCTTCTCGGCCTGGCGATCGACTTCGACGGCACTGGAGTACTCAGGGAAGGTCAGAATTGTCAGGCCGTTGGGGTGGCGGCGCGCCATTGCGTTTCGCATTTCATCCAGCGATTCGGTCGTCACATCGTCGCGGCTGATCAGCGACTGGCGGTGCGGAGGCACCGATTCGGAGAACGAGCGCTCGACGACAATGACGGAAGGAGGGACAAAGGTGCGCAGTCGTGCTTCGTTCGATTCCGGATCGGTAGGATCCGTCAGGGTCACGTACGACGTACCCAACAGCGATGCGACGGTACCATCGCTCAGTTGGGGAATGTAGATGGGGATCTGCCCTTCGCCACCGAAGGCCCGGACCAGCTCCTGGGCAGCAACCGCCGCCGGCAGCGGGATCGCACCGGTGCCCTTCTGCGGACCGACGTACGAGGGCGAGTTTTCGTACAGTAGCTGTGCCTCGCGGTAGGCTGCGTCGCCGGCCAGCTCGTGACGCTCAAGGACACGATTTGCCATTTCAACTTCGATGGTCTGGGCGACTTGCTCGACCTTCAAGCGATCGAGCGAAGCGCCACGGCCGTAGAGGACGTCAACAAAGCGGTTGACGTCGGCGACGTCGGCGTGCGAGCCAGCCATCAGGCCTGCGATGAAGCCGCGCACGCAGCTCACGAGGTTGGTTTCGTCAGCACGCAGCAGGTAGGCTGCAGGCATGGTGCCCTCCTCTAAACGCTGCCCCGCAGCATTGACCAAGAAGCGACTGCCTTCCGGACGTTCAAACACGCGATTGCTCATCAGGTTCATGCCGATCGGCGCGGCCACGCGCATCGCGGCCGTGATCGCGATCTCCTGCGGCGATAGCTTGGCGCCGCCCTGCAGGCGCAGGCGTACGTCCTGCGCGCTACCGATCTTCACTTCGCGAGCCAGCGGAAATACAGACCGGAACTCGGAAAGCATCGGGGTCTTCGTCGGCGAGAACGGGCGAATCAGAAATGGCTTGCCAGTGGGGACCGGCTTGAAGTTCAGCGGCGCGCGCTGGCACGCCTCCCACTCCGGCGAGCCCATCGCCAAGCCCACGAGAATCAACAGGTTCTCCTTGAAGCCTTCCTCCTTGATGAAGCGCAGCTTCACTGCTTCCGTACCGAGATCGAACCAACTTGGCATATCTACTCCTGTTTATGAATTCTGGATTGCATCTGACTGATGGCTCTACGGTAAATGAACTCGTGAGGCGTGGTTGCGCCTTGGTGATCGGCATAGGGGTGGCTAGTATAACCAGCCAGTCCCCTGCCACACCACCCGGCATGCGGGTCCGCACCGGGCGGTTCGAGAAGTTGAGGTCAGGACAGGCGAGGTACGCCCAGTCGGTCAAAGTAGCCAATCGTGAGGACTGTTTTGAGCAGTCGATCACTGTTGCGCCACCAGCAGCGGCTGTTGGCCGCCACTTGCCGCGCGACCGAGGGCGGCGCGCCAAGGTTGAGCAATTCCCGATACATGGTGACGCCACGCTTCCAGTGCTTGAGCTGGATAGTCCGCAGCCTATGGCGCAGCCATTCATCGAGTGTTCGCAAAACCCTCGGCGTTTGTGCCAACTGAAAATACCCCTTCCAACCCAGCACGTAGGAACGTAGTTTTGCCACCACATCAGCCATACTGCTCCCGCCGGATCGGCGGGTCAGTTCCCGGATGCGTTGCTTAAACGCCTTCAGCGGCTTGGCCGCCACCTTGCGTTTGACTTCGCCCCCACGCGCCGCCCACAGGCTGTAACCAAGGAACTTTCGACCGAAGACGCTGGACACCGCGCTTTTACCTTCGTTGACCACGAGGCGCAACTTGGCATAGCAGCGCCGCAACAGCGTCATCACCCGCTCGCCAGCTTTCCGGCTACGCACGTACACGTTGCAGTCGTCGGCATAGCGGGCGAAACGATGGCCGCGCCGTTCCAGTTCCTTGTCCACTTCATCGAGCATCACGTTACCAAGCAACGGACTGAGCGGGCCCCCTTGGGGTGCCCCATCAGTTCGCTCCACAACAACGCCATGGTCCATGATGCCGCTGTTCAGATACGCCCGGATCAGCCGGATCACCCCGGCGTCATCAATGCGTTTACGCAGACGGTCGATCAAAATGTCATGATTAATCCGATCGAAGAATTTCGACAGATCAACGTCAACCACGACCCGTAATCCGGATTGGACGTACGTTTGCGCGGCCAACACCGCGTCTTGCGCACGCCTGCCCGGACGAAAGCCGTAGCTGTGCTCACTGAAAGTGGGATCAAGTATCGGTTGCAGCACTTGCAGCAGTGCTTGCTGGATCAGGCGATCCGTCACCGTCGGAATGCCAAGCTCACGCTCGCCACCGTCGGGTTTGGGGATCGTCACCCGACGCACCGGACTGGGCCGGTACGTCCCTGACAGCAGTTGTTCGCGTATGCCCGGCCACGCCGTCACCAGATGACGCGATGCCTGGTCGATATCCAGACCATCGATGCCAGCCGCTCCCTTGTTGGCGCGGACACGCTTGAACGCCCGCCGCAGGTTCTCTGTTGTCAGCGCCGCAGCAAGCAGCGCTGTTCCCGTGTTTCCGGTGGCATGTCGCGGGCGGTTTGCTTCGTCGCTGAAGGCATCAAACAAGGCTTCACCTTGCCCTTCGGCCTTCCGCCCCGTTCGCACGGGCATCTGACGCATGGCTGGCTGCATCGACATATCGGATTCACTCCTTCTCGTTCGGTCCTTCACCAGAGGGGTCGAGCCTTCCCGGCGCTACCTCCGACTAATATGACCTCTGCTGAGACCCCGCTCCGGTTCTCACCGTCGCCCTTTCAGGCCCAAGGCGGGGCGTCCCCAGGTAAGGGCCGCACTCCTTCATCACACAACCGCCGCATCTACGCCACCTTTCCTTGACCACAAGAGCTTCGCGGTTTCGCGCCCGCTCGCCCTGATTGGCAGCGCCTTCTATACGGTTCTTGTACATCGGCTCGTGATTTATGCTCCACGCTTCCTTCCCACGGTCGGTCACCCTTCCGCAGTTGCGCTTCACTTCGCTCGCTGTGGTCAGCTTGCGGCGGGACTTACACCCGCAGGAGTGCGCCCATGCTGGGCGCACGCAATAAAAAAGCCCCGCATGGTTGCGAGGCTTTTTTCTACTACCGCTTTCGCGGGAAATGGACTGCTTATGCGCCTTGGGCGAAGGCCGCGGCATCGCCCGCACCGCCGTCGTCCTCACCCAGGATGTCCGAGGCACTCAGCTGGGCATCATCGGCGGTTGCGGCCGGGGCAGGCTGGGCTTGCGGTGCGACCGGCGCCGGCTGCGAACCGCTGGCGGCCTGGACCTTGGTGTTGACGTTTTTCGCCAAATTCACGATGAACTCGTGCTGGGCGGTGAAGTCGTTGACTGTCTCGAGCAGCTTACCGGAGACAGGGTGCTTCACTTCGATCTTATCGATCTTCGGAATCACGACTTCGCCTTCGCCATACTTGTTGATCAACTTTTGGTCGCCTTGGTAACCGACCAGGCGCACTTCATCCTTCAGGCGAACGACTTCGTTACCTTCCTTGTCCTTGCCCTTGCTGCCAGCCTGGAAGAGGTAATTCTTCAGGGTGATCGGCTGAGTCAGGTCAGAGGCGTTGATGGCGCCCAGAACCTGCAGCGCGCCACTGCCCATGCTGAACTTCACCACCGCGTCCTTGCCGTCCGGACTGCGCAGCGAAACCAGGATCTTGTTTTCTTTCTCGCCCGGCTTCTGGTAGACGTCTTCTTCCTTGACGATGACACGGCGCACGAAAGCCGAGAGCAGGTCTGGGTACTCTTCCTTGTACACCTTGCGACCGGTGGTCGTGGTGTGCTCGCGGAGGGTACCCTCCGCGTTCTGGGCATTGTGATCGATGACGAACAGACCGGCTTTACCGTTGTAGTTCACGAAGGTGGTGGTGCCGTTACCGCGGCCGGGGATGGTACCGAACATGATGAGTCCCTTTTCAGAAATTGGCCCAGATCTGGTAGACAACGTCTGGGCCGTCGACGATGCCATTCACATAAAAAACTTCTACTGCCTAAGCTGCTTCAACTGGTCGCTTGATGCGATTGCTGATGGACCCATCATAGAAATTTCGGTCAGGCGTGGTTGCAAAAAAACGCTTGCACTCGCCGTGCGCAACGAATTATGCAGAACGAAAAGCTTGCTCCGGCACGAGCATCATTCGGCCTACAGTGACCATCTGCATCTGGCGGCGCACGGCTGCAACAAGCTCTGTGTGAAATTTATTCTCGTAGCCAAAGCGCAGCGCCGCGAACACCGCGAACAGGCACAAGAAAGCATCAGAAACCGTCGAGGCCCCTGTGACGTAAATGCTGGCGGCACGGAAGATTTCGGCCGAGGGAGCAGTGGGCACCGCGTCGATAACCGACACGGCGGTCGATCAGTTTCAGTATAGGAAGGAAAGTAGTGGGGCGCAGAGTGGCCCGCGCCAGCCGGTGACATCGAGGAGCTGGCAGATCCTGCTTGAGGGCCGTCGACGCCGGCAGCGGTGACGATTCGCGCGCATCTTGCTCGACGTGGCCAGCACGCCGGCGCCGTCGATCGGATCCACGTCAGGACAAGATTTTCGGCCCAACCACTGGTGCGAGCTTGACCTGGTAGCCGTTCTTACACTTTTCGTAAAACGAAAGCTTGTATTTTTCGGCCATTTCCGGCGGCAGATTGTCGACGTCACCTGACGTCAAAGTGAGCACATCACCAATCAACTCGGCCCTCACGACCATTACTCCTGACGAGTAGTGGCGCTCGCCACGAAGCACTGCTGGTGGGGCCACTTGAAGTAATACCTTTTCCGCACGGCGGACCTCATCCAGTGTTGTCGGCACCAACGGCAAACGCTTCATGTAGGCCACAGCGCCTTCCAAAGCAGCCTCCAGTTCGCGCACACGCCTTTCGAGCGCTTCCGTAGATTGCGGACTCATGACCATGATCCGGTTTCCTTTACTCAGCGCCGACTATGCGGCGCACTTTGTTTAATGCTGTTTCCCCAGATTCAGAATCCAGCTTGCCCGTTGCAAGAGCCTTCGCCTCGGCAGTTGTGAACGAAACTGTGATGCTGCTGCCGAGTCCGGGAATGATCTTTATCTCTCCCTGAGAGGCCACGACATCAAGTTCCTGCCCCTCTACAAATCCGGCTCTATTGAGTACGTCACGGCTAAACGTCGTACCGTAGGAATTCCCGATCCGCCTAAGTTTCATTACTGCCCTCGATGTAGTTGCACGACAACCATGCGCTATTGAGTTACCGAGTGGAATGATATCACACGTAATCACATGTAATCACACATTACACATCTGCCTATTTTGTCAACGGGCAATGTTTCGATGTAACGCAGCGGCGGCCTCGCCCCTGCTCAATTTTTAGCGGCACCGATGGAAAGCGCATGGATGCTGGGTTTCGATAAAAAATGTGCCCTAGTTATCCACATTTTTGTGCATAACATCGGGCCTGGCTCAGACAGCCTGCTGCTGGCGGGCGAATTCGTGGTACTTCTCGGCCAGCTCTTTCGCGAGGATTGAGGTGACGGTAGTCGACTTGTCGCCCACCCGCTCTGTGCCCATCAAGCGGCTCCGCTGCTCGATATACGAGCCGGCCGAGCCCTTCGGGAATTCGCTTGCCAAGAACTTGACAGATTCGTTCTCCCCGATCAGGATCTCGAGCTCATTGCGTAGCGGAGCGTCCGTATCGTCGGTGGTATAGCACCAGGCTTCGATCGGGCCCACCTCGTTATCGAACACCGCCGTGACCATGCCGTCGCGCAGACGGAACCATGACCAGATCCGGCCCTGGCGGTCCAGTCCATTACGCAGGATCTCAAGGTCCGTGTTCGACAAATTCAACTTCTCGTGCGCGAACTTGTTCTGCGCCTCGGACTGCTGGCCGGCGACCATCAGTGTCGTCATGCCGTCCAAAATCTCTTGCGGGAAGTCGGTGACATACTGCGTCACGAAATTCAGGTATACCTTGAATTTTCGCGTCTCACGTGTCTCTTTGATGTTCAGGTTCAGCAACCCCTGCACCGCATTCACGTTGTGCCATTCCTCGTAGGTAAGAACCTTCGGAGTCTGCTGGATCTCGCGCACGCGGCGAATCTGGTACTCCCGATACTCCGGGCGGACGAGCGTCTCCATCTCGTCGACGTCGAGGAAAAAGTTTCGGGCACCCAGGTGCCGCGCATACAGGTACATCATCCCGGCAAACTCCTTGCCACTGGAAGATGATCCGCCCAATACATTCTGCAGGTCGACGACGATGATGCGCGCGTTATCGATGGCCACACGGGTGACCCCGGACAGCACAGCAAATTCGTTCGTAGCGCTGAGCAGGGCGCGTGAGGCGCGCTCGATCATCAACTCCTTGTCGATTTTGGCCGTGCCGTACACCTGGCGTAAGCGGTCGCTCTGCAGCACTTTCGTCATATCCTCCATGCGCGGCACAGCGTAGCGCTGCGCGATCCGGGCGGATTCGATGTGCCCGGCGGCGAATAGCGCGTCTACCACACGATAGACTGTAGGTGGCCGATCGTCGTCCATGTAAAAGCCGATCTCTTCCAATTCGCGGCTGATCTTCTCGCTGTGGGCCCGCTGCCAGATACGTGCGTCGGTGGAGTCAGGAGCGTACATCCGGTAAGCCTCGTTGATCATCGCTTTAATGAATGCGCCGGTCTCGTCACCCAGACCCTTGAAAATGACCTCGTACACGGCCACCTGGAAGTCCATCTCGCCACCTGTAGGTCGAGTGCAGCCAAGCTGGAGGTCGTGCGGGTTCGCGCAGAACATCGCGTCGTTGATGACCTTGAAGTACAGCAGCTGATCGTGCAGCGAACGAGGCAGCACTGTACGCAGGTGCCGCAGGAACCCTTTAGCCGAGGCGCCCACGTCCACCACCAGTCCATATGGAAGTTGCTGCGCGCCAGGCGAAAGCGACAGGCAGTACATCACGCGATTCACTAGGAACGACTTACCGGAACCTGACGGCGCCGCCCAACCGGATACGAACGATGCATGTTTCCGTGAGCCGATCTGCACTGGATAGATCACGCCGTCGCTGGTTTTGAACTGGAGCTGGCCGAACTCCCAAGGCGACGCCGGCCGCATCAGCGGCGACATGTAGATCGCGTCAGCCAATGGCGCCGGCACCACTGGCGCGCAGCTAGAGCTGGTGTATTCTGGGATCGACGACAAGCGGGCGACGTCCGGCTCGCCGGTTTCGTGACTTGCCTGCATACCGCCCCAGCTTTTCACCGCCAGGTCGAGCTCGAGCAGTGCACTTTCAGCATCCTTTTGCGATGGAGCCCAGGTCGCGAACGATACACGCAGGCCGATGATCGGGTCAGTTGCCGAGTAGCGCTCATGATGTTCGCGCAGCTCCTGATAGGCGTCGCGGATCTGGCGATTCGTTGAGTTGAGTGGAGCAAGGAAAGAGTTGAGGACTTGGTTCAGCTTGTTATACTCGAGGCCATTCGGGAGTATCTCGTAGGAGATGCTCATCGGAATCCCTACGGTACTGACTTTTTGCAAAAGAGCTGAGAAGATCGTTTGCGAAGGGAGGTTTCGTGGCGAAACAGGGCCGACCTCCATGACTGCGGTACCGTACCAGGTATGCCCCAGGGTGGCGGTCTCGTAGTTATTGATGTGGCCGATCACCTTGCGAGTCAGCACCTGCATCCCCAAGTCCAGCGGCGTCGGCGACGCCTTATTTGCGGTGGCTGAATAGATCGCGCCTTCCTGTCCCATCAGGCGTGCGGTCCAGCCAGGCTGGAACGGAATCTCGCGGTCGGCGAAGCGCCGCACGCGCTCGAAGGCCTCGCGCGTCGCCAGAAGCTGCATCGACAAGCCGATAGCCCGGCTGTTGAAGTCGTTCAACAAGCTTTTTACCAGGCCTTCATGGCGCTGGAGGATAGCCGGACTGCGGCTAAGCAGAGCTTGACCGAACGGGGAGATCAGGCCCAGCGGCACATTCCTCATGCCCTTCCCCGTCGACATGATCGCTTTGACCATGTCCTGGTACTGCTCAGTCGCGCGCTTCATTTCGTCTGGCCGTAGCGCCTTCATATGCGTGCGCACAGTCAGCAGCGTCATCTCTTCAGCCGCGCCATTTGACAATCGCGACGCCAGGTCGCGGCGATACGATTCTGCGTCGCCGCCCAGGCGCTTGGCCGTTGCAAGCATAGGTGCGATTTTCTGCTCGAACACCTGCGCAGCGGTATTCGGATCGTGCAGGAAGTACAACCCGAACGAATACGATCGGCCGTTGCCGCTTGCCATATACGCAGCTACTTTGGTCGAGACCAATTCAGCCATGCGCGCGGCATCCGCCTCTCGCATGTTATTGCGTGCTCCCCTGACCAACAGGAAGGACACCAGCGTGCCATCAGCCATCTCCAGCGAGTACGGCTCGGCAAACGGGCCGGAGTCGCCGCCGTCGGCGCCCCCGTGCGTACTCTTGGGCAGATGGCTGTCTTGCAACAACTCGCTGATGAATGCACCTTGATCGAGACGCTGGGATGGCACCACGGCGCCACGCCATTGGCAGTGGACCTCCGCGCTACCGCCGCCCAAGGTGTCATGTACCGCCTCGGCAACTGAAAGCAGAAAGTTTGTCATGTTCTAATTCGAGTTTGAGATTGGACTGCGATTAGCCAGCGCGTGCTGGGTTCATCTGCTCCGCAGCGTCCATTTCCGCGCGGCGATCATCCGCCATTTGCTTGAGGCCGGGCAACACGTCAGGCTGCTTGAGGATGGCGACAATATTCGGATCCCGCTTTGCGGCTGCGGTAATGATTTCCATAAGGCGTCCGATCCGAGCCACCGGCGTCATGTGGAAGATGCTGTCCATTTCGGCGGTGAGCTCGAGCGGCAGTCGCCACACGATCTGACTGAGCGCGCGGTCCAACGGGTCAATGGGAATGATCGGGGCTGACATAGCCAAACTCCTGTAATAATGCGTTCCAGCGAGGATTCGTGAAGTCCATCGCAATCGCAGCTTTTTCAAGATCGATCAACTTCTCACGATCGACGTTGACTATCACCGAGCCGTTGCCATATCCCGACACCGGAAACCCAGCCTGCTGCAACCGGAGAGCGGCTTCAAAGCAGATCGCGCGGTCGTGTGCTCGCAACCAGGTGCTGTGCAGGTCGTATTCATTCCTGCCGGTCACCCTCGACCATTTTGACGACATCAGCGCTTGGCAGTGAATGTAGGACACGATTCCGGACGCTGGTAGCGCCTTTACAAGCCTGTCTTGTACGAGGCCATGCGGCAACTGGCACCCCGACGGCAAGGGTAGGCACGTCGAAGACACAAGATACGATTGCACGTGCACGCGAGCGTAGCGGCTGATCCAGCGATATTCGACATCAGTCATCCAGGTACGCTTAGCGCGCTGCCTGGACGCACCGACCCCGTAGGCGATGAGTTCCGCCAGTTCCGACGGCACGCCGTCGAATTCGACTACCGCTTGGATCAGTGTTGGAGGAAACGTGCCGGCCATGACCGCGTCATGGTCAAAGCCAACGTCCGATAGCGCATGCGACCAGCCAGCGTCCGGAACTGGGTTGCTCAGCAACCATTCGGCGTAGGCCATGCGGTTGAAGCGCAGGCGTACACGGACGCTGTTGTCTATGAAAGGGGTGTATTTTGATGACCAGCTCTGATACGCGGCCGCAAGCTTTTGCAACAGCATGTCCTTCGAAGGCGCCGCCGGCGGGAGAGCCTTACTGATCGTCGCCACCAGGGTTTCGTCCTGCAGATTGCGCATGACGTCGTCCAGTCCGTAGACCTCGACGGCCATACGCACAGCGTGCTGCACGTAGATCACGAGCGCCTTGCCGCCTTCGATCGCGTGATATCCGTCGATGCGAATACCGAAATCTTGCGCAATCTCGGACAGCTTCAGACCCAGGTATCCGGTGCGACGCACGTGGTGCAACTGGGCCTGACCCAGCTTGCGGAAATCTTGAAAATCGCCCGAAGATATCCACATGGCGTCGTTGGGTAGGTCAAACAGCCCGCGGACACGAAAAGGCGCGCGGTTCGGGAGGAACGCCCACCCTTCCGCAAGCGCGTTACGATTATCGTGCAAGACGATACCGATCATGAGCTTCTCCGCCACCTCACGCGGCGTCGGCTTCGGCTCGGCCAGGGTCGCGCTGCGGTGCCTTACATTCGCCTCAAACATCTGATCCTTGTACTTCGGTTCGTTGTTATTATTGGGTTGCGATGCGTCTTGCGAAGATCGATGGCCATGATGAGATCGGTAGCGACGCGAACTCATCGCTAAACTTCTTCGCCTGCTTCACAATCACACCAAGGGAAAAGACCACGCGCAGACCCTTCATCGGCTCGGCGCGGGCCGCATACACGGGCGCAGAGACCTCCTTCAAAGCGATCGCGAAGTGCGCCGCCTTAGACGAACCCCACACCGTCTCAATGTAATGCTGGTATTCCGTAAGGCTCGCGTGGAGCACTTTCGCATCCCCCTTCTCATCTTCCGATGCATCGGGATTGGCCAACACGTGGCCGATCGTGCGCATTAGGTGGGAGAGGTCAGCCTGCCGCAAGTCAGGCAGATAGGCCAGCTGAGACACACTTCCTGCGAGCTCGGACTCGTCGGCGCGCAACATACGGCTTGCCAGCTCGCCGATGTGATTCACCGGGTGGCAGAACACGCATTCGGGCAGGAAATTTTCATCCGTGTTGTTCGCGTGATTGCAATCCTTATGGTGAACTTCCAGGCCGCCGCTCGACTTCACACTACACGCCTGACAGGTGTAATGCGCGCGCTGCAGGACCGCAGGCCTCTTCGCGCGGTAAGCGGCATCCGCCGCCTCCGCTTGAGGATCGTGATCGCGGAACGTGTTTCGGCTGACGCCTGGAATGAGCTCGACCATCGCGATTTACTGTACGTTGGTCGAGTTGGTCGGAGTGCTCGACGCCGAAGTACCGACGAAGGTTTGGGTGAAGATGTCGGTAGTCGTAGTAATGGCGACAAGGAATGCGCCGGCAGCGATCTTGATGCCGACACTTGACCAAGTCACATCACCGCCATCCCGGCCTTTCGACTTCTTGAGCGCCTCCATCCCGCCCCAGCCGATGGCGCCCAGGCCAAGCAGGAAGAACAGGTAAATCAGTGCTGTTTTGACAACCGGCAGCTTGCCCGTGATCGCCGACAGGCGATCAAAAATATCTGCAGTTCCTGCCGCATGCGCGGGGCATGCAACTATAAGACCCATTGCGAAGAGCGGCAGTGCGAGTTGCAGAGTTTGTTTTGAGATTTTCATGGAAGGAATTCCCTTTTGTTTAAGTGATTAAAACTACATACCCGGTGTATAACCGAATTCGTTTTGCGTGGTTGCAAGCTCAAATTAGAGGTGCAACGAATCGCCATAAATTGATTCCAAATGCTCCCGCGACGATGAATACCGCAGCAGTCCAGCCTGGGTCTTCGACTTGCGAGGGGCCACCATCGTTGGCCTTCACAATCAAACGGGTGCCCTTAATGATGGCGAGGACACCGAGGGTGGCCAGCCACGCAAGAACGCACTGGAAGATCATCTTCGGCACGCTGTCTCCACCACCCGGCATCACCGACATCGAGTTCGTTGACGGCATAGCCTGCCCGGTCCACGTCAGCACCTGCATGTTGATATAGGCATTCGCGTTGATGAAGAAGGTCCCGACGATGAACCTCGCAGACACTGAGGCCCAGCCGTATGTTCGGCGCGGGTCGCCCCATCTTGTCATCCGATACGCCGCGTTACCGACCAAGTACCAGCCCAAGGTGAGCGAGCACAGTGCGATTGCGAACTCCCTGACAATTTGGGCGCCCGTGTAGAACGAGGCCAGCAATGCATTGAGGTCCATGTTCAGCGCTCCCTGAGCTTATTGGTAACGAACGCCGTTGATCTCAACTACGACATTTCCGGCAGCGTCAGCCGCGACTGCCTGGACTGTGCCCAGGCCTGGAATCGAGTCACCTTGCGCGACGCGCTTCTTGACCCCGCCGTAGTCCACCAACGCGCTTGTCACGCCGTGATGCGTCGACATGCCAACGACCCGCACCGAGTCATTCTCCAGCACCACCGGCTTTTTCACTTCCACGAACGGCTGCGCGACCGGCAGAACTTTTTCGCTAGTGGCGGGCTTCGTCCGGGCCACCGCTTCTTTTACAATGCGAGCGCGCTCTTGGGCGTCGCCACGTTCGTATCGAGCCAAGCGACGCTCCAGAACAGCGACGCGCAATGCCAGCTGCTCGGGCGTCACGCTTGGGGCTTCGGTTTTTTCGCCCGATTGGGCTTTACCATTCGACTTGGAAGACGGTGTAATTCTGGCGGTTTGAGTGGCCGCTGCTAGCGATGCTGCAGCAGGTGTTGCTGGCGCAGCTGCAGCCCCTGCCGCCGGGGCCGCTGGAGCCGTCTGGGCTAACGCGATTGCCGTAGCCGCAACTTGTGCGGAGCTCGGCATAGGTGCAACTGGAGCGGAAGTCGGTGCCTGGGTTGCCTGTGCCGGCGCGGGCACCGCTACCTTCGACTGGTCAGCAACATCTGGCATCGCCGGCGACGCTGCTGCGGCCGACGTCGGAGTACCTCCCATCACGGTTGCTCCGCTGGCTACTTCGGCCCCCATCATCTGACCAGGATTCGCCGGCGCTGGAGTCGCAGCTTGAGGTTTCGGCGACGCATTGACCGTGGGTTGCGCCGAGTCGAGGATGACCACCAAAGCCAGGAAGGCCAGGAGGACACCGCCAGCGCCGAATGCTACTTTCTTCCTTGTTGACATTTTTTTCGCTACATTCGTCTTGCCAATGTTGAGCGATGCTGGGGACGCAGGCTTTTCCGCTGCGAACTCAGCTGGCTTGGCAGTGCCCAGCGGGTCCATTTGTTCACCGAACGTCGGTTCTGCCTGATCGCCGTAAAAGCCTGTGCTAGTCATGTGGTGCCCTTTCTTATTTGCTGGTCTGGCGAGTTGGGCCAGGGATATCGGATTGATAGATCGACTCTTCGAAGACGATACCTATCTGGGTGCCGGCCGCGAGCATGACATGCCCGTCCTGCGGTCCGGTCGCGAGCGCGCGCGATACTTGGCCGGCGCCAGACGAATACATGGCGTTTCGCGCCTGCTCGGCTGTCGGAGGAGGCGTCTGCTGGCCTCCAGTCACAACGCCGCCGGCGCCAGGAACCGGGATAGCGATCACGGTTGTCCCCACTTGTGCACGCGCGCCGGCGTAGGCCTTGACTCCTTCCGCCAGCACAGGGAATACGTATCGCTGCATATACCGACCATCGTAGTCTCCACGGACCAGATCGCCGGACACCTCGCCGTCGACAGCATAGGCACTGACCTTGATGGTGCGGCCATTGATCGATGCGGTGGTAAAGTCAGCCTGGAAACCCTGATCACCGATCCGCCTTGCTACGCCGACCACGACAGCGCCTGCCAGCGGACCACTCGATATGCGAGCTCGTAGCTTGCCAGGAGTATCCGAGTCAGTAGCGCTCAACATTTCGGCCGCATAGGGTTGATCGTATGCTTTCACGACCATCACGTCATTTGCAGGACGCTGATTCGAGCCACCACCACTGCCCTGCTGCGCCGGCTGATTCCCGACCGCCGCAGGGCCGCTTCTTGCCACCTCACGGACGTATGTCGAGTTTCCACGCTGGGCGCCATTGTCAGCCCCCATACCCCACGCCATCATCACGCGTTGCATTTGCGATTCAAGCCCCTTAGATTTCGCCTCGCTCGAACCATCTGGCTGCTGCGGAGCGGCTTGCGACGTCTGCTGCTGCGCCTGTTGCCCACGCTGATCGAGGCGTACCTCCCCCTGCTGGGTCAAAGGCCCGTTGGCCTGCTGATGTACTGAGGTCTGAACCGTCGTGGCGCCAGCACCGACTTGCGTGCCAACGGCACTCTGGCCACCACTCAATGCAGCAGCAATTCGCGCGTTTTCCTGTGCTTTAAGGGCATCCCGATCCGCCTGGCTCAACATCCCGGCAGCTACCGGTTGATCTGCTGCTACCTGGACGATCGATGAAGGCTTACTCACTTCGCGATTTCCACCGCCAGCGAACAGCAGGACGAGCAGCAGGAGGGCCGTGCCGACGACGCCGCCGACGATCATCATGTTTCGCTTACCCTTCGGATCCCAACGCGGCTTTGCTGGCGCAGGCGCGGCGCCTCCGCCGATGGAGTTGCTCGATGTCGGTATTGCACCTTGCAGGTCGTTGTCGTTCGGTTCCATCAAGTTTCCTTTGCTTTTTATTTTCGTGCAGCGCTCGCAACTGGCGGGATATAGGGCAGCTCCATGACGGCACTCACTTCGCTTCCGTCCACACCCATGCGGACAAGGGACGTGTAAGGAAGCTTGTAGACAGCAGTGCCATCAACGGCTGCCTGACGCTTGAACCAGCCAGGGCTAAAGATGGTGTGCGGCGTTCGGACGTAGAGGTGGCCACGCCACATCCATGCGGATGTCGAGGCGACCTGGCTCACTTTCACGTCCACAGCGCCTTCAGGAGGAATGCCCATCAGGAAGCCCTGCATTTCGCCGACTTGAGTGCCGCCGTCGGCTTCGAGGCGATCACCTGGAAGCACGCTCTTCGCCGCGCTCAGCACCGGCACGACAACCTGGATAACGCTGTCCACGGTTTTGTTCTCGCTGCCAACACGGACTTGCATCAGGACCGGGTTGGGGACACCCACGAGGCGGACCATCATGTTGCCGGTGCCGCTGAGCGCCTGAGCTGTTACCTCGACGGTCGACGAACCGCGTTCCCTCACCTCATCTGTCGACAGCACGCCAACGCTAAAGGTGTTCGCGAAGCTTTTGGCGCCGTCGACAATCAGTGGCGTGCCAGAGCGATCAACAAACGTGAGCAGTGCGCCGAGGTTGAGCGCAACCTCGACCGTTCCTGGCTTGGAATTCGGCTCGAAGCTTATCGGCATAATTCGGCTTCCGCGCACCGTGTACGGCCCGCCTGGGACCTCAGCCATCGCCCGAGCACTTGCGGCCATCGCCTCCGCGAACTTACGGATCTCGGCCGGACTCATGGGCGACACGCGCTCGGTAGCCTCGGCGGCATCGTCGACCTTGGCAGGTAGCTTGGGATCGGGGAGTTCGCGGCCGGATACGTGGCCGGCCCCCTTGGTCGAGCCGGCTGGTGACGAGCTTCCCGGGCCGATGCTGGTCGATGGTCCGTTCGCGACGGAACTGGTCACTGGCGGCTCTGCTTTCTGCCAGCTTTGCTGTGCTTGTTCGCGGGTCGGAAAGTTTTCGATGACAGCACCTTTGCGTTGCGCAGTCGCCAAATGATCAGCAGGCTTTATAGGCGCGTTTTGTGCGCATACAACAGAACAAATACAGGCAGAAAAAGCCACAACTGACGCTTTTAACTTCATGGGATTCTCTCAGTAGAAGCTGCGACCGGCCACGAGATTGATGCTCTGGCGGAATGCGAAGATGGAATACAGGTATTGGCGGACAAAGCCGTTTGGCGACGTGCGCAATGCGTCTATGAGCTCTTGTCGCGGACAGATGTAGGGATCAATGTCCTCGATCCATTCGGCGAATTGCGGGTGCTTCTGCAGCACTCGCTCATGCTCGATCTGGCACAGTTCGATAACCGTGGCTTCGTCCCCGGCCAGCAGTGCCTCGAGCTCTGCATCGCTCAGCACCTTTGTTTCAATATTCATCCGTGATACTTCCTTTCTTCTACTGCAAGGCTGGTCGGCTTATGGCTGCCACGGGACCAGGACGACGTTTTGAAGACGCAATCCTTCGATATGCGAATCGTACGACACTCGCACAAGATCGCTCTGGAATGCATAGGGCACAGGGCGCGAGGTGGTATTGGCTTTGCCGCCGCGATACCCGATATCGATCACACCCTGGATATGGAAAACGTTTCGCGCTCCTGCTCCGCTGCCCATAACGCTGCGAGTGTTGATGAAAGGCTGAATGACAAAGCTACCGGACAGGTTCACATCGTCTTTCTTCATCTTTTCCAGGAATGGCTCCATGACCTTGCGTACCGATTCGCTACCACCGCCGGTAAAGCACTCGCCGATGGCTCGCTCGACGGTTGTTTGATAATTGTGAAACGCGTGATTGAAGAGGGAGTTCATGCAGTCGCCTGCCATCCTAGTGATGCGAGCGTCAGGAGGATCGCCTTTGGTCAGCGGCAGGACCGGATAGGCTCGACCGTTCGCATCTAGTGCGATGCGCTCGCGTTCCGGCTTATGCGTCATCCCGGCGATGCCTACGACGAGCCCTATGGTGCCGGCGAGAGCTGCAACGACAATACCGCTGGCCAGTTTGCCGTTCAGTGTGCGCAGACGCGTGACCTCGGCGTGCAGGTCGATCCCAAACAAATCTGCCGTCTGTTGCTGATTTGACATTATCGCTTTGCTCCTGGTGCCTGAGTAGGTATCGTCATTACTGAAAGCCGATGCTCGCGACCGGCGGGGTCCATGCCAACCGTATCTGCAGCAGGCTGCGCCAAAATCCCCACGCCCAGGACAACGACTCCGACCGCAAACCAGATACTCGAGATCACGGCTGATGTCGTCAAAGCAGCGTTCAGCGCCTTCTGCCGAAGGTAGGCTTGGAAGTCGCTTTCGAAGTCGCTGTCGACACTGTTTTGATCAACCTCTGGCACTGAAACTCCACAAAAAATGGACGCATTATTGTCCGTTGGCAAGATGATTTCACAAACAGTAACCTCGGTCAATCGCATGAAGTTAGGTATCTGGCCTCACCTAACGCGAGGTAAACCTGTGCTTTTTGCGTTTCTACGCGCATAGCAACGTTTTTGTGCCATACTAATAAAACGTAACAACTAAAGAAATTTTTATGAACGAGAACACCTTTATTGCTGTCGGCCGCATCGAACGGATTATGAGCAACACTCGGGGCCTCACTTTGGTCATTGGCGGCACTGGACCAGTCAAAAGTCTGGTGTCAGTGCAACTGCGTGACCCAGCTCTCATCAAGGTCGTAACGCACCAAGGCTCGGGCTTTGCAGCCGGAGACGTCATCAGCATAAGCGGGAAGCTGGAGTACGACTGCGAGACGCATCAGAACGTGGCGATCGCCGCACCTGACCGCGTTTCGCGCATAGCGCGCGGCGTCAACATACCATCGCCTGCCGCACCGGCCAGCCGCAATCTCTTCGGCCACTGTCCCACACCAGTCGCGCGGGCAGAATCGAATTCATTGGGTTCCGCACCGCCAACCGACCCGGGATTCCCTGTCCCGCTTGAGGGTGTACTGGTGGGACTAAGCGACGTTCCTCTTTGATACTAGGTCACGTCAAAATTATGTCGAATTCCAGTTCAACGCAACGAAACTGTCGCGAATGCGAATCACTCGCCCCTACCTTGGTATCCGACCAAGCACGCGCCGCAGGATTTAACAAGCGCGAGTTCGGCAAACTGTTGTCTTCGCGCTTCGGCGTGACTCAGGAGAAAGGATTGCTGTTCTTCGATGAGATCGGCCAGCGCATGGCCGAAAGTCTGGCTGCCGGCGAGACCGTCTTCCTATTCGGCCAAGGCACGCTCAAGGTCGTTAAGAAACGCGGGACCTCCGCAGATGTGAGGATCAGGTTCCGCCCTACGACACGTACCGAGAAGACTTCCTCCGTCGCGATCGAGGGGCTCCCTGGTATTGCCGCCGGCGTCATCGATGACGTGGTGCCCATCAACAGCTTCTCTGCGGGCGAACGCGCGCTGCAAGCCGGCAGAGCATGCACAGCAGAAGGGACTGGCGGAAAACTGGTTGTCTACCGGGACGACATCGGGCAGTACCGCTGTATGCAGATGGCTGCTGGCGCCGCGCCTGATGAAGCTATCGTGCCGACCAAGAAAGCGGCGAAAGAATGGCTGCGTCAAGCATTCCCGCTAACCCGCGGATGAAAGCGTCGTTGAACCTATTCGTCGAGCTTGAATACCCGGAGCACGTGACCGAAGTCAGGCAGCTGATCATGGAAGCCAAACAGCCCAACACAGATGCATCGTTTTCAATCCAGGGCAGCACCTGTGTGTTGGCGCTGGCGCCAACTTGATCCAGACTGCTGATTTGAACTGCTCCACACCGGGGCAAGCAAGGTCAATCCGGAATGTTCGCCCCGCTCGTGCCTCAGAGCCATTTGACCAAGGCAACGGTACCTTGAAAGCGGGTGAACATCGTCCGCATCGTCACGCCAGGTGGCGGCGGATACCTGACGCCTGAAACCGTTGGAGACAGAACCTCGGAGAGAAAAAACCCGATCTGGCCAGGGACGTGATGCTACTTGCGCCGATCAGCGCGGCACCTCGGACTCTGGCTCTAGATCAAATTCATCACCCGGCGGGGGAAGGCTGACCGTTATCTGCTCGATCTGCTCGAAGCCAGCTCCAATCAGCTGCTTCGGAATGTTCTCGTAATTCCCCGCGCTGGCTACCGCTGACTGCACGGCCGCAAGAACATCCAGTTCGCTCATGCCCACCGGCGCGCCGAGCGACACCATCGACTGGCCATCGCCATTATCCAGGTGGACGATGGTCGTTGCTTGCGCATTACGTTGGAGCTCCTTCTCGTCCTGATCGACCAACTGGGCAAACGCTTGGCAGAACAAGAGCGGGAATTTCACCATCGCCTCTTTCGCGCTGGGCGCACCGCCCAGGGCTGCTGCGTGCGACATCTTCTCCAGCACCTTGCTCAGGTCGTACGCCTCTGCGCCTGGCAAGGCCACTTTGTTCCACTTCCATGCAGATACACCGCCGCCGCCGACGGCGGCACGCAGCGCGTCCCCCACAGCGTCCAATGCCGCCTGGCTCACGGCCACGATCCCGTCGGCAGGCTCGCACGGCTTGACCGACCGGCGCAGGGCCGCAAATGCGTCGTCGATCTGGGCGATTGCCGGCAGGCTTGCTTTGGCTTGGTCAGTCGTGCTGGCCGGCTCCATGACCTGGGCGCTCACCATCGCGCTGTCCAGGCCCTCCAGGGCGGCGTCCAGCGATCGCCCCTCTCGGCGCAGGCGTGCGACCTCATGCGCGCGCTGCACGATCTCCTGGATATCCTCCTGGCTTAGCTCGACAAACGAGATACTGATAGCCCCCTGGTTATCAAACCTGTTCAATTCAATGCGCATAAGTCGTATCTTTCATCAGTTGAAAGCTTGCTCGGGGATGCCTGCCCTGGGCGCCAACTCGTATAGATCGTCGCCCTGGCGCTGGCGCGCGTCCATGGCGTCATGCAGGTCCGTCGCCGCCGCCATCTCGCCAGCAAGCTGGCCTTCCTTGTGCGCGCGGACGATCTTGGCCAGGAAGTCGGTAGGCGAGACCCCACTACCTCGGATCCAGTTGCATACCGATTTGACCAGCTCTTGCGCCTTCGGGAACACCTTCGAAAGGACTCGACTAGCGCCGGCCCTCGCTTCGACACTCTGCGCCAAGCTCTCCATGCGAGACAGAGGCATCTGCCCTTTGCGCCAGAGTGCGTACGCATGCGCGGCCGCCTCTTCCCAGCTCGCCATCGCCTGCTTGGCTGCATCGAATTCGCCGTGAGAGAGCAAAAGACGAACCGTGCGCACCAGGAGCGGAGCGCCGTACGCGAACTGGCGCTGCACGTCCTCTCGTTCGCGAGCGCTGAAGTGATGGTTCAACACCAGGTGGAAACCTTCGTGATCCAACGCCGCGACGGGGTCTTCGGCATTAAATGCAATCCGCGCCGTGCGGCCCAGGAGTTCCGCAGCTGGCCGTCCCTCTTCATGGGCCGACATCACCTCACGGACAATCGAGACGCGCATGCGCACATCCTCGCCCAGGCTGGTGTCGGCTCGCAACTGCAGCGCCTTTTCCAGCTGTGCTGCGCGAACCGGATCAAATGTAGCCTGCTCGACGACACGAGCGTACGAATACACCGGCGCACCAACAGCAAAGTTCTCGCGCATCAGCGGCGTCACCGGCATCACGGCTAGGCGGCGGGTGACATCCTTCAGCACGAAATCTGCCAAGTGGAGCTCGGACTGGAAAGGCTTGGCGAGTTTTTTTGCCAGGCTCGGTACGATCTTCATGTAGAACTCGTCCAGGCCGGCGGCGCCGAACTGGCCCCCATTGGCCATGCCCGAGCCGTTGATCCAGGTGAGCTGCTCGCAGCCCTGCTCGACGGCAAGCAGCATCGCGCGGCGCATCAGAAACGCGGTCCAGTGCTCGGTTTCGGTCACCAGCGGTGCGCGTTTATAGTCGCCCTTCCACTCTCGTGCGCGTCCCTTTTGCGCCCAGTCGCTCTGGAACTCGTGAAC